>CAZIPY010000179.1:0-3870 GCA_964541125.1 uncultured Luteolibacter sp. | reverse complement strand
CGCAAGGCCTTCGTGCCCGCCGATGGCTGCACCCTGCTGGCCTGCGATTACTCGCAGATCGAACTGCGCATCATGGCCGCCATCGCCAACGACGCCACCATGATCGAGGCCTTCCGCCAGGGCACGGACATTCACAGCGTCACCGCTTCCAAGGTCTTTGGCGTGAGCGTGGATGAGGTCACCTCCGAGCAACGCCGCCGCTCCAAGATGGTCAACTTCGGCATCATCTACGGCATCTCCGCCTTTGGACTCTCCCAGCGCCTCGGCATCCCCCGTGGTGAGGCCGCCGAAATCATCGACGCTTACTTCCGCGAGTATCCGGCCATCAAGACCTTCATGGATGGCACCATCGACGCCGCCCGAGACGTCGGCTACGCCGAAACCCTCTGCGGCCGCCGCCGCGAGTTTCCCGATCTTACCTCCAGCAACCAGAACATCCGCAACAACGCGGAGCGAGCCGCCATCAACATGCCCATCCAGGGCACCGCAGCGGACATGATCAAGCTGGCGATGATCCGCGTGGATGCGCTACTCCGCGAAGGCAACTACAAGACCCGCATGCTGCTGCAGGTGCATGATGAACTCGTCTTCGACCTTCACCTCGACGAAAAGGAAGAACTCACCCCCAAGATCATCGAGATCATGGAGGGTGCCCTCGCCCTCCCGCACGACACGCCGGTGGAAGTGACCGCTGGCACGGGCGACAACTGGCTACAGGCGCATTAGGCCTCCGCCTCAACCATTCTGACGCATTATGCCTCATCCTCTGGAACCACAAGTCACGCAGCTCATCGTTTCGACGGTCGTCGCGGTCTTTGTGTTGAGGTATTACTCCAAGAACCGGTCTTTGGTGGGAGAGAAGTATCATACCTTCTGGCCAAGATTTCTTGGTCCTCACATCGACAGGATGGCCCTCTGGATTCCACTTGCACTTGCTCCGTATCTCATCGCGCAGCATTACGATTTTGATCTATCGGCGATCCAAACTACCTACATCGTGATTACCATCCTGCACTTTGTATATTCCATCTGCTTTCATGCCTTGTTTGGCGGCACCTTGGGCAAACTCGGCACCAAACTGAGAGTCGTCAGGGCAAAGGATGAAACTCCGATTTCATGGGTGCATGCCATCCTTCGGGATCTGATTCCTCTTTCTCTGTCCATCACCATCTCAGTGATGGCGATCCAATTATTTGACCATGCCGCTCCCACTGAAACGAATCAGGACATTCTCGCCATGGCGGAGGACCGACAAAGCCTCCCATCCGTCCATCCAGCCAGCGAGACCCTAGCTTACTTGGGTCTGATCATTCTGGGCTGGTACCTGCTGGAATTGGTCACCATGTTGACCAACTCCAAGCGTCGTGCCCTTCACGACTTCATTGCCGGCACTGTGGTCGTCCGCATTAACCTCAAGGAACCCGAAGTCCGCCCGGTGGTTCTCTCAGACGGGGCCAGGTTGGAAACCAACCAGACGTCTCCCATGAAAATTCAAAAGCCATCCTCATGAGAGCCTCGCGCGTCATTCTCACAACCCTCGCAGTGCTGATCGCACCGTTCATTGTGCTCTTCGGCCTACTTTTTGGCATCCATGCCTACCTCTACGACGGGTTCGGCCCCGATGATGGAGAGGCCATGATCGCATTGATGATCGCAATGCCCGCCGCTGCCCTGACCGCCATCAGCCTTTGGAGCATCTCTCTGGTCTTTCTCGTTTACTGGATCGCTAACAAAATCGCGAATCGAAACAAATTACAGGCATGAGCACCGAACACTATGGCTCCATCAAGCCCGCGCTGAAAAATATCGCGACCCATTACGTCAAAGGTCTGGAAACCTTGATCCGACTGCTCGGCTCCAGCTTGATTACAGGATTGCTCATCATGATGGTCAGCACCCTCGCGTTTTTAATCCTGATACTGCCCCTGCGCTTCTATGACGTCATTGACCGTGAGAGTGGCCATGAATGGATCTTACTTGCTGTCATTACTGGTGCGCTCTCTCCCTTCATCATCCGCTTCAGTCTCTCAGCGACGGGCTTCAGCCACCCGAGCAAGCTCGGCAATTAAAGGCTCAGGCGTGATGGAGAAAGATCGAGTTTGCCGCAAACTGGCTCGAGAAAATGTCCGAGACAATCACCATCGGCGTGCCGGTGTTGACCAAGCCTTCGGCGAGGAGATGCGCAGTAATCTTATTCACGGTCTCCTCCATATTGCCTGAGAAGGCCATGTGGATCGCCTCCACGTTGCGAGTGATGCTCAAGCGGCGACAGACCTCTTCCAGAGGGGTGAAAGCATAAAAGCCGTTGGTACGCGGACGCAGCATGGCCACCTGATTGGCAAGGATTCCGCGGCGGGTGAGCACGACCAAACGTGAATCGGCGAGCGAATCGGCCAGTTCCACCGCAGCACTTGCCACCTTCTGGCGCTCGTCCTGCAACAGTACGCTATCACCGAAGCCGTGGCCACCCGAACGCTCCATGCGCTTGGAAATGCGGACCAGGGCCTGCACGCAGCGCACCGGATAGCGGCCTATGGAGGTTTCGCCAGAGAGCATGAGCGCATCGGCCTCCTCGTATGAGGCGTTCATCACATCAGTTACCTCGGCACGTGTGGGCGTGGGATTGGAGATCATGGATTCAAGCAACTGGGTCGCCACAATCACGCGGGTGCTGAGTTCGTGGCAGCGCTTCACTAGGCGGCGTTGCAGCAGCGGCAGTTCCTCGAACTCCACTTCGGTTCCCAGGTCACCACGGGCAATCATGATGATGTCCGCCTCCTTGATGATGGCGTCCATATTCTTGATTGCTTCCTGATCCTCGACCTTGGCGATGAGCTTGGCATTCCCACCCTGAGCCTCCATGGCTTCGCGCAGAGCCACCACGTGGGCAGCATCGCGGACAAAGGAGCCAGCAATGAAGTCGGCCTTGCAGTCCACTGCGAGGGCGAGATCCTTGTGATCCTTATCGGTGAGAGCTGGCAGATTGAGTCGCACTCCCGGCAGGTTGATGTGACGGCGGTTGCCCAACTTGCCGGGCGTCTTAACGATGCAGACGATGCGGTCGCCCTGAACCTGCTCGATCTTCATCAAGAGCGCTCCGTTATCCACTACCAGCGTGTCACCCACCGAGACATCTTCCATCATGCCCTCGTAGTTGACCGTGGTGGACTTCTCCACGCTCGGTTCGGTGCCGAGCTTACGAAACTCGATGTGATCGCCCTCGGCGAGCTGGTAGGGCTCGTCCAGATCACCCGTGCGGATGGAGGGCCCGGTCAGATCGAAGAGCACGCCGATGTGCTTGGCATGGCGCTCGGCCTGAGCCCGCACAATCTCCACCATCTGCCGCGCCCAGTCGTGCTTGGCGTGGCTCATATTGAGGCGGAAGACATTCGCCCCGGCCTCGATCAGCTCGCTGATCTTTTCCTCGGTCTCTGTGGCGGGACCGAGGGTGCAGATGATCTTGGTTTTGCGACTCATGGCAGATTGTAAGCAGATACCCTGCCCGATTTAACGCGATTCCAGGGTCTTCTCCGTCCTGGCATCGATGATCGCAAAGCGCTCACGCTGCAGGGCCGGATCCGAACGGAAGATCAGACGACCGGAATGAGAGCGTTCCAGCTCCATCAGCAGCTTGGAGTCCTCACTCTTGAAGCGGTTGAGCACCTCGGCGTTCACCACCACGATCATGTCGCCCACGGAGTCGCGGTGCTTCTGGATCACAGTGTTGAGGTGACGCTGGATCTCCACGGACATGGTCATCGGCGTCTTCACACGGCCTTGGCCCGAGCAATACGGACAGGGCTCATACATCGAATCGCGCAACGATTCGTTGAGGCGCTGACGGGTCATTTCCATCAGGCCGATCTGCGA
>CAZIPY010000178.1:0-6588 GCA_964541125.1 uncultured Luteolibacter sp. | reverse complement strand
TGACCTTCTTTTTCCGGCTACGCGGCTTCTCGAGTTCGATCAGCAGCGGTTCCGCATGCTTCGCAAAGACCATCTCAGTCTGACCATCTGGCTTGATGGTCTCGAAGTAGGCGTTGTCCAACTTGATGCGCAACTGGTTGGAACCCTCGTCGACGGACAAGGCCGCCTGGGTGGCGTGAACGTAAATGGAATCCTCCCCTTCACCACCAAGTTCATAGAAGTGGAAGCCGCGGACCCACTGCCCATCACGGCCTTCAATCAGAAGTTTTTGCTCACCACCCGCATCGTTGGTGAAGCTGCCGGTGGCCACGCCGGGCTTGAGCAGCGAGTTGGGATCGCGGGCGGCCTGCTCATAGAGCAACTCCTTGACCGTGGCCTTTGCGTTGGGAACGAAATCCACATTCAGCCACAGGCAAATCGAGGAGAGGACGGCACCAATGATGAAGACCGGCGCGGAGAGGCGTGGCAGGCTCATGCCCGACACCCGGAAACAGGTCAGCTCCTGATGCGAGGACATGCGACCGAAGACCAGCAGCACGGCCGAGAGAAATCCCCAAGGCAGCGTGTACATCAGAGACGCCGGCAACACCGAAAGAATGAAGCGCACCAACAAGCTAAGCGGTGCCTTCTGGTCGACCAGCAGCGGCTGGATTTCCTGAAACATCTTGCCGAGCATCAGGACCATGCAGAGCACAATGACCGCGTAAAGCGTGCCGAGGAGCACCTGCTTTCCGATATAGCGGTCTGAGATCTGAATCACCCTGAAAACCCTGCCCCAAGTGCGTCAAACTGTCCAGATCAGATGGCCAGCGGCTACGGCGCTTGAACGTCCAACGTCGAACATCCAACTTCCAACGTCGAAGTCATTCACGAGTGTGCACTTAGGAGAGCTCAAAACTGCCAAAATGCGCTCGCTGCGTTCACGGCTTGCGCAGTCCTTGGACAATTCTGAAATTTCGACGTTCAACGTTGAACGTTGGAAGTTCAATGTTCTTTTTTGGCGCGGCGCAGCAGCGCCAAAAACTCCTTATTGCCGTCACCGCCCTTGATCGGCGAATCCATGACATCGAGCCACTCCCATCCATCCTGTTCTGCAACGAAGTCTCGGATCTTGGCCACCGCCTTATCGTGCAGCTCAGGCTCGCGGACGATACCTCCCCTGGCAACCTCCTCCCGACTGAGCTCGAATTGCGGTTTGATCAGGGGAACGACCATGCCGTCATCGGCCATGACCGAGAACACTGCCGGGAGCACCTTGGTCAGTGAAATGAACGACAGGTCCATCACCGCCAGACGGATGGGCTCACCCACATCGTCAGGCTGGAGATTTCGGGCATTGAACTGCTCCTTCGAGATCACCCGCGGGTCATTGCGCAGCTTCCAGACGAGCTGGTTGGTGCCTACATCAATCGCGTGGACCCGTTCAGCGCCGCGCTGGAGCAGACAGTCGGTGAAGCCACCTGTGGAGGCACCCACGTCCATGCAGACCCATCCAGTCGGATCGATTCCGAAGCCGTCGAGTGCCCCTTCGATCTTGAAGCCACCCCGTCCGACGAACTTTGGCTTCTCCTTGAGGGACAACTCGGCATCGGAAGCAAGTTTGGTGCTGGCCTTGTCGATAATCCGGTCACCGCTGCGCACCTCTCCTGCTAGGATCAGGCGTTTGGCCTGCTCGCGAGTCTCACAGAGACCACGCTGGACCAAGAGGACATCGATGCGCTCGTTCTTACTCATGAAGGTGGACCCAGCCTGAATTGCTTCTTGCCTCATGCGCAAGCCTGCTCCATGCATTCCGCCCGTGACGAAGCACCGTACAGACGATCTCCGGATCGCTGGGATCAACCCCCTGATCTCTCCTTCCGTTCTGGCCTACTACCTCCCCATCACCGAGGAGGCCTCCGAACTCGTGGCCGCCACCCGTGAACAGGTAGATGCCATTCTCAAGGGTTCTGACGATCGTCTGCTAGCCATCGTCGGCCCCTGCTCCATCCACGATCCAGATGCCGCCATCGAATACGCTGAGAAGCTCAAAGCCGAAGCCGAACGCCTCAAAGACGACGTGCTGGTGCTGATGCGAGTCTATTTCGAAAAACCGCGCACCACGGTTGGCTGGAAAGGCCTGATCAACGATCCCGATCTCAATAACTCCTTCGACATTAACCGAGGCCTGCGCGTGGCCCGCGGTCTCCTGCTCAAGCTCTCCAACATGGGCATCCCCACCGCCACCGAGTTCCTCGACACCATTTCCCCGCAATACATTGCCGACCTCATCTGCTGGGGCGCAATCGGAGCCCGCACCACCGAATGCCAACTTCACCGCGAGCTTGCGTCCGGCCTCTCCATGCCAGTGGGATTCAAGAACGGCACTGGTGGCTCCATTCAGATCGCACTCGATGCCATCCAATCCGCCTCTCACCCCCATCACTTTCTCTCGGTGACCAAGCAGGGTGTATCAGCCATTGTCTCCACCAGCGGCAACAAGAGCTGCCACGTTATTATGCGGGGCGGTAAAAAGGGCCCAAACTACGACAAGGACTCCATCGCCGAGGCCGCCAACATGCTCAAGGAGCAGGGACTTCCCGAACACCTGATGGTCGATTGCTCTCACGGCAACTCGATGAAAGACTTCCGCAACCAGCCCATGGTCGCCAAGGATCTCGCCCACCAGATCAGCAACGGCTGCAAGGTGATCAGCTCGGTAATGATCGAGTCCAACCTGGTGGAAGGAAACCAGAAGCTCAGCGATAACCTCACTCACGGCCAATCCATCACCGACGCCTGCTTGGGATGGGACGACACCGTGGAAGTCCTCGATGTGCTGGCTGATGCGGTGCGCACCCGGCGTGGATGACCGCCGATATCATGACACAAAAAAACGTGGGCATCTGAGAGACGCCCACGCTTTTAAAGAAGTTTCGAATTAGGCTTCGCTGACCGGAAGATCGGTCACCTCACCACGCACCTGCTCAGCAAGTGGAGTGGAAAGGTAGCGCTCGGTGGAGGAACAACCCACGGTCACGATGCGCTTGCCCTTCATTTCGGGGCGCTTCGCCAGCTCGATGGCAGCAGTCACGTTGGCACCGGTGGAGATACCAGCGGGAAGACCTTCCAATTGTGCCAGCTTCTGGGCCATTTCGAACGCGGCCTCGTTGCTAACCTGAATCACTTCGTCCACGACATCGACATTGAGGTTACCGGGGATGAAGCCGGCACCAATACCCTGAATCATGTGCGGACCAGGAGTGAGATCTTCGCCTGCCTTTTTCTGAGTAATCACAGGGCTGGCGCTGGGCTCGACTGCCACAGTGAGTAGATCGGTGCGCTCCTTGAGCACTTCCGAAACACCCGTAATGGTGCCACCGGTACCAACACCGGCGACGAAGGCATCCACATTACCCTCGGTATCAGCCCAAATTTCCTCAGCGGTGGTTTCACGATGCACCTGCGGGTTGGCGGGATTGTCGAACTGGCTGGGACCGAAGGCGCCCGGAGTCTCTTCGATGAGCTTCTTGGCCATGGCGATGGCTCCACCCATGCCCTTGGCACGCGGGGTGAGGACAATCTCAGCACCGAGCAAGCGAAGCAGCACGCGGCGCGCAATCGACATGCTCTCAGGCATGGTCAGGATGCAGCGGTAACCTTTAGCGCGGGCGATGAAGGCAAGCGCGATGCCGGTATTACCGGAAGTCGGCTCGATGATCAGACCGCCGGGCTTGAGCGAGCCGTCTTTCTCAGCAGCTTCGATCATGGAGCGACCGATGCGGTCCTTCACACTGAAGAGCGGGTTGAAGAATTCGGCTTTGACGCAGATTTCGGCGTCGAGGCCTTCGGTGACGTGATTGAGGCGGATCAGCGGAGTATTGCCGACCGTGGCGGCCATGTTGTCGGAGATGGGCATGGTTCTGTTTCTTTTCGGATTAGGGATTCGTTAGGAAAATTTCGGGTCAAATCTGGAAGTCGGAACTGCCGGAGTCAAGGTGAAGACCGCATTCATATTTCTGGCCACCGAAACGGGTAGACTCAGCGTCGTCATTCTCGACGGGCACGGTGCTGTGCCAATCACCCATGGTGACATAGCCTTCACTCGCCAAGGGGTGGCGCGGGAGGTCGTTCTGATCCATGTAGAGCTCCACCTGGATGTCGGGCCAATCGAGGATGGGATAGGCCTTAAGGGTCTTCTGCTGTTGCTCAACGATGGGGCGATCCTTGCGTGTGCTGGATTGCACCCGGCGCAGACCACTCAGCCAGACATCGGCCCCAATTTCGCGCAGAGCGCGGTCCATGGGTTCGATCTTGGTGATGCGGGCGTAGCGATCCTGATCTTCGGGTCCCCCCTCCCACAACTTGCCCCACTTCGCCTCCATCCTCGCTGCAGATACCTGCGGCTGATACACACGAAGATCGAGATTGGGCAGAAGTTCGAGAAGCTGCTCCATGTAGCGGTAGGTCTCGGGAAAGAGATAACCGGTATCAATGAACACCACGGGCACCGAAGGCGCGTGTTCATGGATCAGGTGCAGCATCACCGAGGACTGAATCCCAAAGCTAGTGGTGGCCACCAAATGGTCACCGAGACGCTCATAAAGCAAGGCCACGCGTCGTCCTGCCGAGAGATCCTTCAACTCAGCAGACATCGACTCCGGATCAAAATCCGGATCGGCGTGAAACTTCAGTCCTTGCATGACAGCGGTGCTCACTTCTTCAGGGCTTCGGGCTTGATGTTCTCCCAGAAATCCGCGCCGTTGGTGGTCTCAGCGACGTAACCCTTGCGGATCACAAAGTCACCGAAGTGCTCACCTTCTTCACGATGGGAGGCGTAATCGTGAATGATGGGGCTGAGCAGCTCCTTGATCTCATCACTCGGGCAACTCTCCTTGAAGAGCTTGGAGATGCGCTGACCGGCGTGACCGCCACCGAGGTAAACGTTGTATTTGCCAGGGGCACGACCAACGAAGGCGATCTCGGAAATGAAGGGACGGGCGCAACCGTTGGGGCAGCCGGTCATGCGGACGGTGATGTCATCGGAACGCAGACCAGCTTCCTCGATCACCTCATCGAGTTCGGTGAGTAGGTCGGGCAGGTAGCGCTCGGCTTCCGCCAGCGACAGACCGCAGGTCGGCAGGGCCACGCAGGCCAGCGAATTGAGGCGCAGACCCGTAGCATCGAGTTGCTTGGAGATGCCAAACTCATCCAACAGGTGTTGAATCGCCGCACGCTTCTCCGGAGAGACGTTGGCAATCATCAGGTTCTGGTTGGCGGTCAGGCGGAAGTCACCATCGTGAATCTTGGCGATCTCGCGCAGACCGGTGCGGAGGTTATAACCATCCAAGTCACGCACACGGCCACCCTGCACGAACATGGTGTAGTGGGAGTTACCGTTCGGATCTTCGATCCAGCCGTAGCGATCGCCATTGTCCTCAAACTTGAAGTCGCGGGGACCTTCGAGGTCGTAACCGAGGTATTCGTTGAGCGTCTTGGTAATCCACTCCACGCCACTATCATCCACGGTGTATTTGAAGCGAGCGTGTTTGCGGTCGGTGCGATCACCGAAGTCGCGCTGAATGAGGACTATCTTCTCGGCAACGTCCACCACCTGCTCCGGCGTGCAAAAGGCAATGATGTCGGCAATGCGCGGGAAGGTCTCCTTCTTGCCGTGACTCATGCCCATACCGCCACCGACAGCCACATTGTAACCCACCAACTCACCATCTTCGACGATGGCGACGAAGGACAGGCAGTTGGCGTAGATGTCGACGTCGTTGGACGGCGGCACGGCAACGGTGATCTTGAACTTACGCGGCAGGTAGGTCTTGCCGTAGATGGGCTCCACTTCCTCTTCGCTGGTTTCGATCTTCTCACCATCGAGCCAGATTTCGTGATAGGCCTTGGTTTGCGGTGTGAGGTGATCGGAGATGTCTTGGGCGGCTTTCAAGGCAGCCGCGTGAACGCTGGAGAGGTGCGGGTTGGGGTTGCACATCACATTGCGGTTCACGTCACCACAGGCGGCAATGGTGTCCATCGCGGTGTCATTGATCTCCTTGATGGTCTGCTTGAGGTTCTTTTTGATGATGCCGTGGAACTGGAAGGCCTGACGGGTGGTCAGCTTGATGGTGCCATTGGCGTAGTCCTCGGCCATGCGATCGACTTCGAGCCACTGGTCGGGCGTGGCCACACCACCGGGAACGCGGATGCGGATCATGAAGGAGAAGGCCTTCTCCATCTTGGCCTTGCGACGTTCGCTGCGCAGATCGCGGTCGTCCTGGAGATAGGAACCGTGGAACTTGATCACCTGCTCGTCATCCTTGGAGATCGCTCCAGTGGATTCGTCGGCGAGGCCCTCGAGCAGAGTGCCGCGCAGGTAGTTGCTGTTGATCTTGATGCCTTCGTTGGCGGAGAGTTTCTTTTCTTCGGACATGGCAAGGGAAGGAATTAATCCTTAGTAAGTTGCTTTGTTTAGTTGTGGTTGAGAGAGATACTGCCCTCGATTCGGCCAGAATCAACTCTGAAATGGCGATTTCTCAGTGGGACGGAATCTGTCCACGCCCTAGTGAAATCGGCCAAAATCGGTCCGCGCTTCCCCATTGACCC
>CAZIPY010000177.1:0-40816 GCA_964541125.1 uncultured Luteolibacter sp. | reverse complement strand
CTATCCCCTTGCAGCACATCGGGAGTCTTCAGGCCCACAATCTCGGCTAGCGTCGGGTAAAGATCGATGAGTTCGACCACGCGTGAGGAGCGAGTTCCCTTCTTAACGCCCGGAAGACTGACAATGAGCGGCACTCGCGCACTCTCCTCCATCAGACTGCTCTTCTGCCACAGCGTGTGCTCGCCGAGGTGGAATCCGTGATCACTCACAAACACCACGATGGTGTTGTCACGCAAACCAAGTTCATCGAGCGCATCGACCACGCGGCCCACCTGCTCGTCCATGTAGGTCACCGAGGCGTAATAACCCCGAAGTCCTTTCTTTAGCTCCAAATCATCCATCTTGTACTTGTTGGCGTTGGACTGTTGCTTGGCGGCCTTGGGAATATCATCGAGATCGCCTTCGGGCACATCTGGCAGCTTCATCTTCTCGATGTCGTAATCCTTGAAGGACCGCGTGGGAGCAACGAAGGGCGCATGCGGTCGCACAAAGCCCACGCCGAGGAAGAAGGGCTTCTTCTCCTTAGCGCGCTCCTTGAGCAACTCGATCGCTTTATCGGCAGTATATCCATCTGCCAGCTCTGCATCCGGCACCGTGGCTTCCACAATCACCACATCACTCCCCTGGTGATTGCCGTGATCGATCTTAAAGACCCCACCCTTGTTAGCTTCGTTCCAGGCCTTCCACTTCTCGCGGTTGCGATCATAAAAAGGAACCGTGTCTTCGTGCATCACATCCTCAGCCTTCCCGGGAGTCAGAGTTTCCATCACCTTGACGTTGTGTGTCACATCCCAGGATTCCTTGTGATCGGTGCCCGGAGCACCGGTGAAGATGTTTCCGGGAACCCCCATGTGGTAAATCTTGCCAGCGCGTCCACTCCAATAACCGTTCTGACGGAAAAGTTCGGGCAGGGTCGGCGTCTTGACCTTGAGGATGCCACCATTGCCGGTCACTCCATTGGTCAGTGGGTGCATGCCTGACATGATCGAAGCTCGAGATGGCCCACAGAGCGGAAACTGGCAATAGGCGCGGGTGAAGGTCGTTCCTTTGGCAGCGAGCTTGTCCAGATTGGGAGTCTTGCACTGTGGGTGACCGTAACCACTCAAAGCCGTACACAGATCATCCGCCATAATGAACACGACGTTGGGTTTCTCAGCGGCGGTCAGCGGTAGTGTCAAGCTGAGCAATAAACCAGATACTAAAGGCAAACCCTTCAAAAATTGCATGACTCCAATACTCTGCAGTCAGCGAATCCCTAGCAAGCAATCTCCCTTTTAGCGTACACAAGGCCTATGATACTCACGAAATCCTTGCAGATCCTGATTTCACCTTTCCATCGTCACTTCAGACTCCTACTCAATAGCTGCGAAACAAACACGCATTCGCGACCCATCCATGGATTACTACCTGCATCAAAACGGAGAACAAGTCGGTCCTTATAGCCAGGACCAGATCACAGCCATGCTTTCTAGCGGCCAAATCAGCAATGAGGACCTGATCTGGCATGATGGCCTACCCGAATGGAAGCCCGTCGGCCAGGTGATCTCAGCAGGTGCGACGGCCGCTCCTCAAATCCCCTCTCTGACGCCCTCCCTGAATCCCGCTATCGCTGTTGCTCAGACGAGCGCCGGAGCCCCCAACTCAATCTTCCCAAAGATCCGCCTGGCCTCACTTCTTGGTGCTCTGTTTCTATTCTTTGTCCCCTGGGTGGACATCCAATGCTCAGGCACCAGCCTTGCCACCCAAACCGGCATGCAAGTCATCACAGGTGGTTCCTCCCCATCTGAACAAATGGAGAACATGGCTAAAGAAGCTGAAGCTAGCGGTGACGAGACCATGGAAATGAAAGCCAACCCGGACGAATCCATAGACAAAGGCTACTTAGTCGGACTGGCATTCTTTCTGATCGTGGCTGCCATCATTCTCTCCTGCATATCCCTCTCGGGGGATGGTGGAGCAGCCGACAAATTCGCCGGCATTCTGCCTACCTGCGCCCTCGGCCTGCTGCTCATCCAACTGTTCATGGGCTTTCCTGCCAAGCGTGAGATGATGAAGGACATGAGAGATGCGCAAAAAGAAGCTGCAGAGAGCTCTGCCGACGACCCCGTTGAAGCCGCCGTGGAGGACGCAATGGGAGCCGCCATGGCCGAACGAATGGCAGCCATGTTCAAAGTGGAGACTAAGCCGGCCTTCTACTTCGAATTGGTGGCACTGGGCATCCCCACCCTGCTGATGTTACTTTCAATAGGCAGTGGCCGCAGGCAGTAATCTCTTAAAAAGGAGAAAGCCGCTGTCTTACGACAACGGCTTTCATTGGTTGCGGGAGTAGGATTTGAACCTACGACCTTCAGGTTATGAGCCTGACGAGCTACCTGGCTGCTCCATCCCGCGATTTGGATGTGTCGCACCTTTCGGTGCGGGGGCGGGATGATTAGGGCCACGAACCCCCACGCGCAAGGGAAATTTTGCCTTTTGGGGACGATCGTGGTTCCTTGGTGACCGTGAAAGCCTCCGCCATCCCAACTATCATCCCTGCTCCGGAATGGCAGGCGACGGCGGCGGCCCATCTGGAGAGAGCTAAACGCTACACGCTTCCCGCCCGCGAACGACACACTCGCCATCAGCCCCATCCGGTTCAGGACTTCCTCTTCGGCTACTACCCCTTCCCTCTCAGCCTGCTTGAGAAATGGCATCCGGGCACTGGAATCACTCTAGAGCCGAACAATGACATTCCCGAACACCTGCAGAGCAGGCACTACCGAATCAGCGAAGACTGCATCGAAGCCGATCCCTCCACCCTCAGCGAGAAAGAGCGCCTACGCTTCGGCTATATGATCGAAATGCTTGAAGCCACCCGCGACCGCGCTCCCAACTTCGGCTGCCACGGCCTGCACGAATGGGCCATGGTCTACGGAGGCCAGGAGATACGCCACGAAAAGACGCTCTCGTTGCGTCTACCTCAGGAACAGATCGATGCCCTGGTGGCATCCCGCCCCATCTGCTGTTCCCACCACGATGCATTTCGCTTTTTCGCCGAAGAGGCCAAGCCCTTCAATTTGCTCCAACCCGCCCTTGAGACACGTGCCGAGCACGAGCAACCCGCCTGCCTCCATGCCAACATGGACCTCTACAAGTGGGCGGCCAAGGCCATGCCCTGGGTGGGATCCTTCCTGCTGCTCGATTGCTTCGAACTGGCTCTGGATCTTCGTGAACTCGACATGCGTGCCAGTCCCTATGACATGAGCCCTTGGAATCTGGATGCCGTCGCCATCGAAACCGCTGAAGGCCGACGTGAGTATGAGCGAGAGCAACGTCAATTAGCCGAACGCGCAAAACCTCTACGTCAGCGACTGATTGGCGGCTTGAAGATGACCTTGGAAAGCTAAGTGTACATATTCACCCGCTTGAGCCGACCATGCTGGTTGAATTCAAATTCGGTGGTCAGTCCATTTCCCTCATAAAACAGAATGGTCTCATCTTCATCCTGGTCGACCGACTTGGGAACACCGAAGAGCTCCTGTATCTTTTCCGGACCAAATTCTGAAGTCACCAAATGGGAATCGATCACCGGCGTGCAATGCCTCAGATTGGCATAGGGAGGAGTATAGTCATCGTGCCCGACAAAATAGGCAGTTGAAATGAGGCCGACCTTATCGAACTCCAGCAAAAACCCTGCCTTGGCATAAACGAGACAGGTTGAGCCTTCAGCACCCGGCTCTACTTGATCCGGAGCCCCAAACTGCATAGCCCCATCAAGGGGAGCTCCAAACTTCAAATCTCCGATTTGTTGATCTGCCGTTCGGAATGCAGGTGTTGAGAGTTCCATCTCCGGCCACTGCATGCAGGGATGAGGTTTCTCACTGAACAGACTCTGCAGTTTCTTGAACATCGCTCAAACTCCCTGCCAGCCGAGCTTCTGACGCAGAGCATCGAAGTAGGAACTGCCGTCCAGACGTAGAAGGTGGAAACTCTTCGAAGACTTGCGCACCTCGATGCTATCGCCAGGTGCGATGGAGATACTCTCACGGCCATCGACGGTGAAGATCATGGGACCCGCCTCGGCATCATCGGCTGAGAGCTCGATGGCACTTTCATCCGAGAGCACCAGCGCGCGTTGGCTAAGACTGTGCGGACAAATCGGAGTGATCAGAAACACCCCAGAGGCAGGAGCGACGAGAGGACCGCCCGCGGAGAGCGAATAGGCCGTCGAACCAGTTGGCGTGGCGACAATCAAACCATCCGCACGGTAACGATTGAGAAGCTCTCCATTCACCTTGGCCACCAGCGATACCATGCGCCCAGTTTCACCACGGGCTAAAGTAATTTCGTTGAGAGCGGTGAAGGTTTGGCAACTTTCCCCACCTCGGCACACGACGGCCTCAAGTAGGGTGCGCTCGCTAGTCTTGAAATTCTTCTCAGCGACTGCATCGGCAAAGGCCTCCATATCTTCATCTGTGCAAGTCGTCAGAAAGCCCAGTCGACCGATGTGAATACCGGCCACAGGCAAATCGAAGTCGCCCAAACGCGTTACCGCATGAAGCATGGTGCCATCACCACCCACGGCCGCAGCCAAGTCCACTTCCTGAGCAAAGGCGGATGCTTCGATGCCTTCTCCATCACCAACCAGGGACGCAGTTTCCCGATCCAAGACCGAATCAACACCACGGGCCTTCAGCAGGTCCTGCAGCGCACGCACCGTGGCAATGGAATCCGTCTTGTGCGGATTGGCGATGATTCCGACTTTCACAACGGCAGTAATCTAAGCCGCCAGTTGTCAGCTGGCAATCAGTAGACGTCGTATTGGTCGCCACCGCCACTGCCACCACCATCGTTGGTGACCGGGGCCTGGACCTTCACGCCCTTGTCGCGGGCATAATAGCCGCCAGCAGCCCCAGCAGCGCCTACAGCAAGCACCCAACAGGAGTTCAGGGAAAGGCAGGTCAGCACCATAGCGAGAAACGTGAGGATGTGCTTTTTCATAAGGATGGGTGGTTATTAAACCATTCTTAAGTATTTGGCAAGTGGCAGAGTGTAAACGCCTCTTGATCCTTGATCTATGGGGTTTCTAACCCTAGCCTCCCGCCCCTTCTCAGGGCCTAAGACGCCCTCCAGCCCCCAGAAATCATGTCCAAGCCCGTATTTCTCTACGACACCACCCTGCGTGACGGCACCCAGGGCGAGGGCTTCCAGCTGTCCGGATTGGACAAGCTGCGCATCGCCCGCCGCCTCGACGAATTCGGCATCGACTACATTGAAGGTGGCTGGCCCGGCTCCAACCCCAAGGACGTGGAATTCTTCCAAGAGGCCAAGAAGCTGGATCTCAAGCACGCCAAATTGGCCGCCTTTGGCTCGACGCGCCGGGCCGACACCAAAGTCGAAGAAGATCCCCAAGTCCGCCTACTCCTCGAAGCCGAAACCCCCGTGGTCACCATTTTTGGCAAGAGCTGGGAAATGCAGGTAACCGAAGTCCTGCGCACCACTGTTGAGGAAAACCGCGCGATGATCGGAGACACTGTGGCCCACCTCGTCGCCAACGGTCGCGAAGTGGTCTACGACGCCGAGCACTTCTTTGACGGCTACAAGGATTCTCCCGAGCACGCGCTGCAAACTCTGGAAGCCGCCGCAAACGCAGGCGCCTCCTGCCTCGTCCTCTGCGACACCAACGGCGGCACCATTCCTGCGGAAGTGAAGGACATCGTCGAAGCAGTGCGCGAGCGCATCCCCGGAACTGCTGTCGGCATCCACACCCACAACGATTGCGAACTCGGTGTAGCCAACGCCATTTCCGCCGTGCGCGGTGGTGCGGTGCACATCCAAGGCACCATCAATGGCTACGGTGAGCGTACCGGAAACTGCAACCTGACTTCCGTCATCCCTATTCTCCAACTCAAGATGGATCTCGAAGTCGTTCCCCATCTCGAGAAGCTGCGCGAGCTTTCCTACTTTGTAGACGATGTCTCCAACAACCCACACTTCGCCCGCGCTCCCTTCGTCGGCCGCACCGCCTTCGCCCACAAAGGCGGCATGCATGTGAATGCGGTGAAGAAAAACTCCAAGAGCTACGAGCACATCGAGCCCGAGAGCGTCGGCAATAGCCAGAACATCCTCGTCTCCGAGCTCAGTGGTCAGGACAACATCCTGCTCAAGGCCGAACAAATCGGCCTCCCGCTCGAGAAGGGTTCTGAGGAGGCCAAGTCCGTTCTCAAGACAGTCAAGGAACTCGAGAACAAGGGTTACTCCTTTGAGGCTGCCGGCGGTTCACTCGAACTGCTGATTCGCAAAGAGCTCGGCAGCTATACCAAGAAGTTCGACCTCGACGAATACCACACCAGCTTCCGCCAATATCGCGACGGCCATCAGCCCGTATGCGAAGCCACGGTGAAGGCCCGCGTGGATGACACTCGCGAGTTGACCGTCGGTGAGGGTCACGGTGTGGTGAACTCGCTCGACATCGCCCTACGCAAGGCCCTCCTTCCCTTCTACCCGGAAATCGCGGACGTCTCTCTACTCGACTACAAAGTGCGTATTATCGATGGACACGATGCCACCGCTGCCCAAACCCGCGTGCTCATCGTCAGCACTGACGGCGAAACCACCTGGGGCACCGTCGGCGTCTCCGAGAACATCATCGAGGCCAGCTGGCTCGCTCTAATCGACGGCATCGATCTGTTCCTGCAAAGGAGGGGTTAACTGCCTACCCCCCTGGGGTAAGCAAGTTCTCCTTGCTAAGATGCATTTGCGCCCATAGAGAGTCCGCGCCCAAGGCAACTTGAGCACGCGGGAATCCCCGCTCCGTGTCCGGTCTTCATCGATGAGAGGAATGGTTCTCGGTTTTCAAACCACCTCATCGACCCCAATCGACCTTCACTGGTCGAATACGCGCCCCTAGAAGCGCCCCGCACCGCCAACCATGCGAGTGCCCAAACTGACCATGACCCCGAATACCTTCGAGGCGCTGCCATTGGCTGCGCCCATCCAGCGCGCTCTGACCGATCGCGGCTACACCACGCCTTCGCCCATCCAAGCGAAATCTATTCCCCTCATCCTCAAGGGGCGCGACTTGCTTGGCTGCGCCCAGACGGGAACCGGCAAGACCGCCGCCTTCTCGCTACCCATTCTCGACACCTTAGAACGCAACCACCGTAAGTGCGTTCCCAAATGTGCGCGTGTGCTGGTGCTCACTCCCACCCGCGAACTCGCCAGCCAAGTCGGCAAGAGCCTCGAAACCTACGGCGCTCACCAACACTTCCGTCACGCCCTGATTTACGGCGGCGTTGGACAAAACCCACAGGTGAACGCCATGCGCCGTGGCGTGGATGTCTTGGTTGCCTGCCCCGGTCGCCTGCTCGATCTGGTGGAACAACGCCACGTCGACCTCTCTCGCGTAGAGTTCTTCGTCTTGGATGAAGTCGACCGCATGCTCGATATGGGTTTCCAGCGCGACGTCCAAAAAATCGTCAACCTACTCCCCAAGCGTCGCCAGTCGCTGTTCTTCTCGGCCACCATGGCCAAGCCCATCGTCAAGCTGGCTCACGAGATCCTCAACAATCCAACAACTGTCACCATCGAGCCTGAGGTCACGACCGCTGACAAGGTAGACCAAACCGTCTGCTTCGTGGCCAAGGAGAACAAACGACCACTCCTACTGCAGAAACTCGCCGAGCAATCTCCGGGTGAGCTCACCATTGTCTTTTCACGCACCAAGCATGGTGCCAACAAGCTCGCGAAGCAGATCACCGTGGCCGGCTTTGATGCTGAGGCCATTCACGGCAACCGCTCCCAAGCGCAGCGTGATCGCACCCTCAACAAGTTTCGAGCTGGCAACCTTCCCGTCCTGGTAGCCACCGATGTCGCCGCCCGAGGCGTGGACGTCAAGGCCGTCACTCTGGTCATCAACTTCGACCTCCCCAACGAGCCCGAAGCCTATGTCCATCGCATCGGCCGCACCGGCCGTGCCGGAGAAACGGGTCATGCGGTCTCATTCTGTACTTCCGATGAGCTCGATTACCTACGCGACATCGAGAAACTCATCAAGAAAGAGATCCTCCTCGATAAGCATCACGACTGGCACCTGGACCTCAAACGCCTTGGCAAACACACTGCCATCAAGAAGGTCAAGTCAGGTGGAGATGGCAGCAACCGCCAGGGAGGCAACTCTCGCCGTCGTCGTGGCGGTAGACGCCGGGGTGGAAAACGCCTGACCAAGGCTTGATCGGCGATCATCGGACCATTCGTTCAGCGAATGGATAGATCAGGGATTCCCGCCATCATTCGGCGGATCAAAATCCGGTGAACCAAACTCTGTAATGGGCTCCACATCCAAGGGGTCATAATTGGAGCCAGGAAAATCTGCCACAGGCGTAAAAGGCGTGTGATGATCACAAACCGGACAATTGTGCACCAGACAACCATAAAACGAACGCTGCTTTGGCGCCGTCGGTTTTTTAGTGATGATGCGTTTGGGCGGGTGAACCTGCCTAACCTGAAATGCAATCAACACTTCATTTTGACCAGGCTCTGTCATCACGTTGATCGCACGACGCACCAAATCATCGTCTGCCTCATCAGCTAAAAACAGGACCATCCATGGCTTCTCTCCTGCGGCTTCACAGCCCTGGCGATAGAACTTTAAAGCCGGCCTGAGCTCACGCATATGGATGACGTTATCTGTGGATCCCAGCCGAACTTCATCAGAGACGTGAATCCAAAGAGGCTCAATCACCACTCCCTCAAACGTATCTTCTTTCAGTAACTCGAAATGCACGACTCGCTTCACATGATGCTGACCAAATGCCATGGATTTCTCATTCTTCACCGCATCTTGGATCTGAGCACGCAGTGACCGCTTCTCCTCCGCGGCAAGCATCACACAGCTCATCAGCATGACCAAAAGCACCTTCACTAAGGGTCATTGTCTCCAGATGCCACTTTTGTGACAAAAAAGGAGACTTTCACAACTCCCCTTCCACGGGCAGCAGGCCCAGGAACCAATCCTCAAGCCGCTGAATCGAGGAGGCCGCAGGTATCTTCTCGAGAGTTTGGTCATCACCCACCCAGCGCAGCTTACCCTGCTCATCCCTCTGTACATGCCAAGCGTTGCGGCGATCAAAATCCGTGGCGATGAGTTCACGCATGCGGCGGTTGAAATCGGCACTGCGGATGATCAGCCCCATTTCGGTATTCAGCTGAAGCGAGCGTGCATCGAGGTTGGCACTACCCACGTAAGCACGGTCGTCATCAATGAGGATGAACTTGGCGTGCAAACCCAGGGTCTTGGAATCAACGGGTGATTCCATGTATTTCCCCCGGTCTTTGGCCTCAGCACGCACTTCATGCACATCCGCGCCATACTCAACCAAACGACCGAGGTGCTTGCGATAGAAGGCATCCGCAGCCAGGTGATTGTTGGAGCGAATGGAATTGGTCAGAACTCTCACCTGCACACCCCGCTTTTCAGCTCGCTCAATCGCGGCTTCGAGCTCTTTGGTGGGAATGAGATAAGCTGTCACCAGAATGATTTCCTCCCGCGCACGATCTAGAGCTTTAATCAGGCGCTTACTGAGCTGATTGGGCATGGACTCGACCCGAGCTGGGTCTTGGGGGGCAGGCAAATCAGCGACCACCTCGAGTTTTGCTGGGACGGCGGCGGCCACCATCTCCACCCATTTGGCTCTGCGTTGCACTGACGTTTCCTGGATGCGGATATCGGCACGAGCATTCAACCAAGCATCGAACTCGCGATGACTTCGCTTAACCGGTGGCTTATCGAGCAACTCCTCTTCATCCACCGACCATCGATTATTCCAAAAGTCATCAAAGAGATCGCTCAGCTCCCTCACATGTTTGCCACCACACAAGAGATCCATGTCTCGAAAGTTGGAGGCGTCATCCAAACCAAAATACTCGTCACCCAGATTGCGCCCACCGATCACCGCCACGCGATTATCCACGATGAGCGACTTATTGTGCATGCGGTGATCCACCCGTGCAAAGTCCCCCAAATTCATCAACTGGCGCATCGCCATGCTGTCCGGCCGATGACGGAAAGGATTGTAGATGCGGTATTCAATATTGGGATGATGATCCACATCCCAGATCTCCTGCGCATGGCTGACGGTGAAAGTATCGTCCACCAAGAGGCGCACCCTTACCCCCCGGTCCGCGGCTTCCACCAAATGACGAAGCATGGACAGACCTGCCTCATCGTCGTGCCAGAGGAAGGTCTGCAGGTCGATGCCTTGGGTGGCACTATCGATAGCGCGCAACCGCCATTCCAGACTCTGCTCTCCCGTGTTGAGAATACTCACCCAATCACCTGGGCGTCGCGCCTCAATCGCTTGCCACAGCGGGGCTTCAGCCGGCGGCATGGCCATGACCTTCTCTGCATGCTCAGCGGGCACCCATCTGGCACAGCCCGCCAGTAGGGCTGCGACGAGGAGGACAAACAGGCCATGAATCATGCCCCCACCATAGATCGGCCACAGGGAGACGCAATCGGATCTCATGAATAAGATTGGCGACTGGAACGCCGTAGTTATGCTCCCAGCCCGTCCCATGATCTCCCGACTCCTTCCCGTCCTCGCCCTCGGCCTCAGCCTGTCCTTTGGCCCTTCTATTGCCAACGCTGAGAAACAGCCGCCCAACGTCCTGATCATCTCCATTGATGACCTCAACGACTGGGTCGGCGGCTTCAATGGTCACCCACAGACGCTGACCCCCAACATCGATCGCTTGGCTGCCCGTGGCGTGCGCTTCGACAACGCCCATTGCCAGTCGCCCGTCTGCAACCCCTCGCGCGCCAGCATGGGCGTCTCGCTCTACCCGAGCACCACCGGCATCTACTTCCTCAACCCGGACATCATGAAGTCCGAAGTCGCCAAGAAGATCCCAACCTTCCCCAACCACTTCCAGGCTCAGGGCTACGCGGTTTCTGGCGCCGGCAAACTTTTCCATCACAACAGCAACAAAATTCACCTGCCCAACTGGGCTGGCTCCTTCGGCGGCATGGGGCCACTTCCCGAAAAGAAGATTTCCCCTTTCCCTCACCATCGCCTTTGGGATTGGGGCGCCTTCCCCGAGAAGGACGAGCAGACTCCCGATCACAAGATCGCCGCTTGGGGCGTCGATGCCCTCAAGAAGGCCGACAAGAACAAGCCCTTCTTCCTTGTCACCGGTTTCTACCGTCCCCACGTGCCGCACTACGCACCCAAGAAGTGGATGGACAAGATTCCGCTCGAGAGCATCAAGCTTCCCGTCGTCAAAAAGGATGATCTCAAGGACCTCTCCCCTTATGCCGTGTCCCTCACTCGCGATGAGCACGTCGCTCCTACCCACGAATGGGTGGTCGAGAACAAGGAATGGGAGAACCTGGTTCACACCTACCTTGCCTGCGTCCACTTTGTGGATCATCAGGTCGGCAAGGTGCTCGATGCCCTCGATGAAAGCGGCCACGCCGACAACACTATCGTCGTCCTACTTTCCGATCACGGCTTCCACCTCGGAGAAAAGGAGCGTTGGGCCAAACGCAGCCTGTGGGAGGATAGCACCCGCATCCCGCTGATCATGGCTGGCCCCGGCATCGCCAAAGGCAAGGCCTGCAAGAAACCAGCGGAACTCATCGACATCTACCCCACCCTCATGGAGCTCACCGGCCTCAAGGCTCCCGCCAAACTTGAGGGCAACTCCCTCGTCCCCCTACTCAAGAACCCCACGGCCGACTGGCCGCACATGGCCCGCACCGAGTTCGGCCCCAAAAACTACTCCATCCGTTCCGAGCGCTATCGCTACATTCACTATGCTGATGGCTCTGAAGAATTCTACGACCTCGGCAAGGACGAGCACGAGTGGAACAACCTGATCGACAACAAGGAACTCAAAGCCATCATCGACAAGCACCGCGAGCACGCTCCCACCAAGTTCCACGAAGTTCTCGGCCAGAACTCCACCGGTCACAAGTGCTTCGGCGCCGCCAACAAATTCATCACCATCGACCCCACTCATTAATCAACACGAACCCAAATTCATGAAGACCCTCAGCATCATCGCCCTCACCGCTATCCTCTGTGTTTCGGCTCAGGCCCAAAAACTGGATCCCTCACAGGCCCATTACGTTAAAAAATACGCCAAACAACCCAATCCTCCCAAACCCGAGGAAATGCTGGTCAACACCGACAAGGAACCCGACCTCACCGAAGGCTTCACCGCCCTCCTCGACGGCAACAGCCTGGATGGTTGGAAACCCCTCAACGGTAAGTGCACCTATGAGATCAGGGATGGCGTGGTCACCGGCACCGTCGTCAAAGGTTCGCCCAGCACCTACCTCTCCTGCGAAAAAGAATACGGTGACTTCATCTTCAGCTGTGAGATGAAATGGATCGTCAACAGCAACTCCGGCGTGATGTTCCGTGCCCGCCAGAAAGACGACAAGAAAGGCACGGTCTACGGCCCCCAGGCCGAGATGGAAGGCTTCAGTGAGCGCGGCTGGTCCGGTGGCATCTACGGCCAAAGCCACGGCGGCTGGTGGTATCCCCTCTGGCTCGAAGAGCACGCCAAGGTCCGCAAGATCCTCAAGGAAGACGACTGGAACCGACTGACTATCAAGGCCGAAGGCAAGACCGTCAAAACCTGGGTTAACGGCGAACCTGCCGCCCACTGGACCAACGACGAATTCCTCAAGGGCTTCTTCAGCCTGCAGGTGCATTCCGGCAAGGAAGGCCAGGTCCAATGGCGCAACATCAAGGTCAAGGAGTTGAAGTAATCCTTGGACTTGGGGCGTTGAGCCCCTTCAATCGCGCGCATGACGCGCATTCGCAGCCACTTCGCAGCCAGCCTGATGGGTATGGCCTGCCTATGGCTGCCCTCCTGCGGGGAGAAGAAGGATCCCGAAGTCTCTTCCAAACCTCAGCCATCCGCTGCTGAGGAGGACGGGCCCATCATGCTGCCCGACGATGTAGTCCATGCGCAATACGCCGGATCTCAGACCTGTAAGGAATGCCATGCCGAGGCTCATGCCGCTTGGGAGAAGTCCCACCACGGCATGGCCGAGCGCGAATACGACGCCAGCCTCGACGAGGACACCTTCAAACCCAAGCGCACGCTCAAGCATGGCACGCAGGAGAGCGAAGCCTTCCTCGACGCCGAGGGCCTCGCCAAAATTCTGACACTCGGTAAGGACAACCAGCGCCGCGCCTATCCGGTAAAGCGCATCATCGGCCACGACCCCCTTCGTCAGTTCCTCATTCCTGCTCCCGGTGGCCGCCTGCAAACCTGCGATGTCTCTTGGGACCCTCATAAGAAGGAACTCTTCGACGTCTACGGCGATGACGAACGCCTCCCGGGCGATTGGGGGTCCTGGACGGGTCAGGGCATGAACTGGAACGCCATGTGTGCGTCCTGTCACAACACCCGCCTGCGCAAGAACTACATCCCGCGCACCAACAGTTACAAGACCACCATGGCGGAGATGACCGTCAGCTGTGAGTCCTGCCACGGTCCCATGAAGGACCACGTGGATTGGCAGAAAGGTCCGAAGAACAAGAAGAATGCCAAAGACCCGCATCTCGCCAAGCAAACCAAGGACCAGATGCTCGAGACCTGCGCGGCCTGCCATGCACGCCGCGGCGAAATCACCGGTGACATGGTACCCGGCGAGTCCTTCTTCGATCACTACAACCTGACGGTTACCGACGAAACCGACATCTACCACATCGACGGACAAGTGCGCGACGAGAACTACGTCTTCTCATCCTTCCTTTCGAGTGGAATGCACCATGCCGGCGTTCGTTGCGGCGACTGCCACGAACCGCACACCAACAAGCTGCACGTAGCCGACAACATGCTCTGCATGCGCTGTCACACCGCACCCACCCCGGAGTATCCCAATGTGCCCGTCGTCCATCCCACCCAGCACGGCAATCACGCCGTCGGCAGCACCGGCAACGACTGCAAAAATTGTCACATGCCCCACACCACCTACATGGGGCGCGATCCTCGACGCGACCACGGCTTTACCATCCCCGATCCCCTCCTGACCAAGGAATACGGAACCCCCAACGCTTGTAACCGATGTCATACCGACAAGGATGCCGATTGGGCCCTCGAATGGACCGACAAGTGGTATGGCGAGAAAATGAATCGTCCCACTCGGACTCGGGCCATCCTGATCGGCAAGGCTCGTCAAGGCGCCCCCGAAGCCCGTGAAGGTCTCATCAACATGCTCAAGACTGAGCGCATTGCTACCTGGCGAGCCACCGCCGCCCATCTCCTCGAGCGCTGGGTATTTGATCCCGAGGCCAGTCAGGCCTTGGTCGAAGCCCTCAAACACGAGAGCCCGCTGGTGCGCGAAGCCGCTCTGCGCTCACTCATGGTTCAGTCCCGGGAGAACAATCCTGCCGTCCGCAAAGCCATCGAGCCTCTCCTCAAGGATCCTAGCCGATCTGTACGTGTCGCCGCCGCATGGGCCCTCGTCGACACCCTCGACCTCGAGAGCAAGGCCGGCAAGGAACTGATCCACATGCTCGAACACAACGCCGATCAGCCCCTCGGCCGCATGCAGCTCAGCCAGTTGGCTCAGCTTCGCGGCAATACCGAAGTAGCGATCAGCCAGATCAAAATGGCCATCGAATGGGATCCCAACTCACCTCCCTTCCATCACGACCTCGCCATACTTCTCAGCATGGAAGATGATACCAAGGGAGCCATTGCAGCCCTCGAAGAAGCTGTTCGCCTCGATCCCAACGAGCCTGAATACCACTACAAGCTTGGGCTGATCTGGAATGAAGCCGGCAATCTACGCAAATGCATCAGCTCATTGGAGGCTTCCCTCAAACTCGACGACTCCAACTCTCGTGCGTGGTACAACCTCGGCCTGGCTTACAACGGCCTCGAGGAATGGGAGAAGTCCATTGGCGCTCTGCTGAATGCCGAAGCCACGAACCCCAACGATCCCAGAATTCCCTATGCCCGGGCCACCATTCACGCCCGACTGGGTCAGCGTCAGCAGGCGATCGAAGCCACCACTAAGGCTCTCCAGATTCGACCAGACTACCAACAAGCCATACGCCTAATGCAGCAGCTCATGCGCTGATGTCATGACCTGAAACGGTCTTATGGCACGGCTTGGCTTGCAAATCGTCATTCATGCGCTAGGGGTTGATGAACGCTAAGGCGTTTACCCTGCATTACACCACCATGGATATCTACGTCGGCAACCTGCCCTACACCGCTACTGAAGAAGAACTCGCAGAGCTCTTCTCCTCCTTTGGCCCCGTCAAACGGACCACCATCATCAAGGATCGGGAAACCGGTCGCTCCAAGGGCTTTGGATTTGTCGTTCTCGAAGATGAGAGCAAGGTTGAAGGCGCCATCGAAGCCATCAATGGCACTGAAATGGGAGGTCGCATCCTCAAAGCCAATGGCTCGGAGCCCAAACCCCGCTTCAAGCCCGGCGGTGGCGGCCCCGGCGGCGGTGGCGACCGCAAGCCCTATGACAAAGGTGGCGGTAGCGGTGGACGTCGTGACTTCAACGACAACAACTACGGCGGTGGCAGCGGTGGCGGCGGTGGCGGCGGTGGGTACGGTGAAGACCGCAAGCCTTACAAAGGTGGCGGCAGATCCAAAGGCAGCCAAAAGGGCAAACGCAAACAAAAGGGCGGCTACGACGAGTGGTGATCCACTTCAATCCCGATACACTCGTTTCACTCGGGGGGTAATCCCGGTGAACACCTCCCAAGCGATGGTGCCTGCTTTATTCGCTACTTCAGCGACTGAAATATTCGAGCCGAAGAGTTCCACTTCATCCCCCACGGCTACATCGACATTGGTCACATCGACCATGATCTGATCCATAGTTACCCGCCCCAGCACCGGACACCTTTGCCCAGCGACAAACACCTCGGCTCCTTGTCCGGAAAGGTCGCGCGGATAACCATCGCCATAGCCGACACCGATGGTCGCAACCCGGGTCGGCTTGTCGGTGACGTAATCACGCCCATAAGAGACTCCATGCCCCTCGGGTAGGGTCCGGATGAGGGTCACCCTCGACATGAGTGACATCACCGTAGCCAGTTCAGCCTGCTTCTCGGGATTCGAGGAAACGCCGTAGAGCATCAGCCCTGGACGCGCCAGATTCGAGGATGGGCTGTGATACCCCATCAGACCGGCGCTGTTGAGCAGATGTCGCCACTGCAGAGTCTGAGATCCGCCGATGGCTTCGATCACTTCCTCAAAACGTTGGATTTGCTTCTCCGTGAAAGCCTGATCCTCATCTGCTGAGGGAAGATGGGAGCCGATGCCCTCCAGCTTCAGATGCTCCAGTGCCTGAAGCGCGGCGAGTTGCTCGATCAGCGCCTCGGGCAAGAAACCACCGCGTCCCATGCCAGTATCGAGAGCCAGATGCACGGGCAGTTTGATCCCTGCCTCAGCGGCCAGACGATCAAAGTCCTGCGCTTCCTCCATCGAGGACACACAAGCCACCCAATTCTGGGCGACGATTTCAGCGCGCTCTCCCTCCCAGGTCGGCCCGAGGAGATAAATCGGCGTCTGAATGCCGGCCTCACGGATGCGGCGAGCCTCACCTACGTGGGCCACACCCAAAAAAGCGACGCCCTCTTGAGCAATCACCTCGGCCATGGCCTCCAAACCGTGGCCGTAGGCTCCGGCCTTCACCACCGCCATCAATTGGCAGCCGCTCCATTCTCTCGCTTTGGAGAGATTGTGACGCAGGGCATTGAGATCAATCTCGGCCCAGGCGCGGGGTTCGGAAACGGGAGCGGACATATTTCAGACACCTTAGTCAGCCGCAGGATCGAGGCAAGACATCAGCGGCGAACTATTGGATCTTCACACTGTTGAAGCACTGCTCAATCAACTTCTCCTCAGCGGCATAGTCATCACGCATCGTGGTGTAGGTGGCGATCACCGCCTTCTTGTCCTTCTCGGTTTCAATGATCATCTCAACCGTGCGCGTCCAGACATCATACATCTTGCCGTCATAAATCATGGAGACCGCATCTCGCCCCAGAAACTGCACCTTCTCGCGTTTCACCACCTTGAAATCCTGCGTCCCTGCTTTGGCGATTTTCACATGTGTGTCGGCCACCTTATCAAGCGCCGTGGGAATCATGTTGGTACCAGCAATGAGGCCGAACTCGGGATAAAAAGCCTCATTATCCTCATCCGGCTTGGCCCCCAACACGGAAATACCACCTTTCCCGAGATCAATCTTGTCCTCAATCCACTTCTCAGGAACCGCAAAGCTGGCACCCCACTTCGGCAACTCCAACTTCTTCCATCCCTCAGGAACCTTCTTGTCGTCAGCCTGCACGCTACTCACGAGGGCAGTCATGATCATCGCCGCAAGAGCAAAACCGGTCACATTCATCATGCCCAAGTTCATTGGGACGAACGGTGTGCAAAGTCGAGTCAGAACAAGGGTGGAGTCTCTTACTAACTCGCCCAAACCAAGCGCAGGGCGTCCAGTCGCACGCGACTTGAGCTGAGAGCCTCACCCACCTCATCAAGGTGTTCCTGAAGGGCTTCGATTTCCTCCGGTTTCACTTGCGGATTGCGATGAGCCAGATCCTTGAGTCGTTCCAGCTCAGCCTGCAGGTGTTCGGTCGCCTGCGCCTTTGCCTCGTCGATGATGACCTTGGATTGCACTTCGGCGATCTTCTTACCCGCCTCCATCATCGCTGGGAGGAACTTTTTGCGGAAGGCTTCCTGACCTACTAGCTTACGCGGATCGCTGGGCTCAAGCGCCTTGCGCGGCCATTTAGGTTCGTGAGGCTTGCCCTGATGATCAACACAGACCTTAAGCACGGTCGGTGGCAGGAAGCGCTCAGTCTGCAGGCGCGAAGGCGCCAGTGACTCAAGAATGTAGTTGGCTTCGAGCCAAATGGCCTTCTCCCCTCCCCGGCGCTTCCAGATCGCGAAGCTGGCATTGCCGCGTTCGCTATCGACGAACTGATCAATGGCTCCCAACAGCATGGGATGATCCGGGGTTAAGAAGTTGAGATCTTCACGTACTAAGGCCTCCTCGCGATCAAAGGTCACTGCAAGACCATCCTCGGGAAGGTCGGCAAAGGCTTCGGACTGACGTTGCCCTCGGCCAAGATGATAGCTGCGAGTGCTGAGATCGGAGACATCCAAACCGAGGTGATCCATCAGGCGCACCACGAAACGCTCGAAGCGATCGTCGACATCGCGCTCACAGATCTCATCGATCAGATCGAGGGAGAGCTCGGGCTTGGGTGAACCCAGTTCCAACAGGTGATCGTGGCCGTGGGCCAACTCATCCGCAATTTCATCCGACAACTTACGGCTACGCTCGAGAAACTTAGTGATGGCCTTGTCGTCGGTTTCATCGACCTCATCCATCTCAGGCAGCAGTGTGGTCGCGAGCGCTGTAGCCCCCTTCAGCGGTTTGGTGAAGGCATCCAAACCCTCATGCAGCCAGCGGGCATGCAATTCAGAGCGACTCCCCACACCATAGGGCACATGAATATTGATGGTGCCGGTCTGACCGATGCGGTCGAGACGACCAATACGCTGCTCCAGCAGTTCTGGATCGCTGGGCAGGCCAAAGAGCACCAAATGACGCGCAAACTGGAAGTTGCGACCCTCGGACCCAATCTCGGAACAAATCAGAATGCGGGCACCCTCGGCATCAGCGAACCAGGCGGCATTGCGGTCGCGCTGCACCAGATTGAGGTCTTCGTGGAAGAGCGCGGTGTCGACCTGCAGCAGATCGAGAAGCCCCTCCTGTACGCGGATAGCCATCTCTGGCGAACTGGTAATCAGTAGCACTTTTTCATCCTCAGGCTGCGCCTTGAGCCAATCCGCCAACCATTGGTAGGGCGACTGGCCAGCCTCAAGTGGATGCATGTGAGCCTTGCGTTCGGGAAAGCCCTTGAGGCGTTCACGAGTGTTGCGGAACAGCACCCGACCAGTTCCAAAATGATCGATCAATTCGGAGGCTAGGGACTCACGCGCATCGTCATCTCCATTCAGCACTTGTTGATGCAGGGCAGCGGCACTCGGCGAATCCGCACACATGCCAACAAGCTCTTCCGGATTCTCACCCACAAGCAGGGCATCCACGACCTTTGCCAGACCGACATGCCCCTCACTCTCCTTGGCGTAGGCATCCAGATCGTGATAACGCTCAGGATCGAGCAGGCGCAGTCGGGCAAAATGACCTTCCGGCCCGAGTTGCTGGGGAGTGGCGGTCAGCAGCAACAAGGAGGGAACCTTGGCGGCAAGCAACTCAACGGCCCGATAAGCCTCGGAGGCACCCTCCGGCGACCAGTCGAGATGATGGGCCTCATCAACGATCATCACATCGAAGTCTGCCTCGGCAGCCTGTTGAGCACGCTCGGGATCACCAGCGAGGAAATCGGTTGAAGTCAGTACCCATTGAGAGTCGAGGAAGGGATTGGCTCCAGGCTCGCCCGCCTCGATGGAGGCACAGCGTTCCTCATCAAAGATGGCCACCGTCATGTTGAAGCGGCGCAACAGCTCAACGAACCACTGATGGATCAGCGGCTCAGGGACCAGAATCAGGCAGCGTCCCGCGCGCCCCGTGATCAGCAAGTGGTGTAGAATGAGGCAGGCCTCAATGGTTTTGCCCAGACCCACTTCGTCCGCGAGCATCAGGCGGGGCTGGAGGCGCCTGGAAGCTTCCAGAGCAATGGCCATCTGATGCGGAATCAATTCAATACGTGAGCCCATGAATCCACGAGCCGGGGATTTACGGATGCGGGCATTCCACTTCAGGGTTTCGCTTCGTAGGTCATATTCGCGTGGGGCATCGCAAAGACCGGCAAGGAGGCGCTTTTCCGGACGCACGAAGCTCAGATGGTCGGGAAGTTCGTCCTCGGAGAGGGTCCAACCGTCACCGTGGTAGATCAAAAGGCCATCTACATCCTCAACTCGCTCAACGACCCGCTGATCACCTAAATCATCCCCCGCTTCGAGCTTCACCCGAACAATAGGGGCACTTTCAAGGGCGTAGAGTCGCTTCTCATCGGCCGCGCCGAAATAGATCTCCACGCGGTTATTATCGGCTTCAAGCACATGACCGAGGCCTAGAGTGGGCTCGGAGCTGGAAATCCAGCGTTGTCCGGTTTTTGGCAGCACGCAGGGGGCTATAGGGCCTTGCAGCAGCTCGGTCGAGGTAGATGTTTAAGAAATTCAAAGCTTGCAGGATCATAATTGCTGCTTAGTGTTCCTCTGATCCGCGCAGATCAATTTTTGCGCGAAACAACACAACACATCATAATTATGAAATTCGTTAAAATCGCTATCACCGCTGCTGCTCTCGCTTTCTGTGCCGCTTCCTGCTGCCCCAAGGCTTCCTGCTGTGGTACTTGCACCGCTCCTTCCAAGTAAGGACACTGGTTTAGCAAACCTTTAACACAAAGCCCGGACCCTCTGCAGGGGATCCGGGCTTTTTCGTGGGGAGAAGGTGGCCTTCAGGATCACTCACCGCGCATCCACAAGGGAGCGGTGGCAAACCAGATGATGGTGCCCGCCAAGAGCAGGTTCTGCATCGCGGTGATGCAGATGATATTGGTGAAATAGAGCACCGGCGGCACCACGATCAGCATCAGGGAGACCCAGCTGATGGGCTTAGAGAGAATGACGACGTTCTTTTTCATGGGTCAGTTTGCGGTTTTGGTGCCATGCATCAGCTTGGCGAAGATGATGTAGAGGATGCCGGAGGCGATCCAGGCGGGAATGACGAGGTGAGCTTCAATCAAATCGAGACCAAAGATCTTGTTGCCCTTGGCGAAAACAATCCAAAGGCCGACTGCCATGGGAATGACCCAGGCCAGAAGCACCGCCACATTGAAGGTGGTTTTCTTGGCCACTGCAGGATCCTCGTGGATGCCCAGCGGCTTGGTCAGGTAGTGGTTGACGAAGATGATCGCACCGATGGGCGCAAGGATTAGGCCGTATTTACCGACAAAGCCGAGCAGTTGGGCCGAGAGATTGGGAAAGACCCCGGCAATGGTGGCTACCGCACCAGCCATCACCACTCCGGTCACGCGGTGAGAGGACTTCGGCATGAGACTCTGGAAGGCGAGGCCTGCGCGGTAGATGGTCGGGTTGGCCGTGGTCCAACCGGCGATCACCACGCAGATGATGCCGGCCCAACCCAAGGCATTCCATGCCAGCTGCCCTGGGTTGGCATTCACTTTACCATCTGCACCCACCACGGCATCCGGCTGGATGGCAATCATCGCGGCCAGCATCAGGGCGGCGCAGATCCAAGCCACATAGTGTCCGAGAAACATGCCGACGGCTGGCGCCCAACCGGCGGACTTGGTTTTGCTGAAGCGGAAGATGGATAGATCAGCCATGCCGAAGTGCATGGCGGCGTTGCAGAGCCAGGCGAAGATGATGATCTTATCGAGACCGAACTTACCTTCACCGTTTTTGAGCTGCACGAAAGCAACCCCATCGTTCCAGATGGTGTTCAGCTTAGCGAAGGAGCCGGCATCCATCTGACCGAGTGAAACGATGCCGCAGGCGATGAAGACCAGAATCATCCAAGGCGCTGCAATATTGGAAAAGCGGGCCACCATATTGTAGCCACAGGCGGCGATGACAGCAATCAAGGCACCCACCAAGGCCACAATGAGTGTGAAGCCAGCTCCTGAGAGACCAAATGCCTGTTCGGGAACATTGAACTGCACCTCAAATGGCACTCCGACCGCGGTCGCCGATACCGTAATCATCGCCCCAGCCAGGAAGCAGAAGAGCACCCCGTTGGTGACATTGTAGAGCTTCACCATGCTGCCACCGGCGATCTGTTCGAGTTGGTAGTAGAGCGTCATGCGGCGCTTGATGGCGATAGGCATCACCAGGTAGCGCCAGGTTAGGACAGCAAGGACGTTGCCGATGAAAAGACCGATAAAGAGATCCTGGAGACTGGCTCCGGCCGCGAGGAAGAGCGGTCCGATCATGAACTCAGTGCCGGCAGCGTGCTCACCCGCATACATGCCCCAGAAGGCCTTTGGACCCTTAAGGGCTTTTTCGGGAACCGGTTCGCGGTTGTATTCGCCACCTTCGATCTCTTCGATGGCTTCTTTTTCGATGTGAACGTTGGACATGGGTTATATGGGAAGTCCTATGGGTTAGATTTTTAGGATTTGAGCAGGATTTCAACGATTGGCCAGAACTTCGCGCTCATACTGGCGGACCTCCTGCAGCCATTGGTCGCCCGCAGGCACATTCTGGCTCTCGCAGTAAGCATCCCAAACTGCCCCCCAAGGCATGCTCTTCAACTCCTCCATCAGGGCCAGGCGGGTGGTAAAATCCCCCTCCCTCTCGGCCTTGCGCAGAGCAGGAGGCTCAAGCATAGCCATCATCAGCCCCTTGAGGGTGTTGCGGGTGCCGATCACCCAGGCGGCGATGCGGTTGATGCTGGCATCGAAGAAGTCCAAGCCAATGTGGGTGCGATCCAACAGCTTGTTGCGCACCAACTCGGCAGTGATGGACTGAAGTTGGTCGTCAAGCGTCACCACGTGATCGCTATCCCAGCGCACGCCACGACTGACATGCAGCAGCACTTCGGGCACGTGCAGCATCACCGAACTCAACTTATCAGCGATGCCCTCAGTGGGATGGAAGTGACCTGCATCCAAACACAAGGCCATCTGATTCTTCACCGCGTAACCCATGTAGAACTCGTGCGATCCTACGACGTAGCTCTCACTACCAATACCGAAGAGTTTGCACTCCACTGCGTCGATGTTGTGTTTGGGACTGATATTCTTGGCGAAGATGCGGTCGAGCGAATCCTCAAGTCGGGCACGCGGCGCCATACGATCCACAGGCGTGTCCTTATAGCCATCCGGAATCCAGACATTGGTCACACAGGGAGAGCCAAGCGCGCGCCCCATAGCAGCCCCGACTTCCCGCGATGCGATGCAGTGATCGACCCAAAAGTCGCGGATGGCCTTTTTGGGGTGCGACAGCGTGAAGCCGTCAGACGCTTTGGGATGCGAGAAGCAGGTGGGATTGAAATCCATGCCCATCTTCTTCGACTTGGCCCAATCGATCCAGCTCTTGTAATGGCGGGGCTTGATCTCGTTGCGATCGACGGCCTTCTTGCCGAATTCGCCATAGAAGGCGTGGAGATTCAGACGATGCCGACCGGGAATGAGCGACAGCGCTACATCGAGGTCATCGCGAAGCTCCTGAGGTGTTCGGGCGCGTCCCGGATAGTTCCCTGTGACGGCCAAGCCATCACCTAGGGCGGCGCCATTGTTCTCGAAACCACCTACATCATCTCCTTGCCAGCAATGGAGCGAGACACTGACCTTAGCGAGCTTGCGCATCACCGCATCGGTATTGACCCCCATATCGGAATAGAGGGCCTTGGCGGCGACATAGGATTTCTGGCGGGCTTTTTGGGTCGAGGTGGAGCGTTTCAAGGGCGGCATGGGTTGATGTCGGATCGACTCCGAAAGCTAGTTAGCCCTCCCAAGCATGACAAGCGGCCATTGAGACCCACGAAAAAGTCCGCAGCGGCATGGCCGGCTGCGGACTTTGAATTCTTGGCCCCCTAGAAGAGATCTTATTCGAAATTGGGCTGGGCTGCACCTTGTGGCTTATCAGCGCCTGGCTTATCTTTGCAGTCGCCACCGCGGCGTTTGCCGATACTGGCAATCTCGTCTGCACTGATGGTTCCGTTCTCGTCAGTATCGAGCTTATCGAAGAACTGGCCGGCCTGCTCGGGATTCTCCTTAGCGCGCTCACCGGCCAGGAATTCTTCCTTGCTGACATTGCCGTCACCGTTGGTGTCGAGCTTCTTGATCATCGAACCGGGTGCTGGGCGGTCACCACCACCTTTGCGACGCTGCGCGAAATCCTTGGTGGAAATTTGGCCGTCGCCATCCGAGTCCATTTTGCCGAAGACTTCGGCTGCACGCTCGGGATCTTTCTGGGCGCGCTCGCCGGCGAGGAATTCAGCCTTGGAGATGCTGCCGCTGCCATCGGTATCGAGCTTTTTCATGATCTCGCCCGGATTCGGACGCTGCTTGCCTTGGCGTTTGCGGTCGCCTTCGGCGTAAGTGAGGGATCCTGCAAGGGCGAGGATGCTGATGATGCTGAGGGTGGTTTTCATACGATTAGTGGGTTGGGGATTGTTGAGCCAGCTGTGTGATCCTGGCGGTGTCTGGTAGGTGAAACCGCCCTCGTAAGGTGAAGTTGCGAAAAACCGGAGATTTTTTACCCATCCCCCGAAAAATGGAGGAAATTTGGCCTTCTCGGGTCTATTCCTAAGGTGTTCTCTAGCCCTGCACATGAAGATCGGCATCGCCCAAATCAACCCCGTCATTGGGGACTTTCCCGGCAACGCGAAGCGCATTCTAGCTGCCTACCGCGAATGCATCGAAGGTGGAGCCGATCTGGTGCTGACTCCCGAGCTGTCCCTCGCTGGCTATCCTCCACGGGATCTGGTCTTCAAATCCCAGTTCGTGCCCAAATGCCTGCAGGCCCTCGACTATCTGGCCGGCGAAACCAAGGAGGCGCCCCTCATTGTCGGTTACGTCGACCACAACCACCCCACTCACCACGGCAAACCCTTCCGTAACGCCGCTGCCTGGCTCCAAAATGGCGAGATTACACACCGCATCTTCAAGACCCTGCTACCCACCTACGACGTTTTCGACGAACGCCGCTATTTCGAGCCGGCCCAGAGCAACGATCCCATCGAGTTCCTGGGCAAACGCATCGGCATCACCATCTGCGAGGACATCTGGACCGTCGATCATCTCAAGCGACCCTATTACGATGCTGATCCGGTCGAGAGTCTCTGCAAACAGGGCGTTGATCTGCTGCTGAATCTCTCTGCCTCCCCCTTCCATCTTGGCAAGCCCCTCAAACGCCGCGCGATGATCGCGGGCATCGCGCACAAGGCCAAGGCACCCGTCGTCTACTGCAATACCATCGGCGCCAACGATCAGCTCATCTTCGATGGGCACTCGCTCGTCGCCGGCACCAACGGCCGCATTGCCGTCCAACTCCCCGGATTTAGCGAGCAATGTCGCGTGGTCGATCCCTTTACCGCGGTCGAGGATGATGTGGAATTGGACCAACCCGACATCGCCCAAGTTCATCAAGCCCTTGTGCTCGGTGTTCGTGACTACGTCACCAAATGCGGCTTCTCCAGTGTTTGTCTGGGGCTTAGCGGCGGCATCGACTCCGCCCTTACAGCAGCCATCGCCGCAGAAGCCCTCGGTGGCGACAAAGTCCACGGCCTGACCATGCCCAGTCAGTATTCCTCACAGGGCAGTATCGATGATTCCGTTGCACTGGCTGAAAATCTCGGCATCCGCTGCGATGAGGTGGCGATTGGCGAGGCCTTTGAAACCATCAAGAAGACCATGGGCCCCGTTTTCGGCGACCGCCCAGAAGACGTCACCGAAGAAAACATCCAGGCCCGTCTGCGCGGCCTATTGCTGATGGCCCTTTCCAACAAGGACAATCACCTTCTGCTGACCACCGGCAACAAGAGCGAGTTGGCCGTCGGCTACTGCACGATCTATGGCGACATGAATGGTGGCTTGGCTGTGATTTCCGACCTCCCCAAGACCAAAGTCTTCGAGCTCGCCCGCTGGATCAACCGCGAGGAGGAGATCATCCCCTGGAACACCATCGACAAGCCGCCGAGCGCTGAGCTGAGGCCGGACCAAAAGGATCAAGACACTCTACCCGAATACGATGTGCTCGATGCCATCCTCGAACTCTACATCGAGCACCACATGAGTGCCGACGAGATCATCGAGCGCGGCCACGACGAAAACACCGTGCGCTGGATCCAGCGCCGTGTGGACCTCAACGAATGGAAACGCCATCAAGCCGCTCCCGGCCTGCGCGTCACCTCCAAGGCCTTCGGCCTCGGCAGGCGGATGCCCATCGCGCAGCGGTTTGTGGGCTAACGGATCGATTTGTGGGATGAATCGCTCTGCACCCATCCAAGTTCTGGTCTTTATCGGTATCCTACTGATGACCCTCGCCGCACCCAGTCTGGGCGCCTTTTCCCCTCCGTCCGATTGGTATCAAAACATCAACAAGCCCTCGTGGAATCCCCCACCCTGGATCTTCGGCCCCGTGTGGTCGGCCCTCTACCTCATGATGGCCACAGCTGCCTTCCTCGTCTGGCGAACACAAGGCTGGAGCCGCGCCATGACCGCCTACCTCGTCCAGCTCATCTTCAACGCTGCCTGGACCCCTCTCTTCTTCGGCGCCAAACGCATCGACTGGGCCTTCGTTGACATCCTCGCGCTCTGGTTCGCCATTGTCGTGACCATCCTCTGTTTCTGGCGGATCAACCGGATCGCCGCATGGCTGCTGGCTCCCTATCTCGGCTGGGTCAGCTTCGCCACAGTCCTCAACGCCACTCTGTGGGCGATGAATCGCTGAAAAATCGCCATTTTACCGAAGTTTTTTCGCAACTCGCGCGCGCGCGGAGTTTCATGGGTTACGTATGCTCGCGGACCGGTCCCCCACCCAATCTGAGACTCCATCCTCTCAGCAGGTGCTGACCCCTCCCAGGTGGCAGAAAAGCCGCAAAAATCAGGCATTTCCGGGCCTTCGATCCTTGATCAAATCCGGCCATTTTCATAGACCATGTGGGATTGTGAAAAGGCTGAGCTCCACCGCCCTGATTCTGACTCTGGCTTCAACCCAGATGAGCTTCGGGCAGGCCGACACAGCTCACGCCGCGGGAGGGCCAGATTTCGTCACCCAGATCCAGCCCATTTTGGAGCGCAATTGCTTCCGCTGCCACAACGCCGACAAGGACAAGGGCAAGCTGCGACTTGATACCTATGAGGAAATGATGAAGGGCGGCGCGGAAGCTGAAGCCGTCGTTCCCGGTAAGCCTGAAGAGAGCGATCTCATCGTTCGTACCCACCTCCGCCCCATCGACGAAGGCTTCATGCCCGATGAAGGCCAGATGCTCACCCCCGAGCAACTCGACCTACTCACAGCCTGGGTAAAGACCGGCGCCAAGTGGCCCAAGGGCGTCACACTCACCGAGAAGAAACCCGAGCCAGTCAAGCGCGTGGCCATGCCCAAGCGGGCTCCGAGAAACGCAACGGAAGCCGCCGCCTACCTCGATGACATCCTCAAACGCGAGAACGCAGACCAGAAAGGCATCTTCAAGGCCGCCGACATCGACGACATGGCCTTCCTCCGCCGCGCCACCGTCGACCTCATCGGCCGCATCCCCACCATGGAGGAGGTCGAACACTACGAGAAGGCCGGCAAAGATCGCCGCACCAAACTGATCGAGCAACTCCTCACCCACGACCGCTTCTCCGATCGCTGGACCATCTTCTACGCGGACATGCTGCGCATCCGCTCCAACCTTCCCGGTGGCAACTCCCTGCTCGCCTACGTCAACAAGTCCATAGATCAGTCCAAGCCCTACGACAAGATGGTGCACGAGCTGATCAGCGCCAGTGGCCGCCCGAATTCCAATCCGGCCGTGGGTTACATCTTGGGTGACGAAGCGGAACCCATGGAGCTCGCCGCCGCGACCTCCCAAATCTTCCTCGGCGTCCGACTCGGCTGCGCCCAATGCCACGACCACCCCTTCGACGACTGGCAACAGAAAGACTTCTACGACCTCGCCGCCTTCTTCGGCAAAACCAAGCGCGTGCAAAGCCGCAACAACGGCATGGTCTACGCCACCGAAGGTCACGAGATGATGGTGATGTGGCCGCCCGAAGACAAAGCCAAGGACAAGCCCCGCCGACCGGTTGCCCCCACCTTCCCCTTCACTCTCACCGAGTATGAGAAGAAGCCACATTACCTCACCCGCTTCGAGAAACTGCGCGAGGCACAAGCAGCTGCCACACCCAAGGAAGACAAGGAGGCCGCCATTGACGCTCTCCTAGACGGCATCGACACCTCACCGAGCAAACCCAAGGACCCCGTCCTCGCCGAAGCCAAGCGCGACAGCAAACAGCTGAATGTTCACGGCGACCTTTACCGCGCCAGCGAACTCCGCGATCAACTCGCCGGCATGGTCACCAGTCCTCGTAACGGCTTCTTCGCCCGCGCCTTCGTCAACCGGGTCTGGGCCGAACTCATGGGCCACGGCTTCGTCGAACCCCTCGACAACTTCTCCGACTACACCGAGCTGCGCCACGCCACTACACTTGACTACCTCGCCCAGGAATTCATCGCCAGCGGCTACGACCTTCGCAGCTTGATTCGCATCATCATGCTCTCAGACGCCTACCAACTTGCCCATGTTGAAGGAGACCTCAGCGTCACCGAGCGCGAGCGTGCCGAGAAGAACTTCACCGCCTCTCCCATGCGCCGCATGCTGGGTGAAGTCCTCTACGACAGCGTCGTTGTTGCCGGCCACCTCTCCAACTACAAGTGGCCCGCTGGCGCTAACATCAAGACCATCGAACGCCAAATCCGAGTTCCCACTGGTGAGATGCGCATGGTGGAAGGCGACACTCCTGCACCCGCCATGCAAGAAGCCAAGGCCCCCATGCGCCGCGACGGCTACGACCTAGAAAGCTCCCTCGAAGTCGACTTCGATTCCCTCCTGAGCCGTGAAGAGAAGTCCGACCTTGCTTCCATGAAGAGCAAGTCGGACGAGCAGATCCAGGCCGAGAAGATGGCGGCCATGGCACGCGAACAGAATCGTACCCGCATGATCTATCGCACCGAGATCAAAACCGAGAAGATTGATGACAACCCGCGCTTCAGCAGCGCCATGCGCATGGCCACCCCCGCCCCACCGGCGCACTTCTTGCGCGTCTTCGGCCAACCCACCCGCGAAGGCCTCGGTGAATTCCGCGAGGACTACTCATCCCTCAGGCAGCAACTGATGATGCGCAACGGTCGCCTCACCAACGAGGCCGCCCGCGTCGGCCCCAAAGAGCCCATCCACAAGATCCTCCAGAAGGACGAAGGCAAGGCCATCGAATGGGCCTACCTCGAAATCCTCACGCGTAAGCCTGAGCCCGATGAACTAGACAGGGCACGCACCATCCTCTCTTCCGCTCCAACTCCAGCCGACGGCATGGCCGATCTGCGCTGGGCCCTGCTCAACAGTCACGAGTTCCGCTACCTTCCCTAATTTGACCTAAACGCCCAAACCCCACTTATCATGTCCGGCTGCAACGACTACTTCTACACCCGACGAAACATGCTCAAACTGTTCAGTGCCTCGGTGCTGGGCATGCCCATCAGTCGCATGATGGCCCAGGCCGACTCCAAGAAGGCCAAGGCCGAGCACGTCATCCTCTTCTGGAACAGCGGTGGCATGAGTCACCTCGACACCTGGGACCCAAAACCCGGCCGCAAGACCCAGGGTGAATTCAATCCCATCAAGACCAGTGTGCCCGACATGGAGATCTCTGAGATCTTCCCTGAGCTCGCCAAGCAGATGCACCACGCGGCCCTCATCCGCTCCATTCAGGGCACCAACGGCGACCACGGCCGTGCCCAATACGAACTGCAGACCGGCTTCAACGTCGCTCCCAACGTCATCCACCCGGGCCTCGGCTCGCTAGTGGTGCACGAGCGCGAGCCTCTCGGCGATCTCCCCTCCTTCATCAGCATCAGCGGTCAGGCTCCTCGTGCCGGTTACCTCGGCCAACAATGCGAGGCCTACTACGTCGGCCGCCCCGGTGAGAAGGACCCCTACCTGGCCTTCCCTGAGGCCATCCACAAAGAGCGCGGCCAGAAGCGTCTGGAGATCCTCGCTGAGATGAACGCCCGTGCCTCTGGCCGCACCGGCTGCGAAGAAATGAAGGCAGCCGAAGTCGCCCTCAAGGACGCAGTCAACCTGATGGAAAGTCCCGCTCTCAAGGCCTTCGAGCTGAAGGAAGAGTCGCAACAGACCATCGATCGCTATGGCGACACCGAATTTGGACGCGGCGCCCTGCTCGCCCGTCGTCTGGTCGAGAAAGGCGTGCGCTTTGTGCAAGTCAATCGCGGCGGCTTCGACAACCACGGCAACATCTTCGAGGCCATGCGCAACCACGGCGCCACCATGGACCCTGCCCTCGCTTCACTCATTTCCGACCTCAAGGCCAACGGCAAGCTGGATAAGACCCTGGTGGTTGTCCTCTCGGAGTTCGGCCGCACGCCGCGCATCAACGGCAACGGTGGTCGCGACCACTGGGCCCGCGTCTTCAGCGCCTTCATGGCCGGTGGCGGCATCAAGGGCGGAAGCATCGTCGGCGCCTCGGATGCCGACGGCATGGACCCCGCAGAACGCCCGGTGAAGGTCTTCGACATTCACGCCACGATTTGCGAAGCCCTTGGCATCGACATCACCAAGGAGCTCTACACCCACGACCGCCGTCCAATGAAGATTGTGCGCAAGGGAGGCCAAGCCATCAGCGAAATCCTGTAAGGTTCATTCTCCATGCTGCGCTCTCTTCTCTGCTTTCTTTCCGCGCTACTCCTCCCCATCACCGCCCTCGCTCAAGGGCCGGCAAAAAAGGGTGGCTCCCTAATCGAAGACCGTGCCGCCCGGAAACTCTTACAGGCCGGTGACGCCCGTCTCGAACTTGGTGAGAACGACAAGGCTCTCGAGATCTGGGAATCAGTGATCGAGCGCTATCCGCGCAACCCCATCCGCTTTGAGGCCCACATCCGTCTGGCCGACCACCTGCTCAAGGAGAAGAGCGAGTTCGATAAAGCCCGTGCCCATTACTTAGCGGCATCTGAAGAAACCAACGAGAATCTCGAACAACGCGCCCACGCCGTCCTCCACACCGGAGTCTGCTACTACGAAGCCGGACGTTTTGGCCAATGCTTCAAGGTGATGCGTGACGTCATTGAGCAATTTCCCACGGCACCCGAGGTCAACGAAGCCTATTACTACATCGGTCTAGGCCACTTCAAACGCGGTCATTATTCACGCGCCATCGAAGCACTTGAGAAAGTCGGCACCGTCCTCACTGCCGACGACTCCAAGATCGACAAGGTGGAGGCCGGCAAACGCCTCTACATCCGCATCGACGACAAGGACCTCGCCGTCCTCGATCCCGGTCAGAAGGTGAAGGTTCGCTGCAAAGCGAAGAGTGGTGACGAGGAAGTCGTCATCTGCGAACCCGTCGGCCGCGCCGCCGCCATGGCCTTGGGAAGCATCGTCACCCAACTTGGTACCAGCGAGGCCGGCAATGGTGTGCTGGAGCTTCGCGGTGGCGACAGCATCACCGTCACCTACATCGATGCCCACACCGCTGAGAAAACCTTTGATGAAAAACGCCTCAAGGAAGTGCAAGTGGTTGGCAACGGCATTCCCCGCATCACCGATGGCACCTATGAGGTCGAATTGCAGGCGGCCGTGCTCGGCAAACGAGTACACCTGCAAATCATCGACGCCGATCACGACGTAACTGACAACAAGGACAGCCTCAAGGCCACCGTTCAGATCCACCGCCGCAAGACCGGTGACGAGATCGACGAGGAAATCGCAGCCAAGGTGGCATCCGGCGAACTGAGTGAAGCTCCAGAGGGAGGCACCCTTAAGGACCAAATCGATCCCCTCAAGTTAGTTCGCGCCCTTCCGGTGACCCTTCGTGAGAGCGACGAACGCGGCACCTTCCGTGCAGCCATCCCCCTTACCTTCAGCCCCGATCAGGAAAACGCGATTCAGGCATCTCCCGGTCAGATTCTGCGCCTCATCCACGAGGATGAGCGTCATCTCGAGGAAGGCACTCGCACTCGCAGTGCCGAGGTTCGCGTGATCGAAGGCAACCTCGGTGAGATGCGTGTCACCCGCACCGAGATTTCCGATGAGGCACTGCGGCTCAATACGAAGCTGCGCACAGCTTCCGCCCTCACCGAAGTCGGCAACCACTACAAGGAGTTCGGCCTCGATGCGAAGGCCCGTCTCAAATACGGCGAGGCTCTGACGGTCTGCGAAGACATCCTCGAACGCGCTCAGGAAGTCGGCGGCGAACTGCTTGAAGAAACCTACGTTCAACTATGGCGCATCTACTTCGTCATGGATGAGCTCGAACTGGCCCTCCAGATGAGTCGCCGCCTGTTGCGCGAATTCCCCCAGAGCACCTTCATCGACGAGGCCATGATGCAGCAGGCCCAAGTGGAACAGAAACGCGGCAACTACAACCAGGCCATCAACCTCTACTCTTCCATCGCCAAACTGCCCGACAGCGATCTGCGTGGCGATGGCCAGTTCCATGTCGGCGAGTGCTACGAAGCCATGGCGCTGAAGGCACCCGCCAAGCAGGCCGAGCGCCTCTTCGAGCAGGCCTTCCTCGCCTACCAGAAGGTCTACGAAAACCACTCCGAATCCGGACGCGTGGGTGACGCTGTCGCCCGCATGGCCACCTTTTACTACAAGAAGGAGGACTATGCGCGCGCCATCGACGTCTTCGAAAACGTCATCGCCGATTATCCAGACGCCAACTTCCTCGATGTCATTTTGTTCAACTACGGCCGCTGCCTCTACAAACTCGGCCGCAAGGAGGAGGCCCGTCGCAAGTTCGACCAACTGATCCGCGACTTCCCCGAGAGCGACATCGCTCCCGAGGCCAAGAAAATCGTCGACGTTCTGCAGAAGAATTCCCAGTGAAAGTCAAAACACTCATCCCCATCTTCCTAATCTCACTGATGGCCGTTTCACCGGCTGATCAGAAGAAGGCAGCCACCCTCGAAGCTCGCCTCAAGGAGTCCATTGATGGTTCTGCGAGTAACGCCAAAATCATGCTCGAACTGATCGAGCTCTACCGGAACGACGAGCAGGTCTTTGGCCTCATCCGAACCGCTTCGCGCTTCACCCGTTCCCAACCCGATCATCCTCAACGCCCGGAAGTCATCGCCGATCTGATGGACGGCTACGCCATCACCGCTCGCCACCGCGACGTCATCACCACCGGCCGGCAATTCCTCGCCAAGTATCCCAAACATGAGGTTGCCAATCGAGTTCGAGAGCATCTGGCCACCTCCTACCGCATCACTGGAGCCTGGCTACCCGCCGCCGAAACCCGTGCCGAAATGTGGCGTGCTGGAAATCAGACCCAGGACGGCATCCTTGCGCTGCAATACTTCTCCAAGGTCGAAAACATCACCTCTGCCCGTGGCGCTACCGCTCTCACGCTCGAGATGTCAGCCAAGTCACCGGCTGATGAAGCCCTCACTGCCATCAGCCTCAAGGGCCTCGAATTCGTCGGTCGCTGCGAGCAATGGGCCGACGGCCTACAGATCGTTAAGAACGTGCAACGCCGCAAGTGCCCGCAAACCCAACGCCAGACACGCAGCCTTCACTACCGCGCCGGTCAGCTCGAGTCCCGCCTCGGCCAACACGCCAATGCCATGCAATCGCTGCGCAAGGCCTTGGGTGACGAGCGGGAGTACATCCATCGCTCGCTCATCGACGCGATGTTTGCCGCCAAACGTCCACCCGAAGAAATCGAACGTGAGGCCCGTGCCTACCTTAAGGCCTACCCAAAGCACGACCGACGCTACGAACCCCTCGCCCGCGCCGCTCAAGCCCTCTATGGTTCGGCCAAACGGAATCAAGCGCTGAAGGTGGCTCTCGAAATCATCTCCGTGGACGTTCACACCCGCGACATGCCTCGCGCCTACATCGAGTGGTGTGGCGATGATCACAAACTGGCCGAGCAGGGGCTCAAGGCCGCCATCGCCAAGAACCCCAATGATGTCTGGAAGCTTCGTGCCACCCTCTCCTTCAATCTCTACCGCGACCGCATGAAGGACATGAGCAAGTCACGTCAGGCAGCTCACGATTACCTCAAACACTCCCCTGCTAATCACGACACCACCGAGTGGATTGCCGCTCACCTACTCAATACGGCCCCCGACGAATCTGCCTTCAACAAGGACCTCGCCCTAATCGGCGCTAGTGCCCGTGAGCACGCGCACATCGGCGGCTATGCAGGACGCCTGTGGAAGCCTACCCCCAAAGATAAGAATCGAGCACGCAACTGGAACACGGCCAAGCGAGCCTTCTTCAACGACCCCATCAACCGCCTTTGGAGCCAGACTCACGACAAGGGAGGCAAGGGAGCTCAAGCCTGCTCCGGCCTACTAGACAAAGGCCCCAACGCAGAACAGCGCCAATGGTTGATGGCGCGGAAAGCGTATCTCTACCGCCATCATCTCGGTGGAGGCGCTCGCAGAACCGCAGCCCGTCACTATCAAGAACTCTGCAAGGCCTACCCCAAGAACTTCGAATACGCCGAGCGCTGGCTCGAAGCCGCCGATTACGCCGAAAAGGAGAAGGGCGAGCAGCACCTTGCCGCCGCCAAGCATCTCCTCACCCTGGCACCCCAAGCTGCCCATCACGAAACCTGGAAGCGACTGATCGAAACGCGCAATCCCGACATCGCTCGTAAGTCTATTCCCTGGATCACCCAGTCGACCAAGGTCAGTCGTTACGGCACCTACTACACCACGCACATCGGTGATGTCCTGCATCAGATGGAGCTCAAGAACGAAGCACTCAAGTGGTGGCGTTCACGCATGGATGTCGATCTCGACAACGGCGACTGCATTTCCTCCGCTGATCGCGTCGCCAGCCGCATGGATCCCAAGCAGGCCATGGACTTCCTCAGACAGCGCTATCAGAAGGTCGGCACTGGTCAGGGACGTTACGCGGGCCTCATTGCACGGCTCGCGCTACGCCAAGGGGATCTCGATGCAATGGAGAAAATCCTCGTGGATTCAAAAAAACGCGCCGCCAAACATCCCTTCGATGGCTGGAGCATCGGTGACTGGATGCCGCGCGATTGGCTCAAGATCGCATCCACCGAGAAGGAATGGACCGATGAGAAGCGCGCCCGCGTCTACGCCATGGTCCGCGACATGGACTACGGTGACGTCAGCGCCGAAGCCTCTCTGCTTCTGGCCAAAACTTCGCCCAAGAACCTGAACCGTCTGATTGATGCGCAGAGACTCATCGCCTCTTCGCGTCAGCATCACGATTCTTGGCAACGCATCTTCCCCCACGCCCAAGCCGCCATCGCCCGCGAGGACCACACTCTGGCTGCCGTGGTTCTCAATGGTCTGATTCACTCTGTCCGTTCCGTCGGCGGCAACGAAATGACTCAGGCCCGCAAGATGCTGCGTCGGTCCTACGGCATCCTCGGCAGTGCCAGCTCGGACATCCCCGCGGACAGCCCCATCGCTCCCCTGCTCCAGATTGTCGTTCATCAACGCCTCGGTGAAATCGAACTCGCCGAGAAGGCCTACGACAAACACCGCAAGCTCTTCGATGAGCACCGCGACGACCTACCCGTCGACCTCGTGCTCTTCGGAGCGGAAACTCACCTCAACCGCGGCACCGAAGAAGACCTCATGCGCGCCGAGGACATTCTCGGCGCCTGGAAGATCGCGCACAGCGAGTCCGAGACCACCGACGTCCGCGACAAGGCGCGCGTGCAACTCCTCCTCGCCAAGAAATACCAGCAAGCCCGTCAGTTCGACGCCGCCCGCCTCGAATACACCACCGTGGTCAATAACTTCGGAGACCAACCCGAAGCCATGCAGGCGCGCTTCGGCATTGGTGAAACCTTCATGGCGCAGAAGATCTTCGACAAGGCGGAGGAAGCCTTCGCTGAACTGGCTGAAAGCCCAGATCCCACCATCACCATTCGCGCCGACTTTCTGCTCGGCGTTCTCGCCACCCGCCAAGGCGAGAATGACAGAGCCCGCCAGACCTTCCTCGAAGTCCTGGGCCGCCTCCCCGAAGTGGAGCTGGCCAACGAAACTCTCTACCAACTCGCCGAGGTCTATGGCTTGGAGCAACGCTACCTCACCCAGCTTGAAACGCTGCGCACCGTAGGCCGCCTGGGTCGCGAGTCGAAGCGCTGGCACACTCCAGGCAACGCGCTTTCGGTGGTGGTCCAGGACACCGACTTGGGCATCAGTCGGGGCGAAACCCGCATTCCTGTGATCGTGCGCACGGAGCCCGGCGGCGACATCGAAGCCTCTTTCCTCGCCAGTGGCGGCGCTGGCAAGGGCATCTTCCTCACCGAACTTCCGACCACCTTGGGTGAAGCTGTGAAGGAAGACGGCACCCTGCAAGTCACCGGCGGTGACGTCATCACCGTCGACTATCCCGAGGACTTCAAAAAGGAATTCCAGTTTGAGTTCCTCAGTAGCACCAACCTCCGTATTTCCTCGGATGGCAGCCTGGAGGTTGCCAGTAGTGAAATCATCAACGACGACGAGGAAAGCTTCACTGAGACCCTGAAGCAGGAAAGCGAAGCGGAGATCGATCAGGAGCCCGAAACCAAGTCCGCCAGCCGCCCCAAGAACCAGATCAAGCCTGGCAACTTCGTCTACGCCCAGGTCATGGACGGCGACCGGGACATCACCTCCGACACCGACAAGGTCCCGGTGAAATTGACCGCCTCCAGTGGCGATGTCGTGCTTGCCGAACTCAGTGAGAGCGATCGCCACGGCGGCCAATTCTCCGGTTCGATCAAGACCGGCGAACTTCCCGCAGGCGCCAAGGCCAGTGATTCCGCCATCGATCACAACGCCCTGATGGCCATCGACCACAGCCCCTTCACCTACTGGCGTAGCGAACCCGACGGGGCAGCCCCCAAGGCACTGACCATCGACATGAAAGATGTGCGTCCGGTCAGCTCCATCGCCTTCAGCTCACCGGATCCGCAGAACGAAGCCCCCGTCCGCATACACCTGAGCGGCAGTCACGACGGACGCTTCTACTACTCCCTCGGTCACCACCCCGCCCTGCCCGACCAAGCCCGCCCCAAACTGGAAGACGGCACCATGCGCCTGCACGTCTACGAGATGCCGATCGCCCAACTCAAGGCTGCCTACTCATGGAATGAAGTGGTGGATCTCCTCGGCAAGAAGAAGGCCACTCAGGTCATCGACTGCGAAAGCCTCGATTGGACACCTCCCGAGAAAGGCGACAAAGGTTACCTCCTCGTATGGGCCGGTCACTTCGCTCAGCAACGCGACGGCGGCATGCGCTTGGAGATTAGTGGCGAACATGCGGCCATGATGATCGATGGCCGACTCGAAGTCGCTCCGCTCAAGAGTGGAGGAAGCTGCGACATCTATGCCAAGTCAGGCCTCCACGAGCTGGTGGCCTTCGCCACCACTCGCAGTGGAGCCAAGGGAAAGAACACCACCATTGGCATCAAACGCGGTCGCGAAAACAGCCAAAGCGCCGAGGTGAAGCTCAGCGCCTTCAGCCCTGAAGACTTCGAAGCCGGCGAACTGAAACTCGTTGACGGCCCGGTTGAGGGCAGCATTAGCCAGCATGAAAGCACCTGGACCATGAGCCTGCCAACTCATCCCCTGCGCTACGTCGAATGCAACATCCTCGAATATCGCGGCGAAGCCGTGTCCATCAACATGGTCGAGATCAAGGATGGCCAAACCCGCCACGTGCCGCCGGCGGACGACGTCCTCGAACTCGCTGAGAACGACATCCTCGAATTAGCCCCAGGCGACACGGTTACGGTCTCCTACCTCGACGAACTCACTGCCGAGAACCGTCAGCCCAACCGCTTCCTCACCGCCAAACTCACAGCAACCTACTACAACGGCAAGATCACCCCCATCAGTTACGACTTCTCGCGCGCCGGTGACGGTTCAGTCAATCGCTCGCGCAAGGAGCTGCTGCGCATCGAGCCGGGTGATCGCATTGTTGCCGAGGTCGTGGATTTCGATCACGACATCAGCCCGGAGAAGGACAGCATCGAAGTGCAGGTGCAGGTCGGCAGCAAACCACCCGTCACCATGACCGCCACCGAGTCCGAAGCCTCCAGTGGCATCTTTCTTTGCGAGATCGACACCACCGCTGGTGAAGAAGAAGGCAAACTGACCATTCAGAAAGGCGACGTGGTCCACCTCAGCTATATCGACGAACAGAACACCTTCCCCGGTCACGCCAGTAAGCGAGAGACCTTCGTCCTGCTCAACGAGCCGACCGACGGGCGCATTCAGATCGTCGACAGCAGCCGCTCCATCGACGGCAAACTCGGCTTCACCCCCGTCAGCGAAGGACGCGATCCCGAAACGATCAGCAAAGTCGACTACCACCTCCCCCTAACTGTGGAAGTCATTGATCCCGATCAGGCCCGCGATACCAGCAGCAAGGTTCTGGTCGACGTGGAAACCACCCAAGGCACCAAGATCCGCGTCGTATGCCGCCTCTCACGCCAATACGCCGCGCCTTCCGAGTCGCTTGAGGAAACTCGCAACCCGGCCCTCTTCGAAGGCCGCTTTGTGGGTCAAATTCCGCTCTTCCTGGGTGACATCGAGAGTGCAGACATCGTTCCTTCCGAAGGTTCGGGCGTCAAAGGCGGCATCGGTCGACTCATCCTGCTCGATGAGAACGGCGAGGAACGCGATGACGAGGAAGCCGCCGGATTGCCCGTGCTCAACGTCAACGGCAAGGACCAGTTCACTGCCCGCTACACCGACGAGCATCGCCCCGCTGGCGAAGCCGCCCCACTCCAAGCCCAAGCCGCTCTCCACACCGCCGCCACCCTGCGCATCACCGACGAGCAGTATCAGGAAGACGCCGAGATCGCCTACGTTGGCAAGAAGCTCTACCTCATCCTCGAAGACCCCGACCTCGACATCACCCCCGAGCGCGACAAGGCGATGATCCGCATTCAGACTGCCAGTGGTGAGGAGGAAACCATCGAAGTGGAAGAAACCCTCTCCCACAGCGGCCGCTTCAGCGGCTCCTTCCCGCTCAAATCCTCAGCCACCCCCACCAAGTCCAACACCCAGGGTGAAATCGAATGCTTCTTTGGCGACATCATCACCGTCGGCTACTTGGACAACGTGCCGCAACGCGAAGATGGCGAACCGATCATTGAAATTGAAATGCCGGTTGCAGTTGGCACCAACGGCGATCTCGGAGCCTTTTCCAAGGTCTTTAAGGATGAGGACCTTGCCGTGCAGACCCGCTTCCACATCGCCGAGAGCTATTTCGAACTCTTCAAGAGCCACCTGAAGTTGGAGCGTAAGGAGGAAGCCATGCAAGACCTCTCCAATGGACGTCGCGTGCTGCGCGAACTTCGCGAGGATCACCCCAATCCTAAATACGCTCCGCGTGTGTCCTACCTTCTCGGTCAGTTCGCCCAGGAGATGGAAGCTTGGGACGACGCCATCGATGCCTACCGCTTGATCGTGACCAACCACCCGGAGCATGAACTCGCTCCCGACGCCCAGTACAAGCTCGGCCAATGCTACGAAGAAGCCGGTCAACTCGATGAAGCTCTCGAGTCTTACGTCACGCTCGCCGCCACCTATCCCAAGAGCCCGCTGATCGCGAATGTGATGCTGCGGATCAACGAACACTTCTACACCAAAGAAGAATTCGAAGTGGCTGCCAGCGTCGGCGACAAGTTCCTTGAGCGCTTCCCCAACCACGAATGGGCGCCACGCATGGCCTTCCGCGTCGGCCAGTGCCACTACAAGCAAGAGGCCTTCAAGAAGGCGGGTCTTGCCTTCGATGCCTTCGTCAAACGCTTTCCGGATGAAGAACTCACCGCACAAGCTCTGTTCTGGGGCGGCGAAAGTTATCGCATGGGCAAGAACGTGCCCGAGGCCTTCCGTCGCTACAATCGCTGCCGCTGGGACTTCCCCGAGAGCGAAGCCGCGAAGTATTCGCGCGGCCGCCTCGCCCTTCCCGAAATGCTCGCCCAATTTGAACGAGAAGCCAATCTGACCGACGAATGATCCCATCCATGGCCCACCCCCTACCCTCCATTTTCCTCGCCGAAACCTCCGGCCTGCCTGAATTCCTCCAGACCGGCGCTCTCGGCAAACTGATCGAAGGCGGCGTCTTCATGTATGTGCTGCTCGCACTACTCATTCTCGCCCTCGGTGTGATCATTGAGCGCTATCGTAGCCTCAAGATGCTCGAAGCGGATCCCACAGAGCTTCAAAACAAGGTGATCGACCTACTCTCCAAGGACAAAGTCGAGAAGGCCCTCAAGCTCTGCGAAAAATCCCGCGGCCCCGTTCCAGCCATCCTTTCAACCGGTTTGCGCAAGTATTTGGTTCTCACCCGCCTCGGCTACGATCAGGCACAAACCGAGGAACAGGTGATCAAGAGCATGGAAACCTCGGGCGTCCACATCGTTGCCGCCCTCGAACGGCACCTCCCCATTCTCGCGACCATTGCCAGTGTGGCCCCCATGCTCGGCTTCCTCGGCACCATTCAGGGGATGATCGTGGCATTCGGTGACATCGAAGCCAACGTCGGTCAGCAGAACATTGTTCAAGCGGCTGCTGCCGGTATTCGCGTCGCCCTTCTGACCACCTTCTTCGGCCTGCTTGTGGGTATTCCCGCCTACATCGCATTCAACTACTTCACTGGCATCATCAACCAATTCGTCCTTCAAGTGGAGCAATCGGCGGCTGACCTCATCGAGGCGGTTTCCCTGCGTATGACCCTCGGAGGCGACGATAAATCATGAATGGAGGCCGATCGATGATTTCGAAACGAATGGTGATTTGAGCACTTCAAGAGCAGTGGGCAATTTGAACCACAGATTACACGGATTTCACTGATAGATTAGAATCACTTTTAAAACACTTCACCCTGGGCCATCTGCCGTTTCACGTAGCTGGAGTTTTCCTTAAACGTCCATAATCGGAATAACAAAAAAATCCGAGAAATCCGTGTAATCTGTGGTCAACAAAACCTACATGTCACCTGAGAACTCCCGAAATCTCGACCACTCACTTTTCAACCAATCATGAACCTCAAACGTGGCAAACTCATGGTCGATCCACCGACCAGCGCGAGTTCCGACATCGCGTTCATTCTGAT
>CAZIPY010000176.1:0-1888 GCA_964541125.1 uncultured Luteolibacter sp. | reverse complement strand
GACTTCTCCGAGTCGTGGTTGCTGGTATCCATGCCCGGATGGAAGAGGTTCTGGAAGACCGTCATCTTGTCCTGCACGCCCACGTCCTTGAGATAGGCCGAGCTTCCCAGGTCGCCACGCACCTTCGGGAAGAAGTTCGGTTCGTAGAAACCCAGCGAGTTGCAGATGAACATGATGCGCTTGGGCGGCACCTTGGCTTTGGGGGCAGCCGCGCGCAGATCGAGCGAATGCATCGCCAGCGGCAAGGCGGCGCCGAACTTCAGGAATTCTCTGCGGGTGTAGATGCTCATGACGGATCGGGGATGAGGGAGAGGACGAGGACTTCGGTAACGATGTCCTTCATGCCGGCCTGCTTGTCGCCATCTTCCACAAGACGCCACAAATGCAGGCGTTGTTCAAGGCTGGGCGGATGGCCGTTGGCGTATTTGAAGAACTTCTTGGCGAAATTGTAGGCCACCTTGCGCTGGTCCTTGAGGAGGATGGCCTTGAGCTCCTGCACGCCATCAAATTTCTGCACACCCAACTCACCGGCGGAGTCCACCTTGGCACCCAACCTGAAGAAGCCTTTGGGCCGATACTGAAAGGTCTTTTGATGCGGCTGCTTGATGCGGTAGCGCTCGCGCCATTGACCGGAAGCATCGAAATCTTCGAGCGCGAAGCCGTAGGGATCGATGCTCTTGTGGCAGGCGTAACAGGCCTTGTTCTTTTTGTGCTCCTCGATCTGTTCGCGAAGCGTAGTGGCACCACTGTGATCCGGCTCCACCACCTTCACGTTCGGCGGCGGCGGTGAGAGTGGCGTGCCCATGATATTCTCGGAGACCCAGGCGCCGCGCAGGATGGGTGAAGTTTCATGACCATCGGTGGTCACCTTGAGGATGCTGGCCATAGTCATCAGGCCGCCGCGCGGACTTCCCTTGGGGAAGCTCACCTTGCGCAGTTCTTGGCCGTAGATGCCATCCACGCCGTAGTGCTGAGCGAGGCGTTGATTGAGGAAGGAAAAGTCCGAGTCGATGAGTTGGCTCGGCGACAAGTTCTCGCGAATGAGGTGGCCGACGTAAGCCTGCGTCTCCAGCGGCAGGTAATGATTCATCAGATCGTCGAAGAGCGGATAGAGCTTGAGCGAAGGCGTCACCTTATTGAGGCCACGCAGGTTGAGCCATTGAGCCGAGAGCGACTCGATCATGCGATCCCCCTTGGGGTCATCGATCATCCGGCTGACTTGCGCGCGCAGCGTCTTCTCATCGAGGCCGTCCTTGGTGGCCAGTGCTCGCAGTTCTTCATCCGGAACCGACAGCCAGAGGATGCGAGCCAGATTCGCGGCCCTCGTTTCGGAAGGGTTGGCGTGCTTGCCCGGCGCCATCAGGAAGCGCGGTGAGGAAATCACTGCCTTGAAACCCAGCTTGGCGGCCTGCACGAAGTCCATGCCATCATTCAGTCCGTCGAGAGCGACTTGGTAGTAGGGCGCCAACTCCTCGTCATTGAGCTTCGAAGAGAAGGCGCGCTCAGCAAAGCGCTTGATCACACCCTTGAGTTCCTTGGGCGTCTTGGTCGCGACCTTGATCTTGGTTGTCTCGCTCACAAGCATCTCCGGAATCACCACATCCAGCTTGCCAATGGACGCCAGCGACTTACCATCGAGCGCCACGGCATCGGTCACCAAAAAGCGGATGAATTTGCTGCGAGTGGGCTTGGGAAAGACGATGGGCTGCTCATTGGCCAAGCGCACATCCAACCCGCCAACCATCACCTTCTCGCCCCAGGTTTTTCCGTCGTCCGAGAAGTAAATCTCGTAGGCTTTGACCAAGCCGTTGCCGTTGCCTCCCGACCAAGTAGCGAAGGAGAGACCGGTGATCTCCGCTTCATTCGGATTTGAGAACACCACGAAATG
>CAZIPY010000175.1:0-7693 GCA_964541125.1 uncultured Luteolibacter sp. | reverse complement strand
TGTTCGCCGCCTGAAAGTTCAGCTGGCAGGTGATCCACTCGATCCGCCAAGCCTACGCGAGAGAGCGCAATCATCGCAAGATCGCGGGTGTCGCTTCCCGCGATTGCTCCTGGAACCAACACATTCTCGACAGCCGTCAGTTCCGGAAGCAAATGGTAGTTCTGGAAGACATAGCCAATTTCCCTATTGCGGAAACTCGATTGCTCGGAACGACCCATGGCATACAGGTCTCTGCCGTGAATGCTGACCACTCCACGCTCCGGACGCTCCAAACCAGCGAGCGTATACAACAGCGTGGTCTTACCAGCTCCGCTGGGACCACAAAGAAACACGCGCTCACCGGTGTAGATCTCCAGATCGATCCCACGCAGCACCTCAATCGACTTTCGACCAATGCGATAACTGCGATGCAGATCGCTAGTCTGGATCATGGTCTCTCTCACAGCCGCAAGGATGGTTCGCCATGCGGGATTCCGCAAGCCTGATCAAGTGGTTGCGGGCACAGCCACATGATCAATCAACCTCACTTCGCCATAAAACACTGCCACCGCCAGGACCGAAAACCTTTTCAAGGAGGTCACAGGCTCCAAAGTTTCCACATCGACCAACTCGACATAGTCCAAGCGGGCGAGCCTCGAGGTCTCGATTTCCTTTCGGACATGATCGATCATCGCTTTTGGATCGCTGAGCTTTGCTGCTTCAACCAGCGTCCTAAACAAGCGAGGTGCATCTGCCCTCTGCTCGGAAGTGAGTCGTGCATTTCGTGAAGACATCGCCAGACCATCTGCTTCGCGATGAGTGGGATGCCCCACAATGGAAACCGGAATATTGAGATCGCGAACCATCCGACAAATGACGGCGAGTTGTTGAAAATCCTTTTCCCCAAATATGGCGACCTTGCATCCGGTCATCAGGAACAATTTGAGAACTACGGTACAGACACCATCGAAGTGCCCGGGTCGAGCAGCACCACAAAGTCCACCAGATAGCATGGACTCCGTGACCGTGATGGAATGGTCTGATGCATACATTTCACCTTCGTCTGGAATGAACACAAGATCCACTCCCTCCTCTTCACATGCCTGAAGATCCTCTTTCTCAGTACGGGGATAAGCATCGAGATCACCCTTGCGGTCAAACTGGATGGGATTGACATAGATGGAGACCACCGCCTGGCCATTCAGCTTTTGAGCTGCTTCTACAGCCTTGCGAATCAATGAACGGTGCCCCTCATGAAGAGCTCCCATGGTCGGAACCAGCACACGCGGGCCCGCGCTCTGAGCCAATGACTCACGGAGTTCCTCCACACGGCGTACGACCTGCATGCCCTGTGATCCCAAATTGGCGAGCCGACCGCAATGCCTTAGCCAGTTTTTGATTCCCCCGAACCGGTGGCTGCCCGATAGTGGAAACCTCATGGTGGAGCGCTTCTTTCTAGGCTGGGACAAGCCCTTCGTCGGCTTGGTGGCCGACTGGCTGCTTGAGCGCAATGACGCGCCCGAAGAAACCATGGTAGTTGTTCCCACTGGCCAATCCGCCCGGCAGCTTAAATACCAGATGACTCGGATTAGCGATGCTGTTCTAAGTCCAAAACTCACCACTCCGGGCGCCCTAATGAGAAAGGAGGACGCAAACATTGCCCCCGATTGGCTTGAGAGGCTCGCCTGGCAGGAGATCCTCGAACATCAGTCCACTCCCAGCATCCTCGAAGCCCTATTCTCAAAATCCGCAGAAACCTCAGGTGAATGGGCGGGAGGAGTCGCCTCCGAGATGCTCACCCTCCGTCGTAATCTTCAGGAGAATGGCCTGATGTTGCACGACATCGCCAGACGACTCAGCAGCACCCCTGAAAAGGAGAGATGGGATGCCCTTGCCGAGGCCGAATCCAAAGTGGAAACCTGGTTGCGCAAGCAAGGCAGACAAAGCCGAAGCACCGCATTGCGCGGAGGCATCACCCTACCCAACGGCATTCACCATATCATTCTTGCTGGCACGAGCGAACTACCTCCACTGGTTGCTCGCGCCATCTGCGATTCGGAATGCACTGTGACCAGCCTCGTGGCAGCACCAGACACAAAAGCCGAATTCTTCTGTGAACTCGGCACCCCGCTGGAGTCATGGCTTGATGAGCCCTTGTCATGGCCTTCCTCTGACGACTCACTCCAAGTCACTACTGACCCCAAACAGCAGGCCCAATTGGCTCGTAAGATTGCCGCCAAGGAACAGACCAAGGCAGACGAAATCGCCCTCGGCTCTGCAGACATCGAAGTCGGCGACCAGCTCGCTATCGAGTTTTCTTCCGCAGGCTGGCCAACCCACCACCCAGCAACACACACCCATGAAGACAGCCTGCGAATCTGGCTTCATGGATGGAACCAATGGATGCAGCAGCCTGACCTGGCATCCGTCATGAACCTGCTGACCCTGCCACTGACAGCCAAACTGATCGAAGCGGATTGCGCTCATATCGCCAGCTCCCTCGCCCAACTGCGAGATCGCTGGATGGTCATCCGACCCGATGACATCCGACACCAACTCAAGCATGGCGACCATAATTACCTCAAGGTGGAGGCGGTCGACGTCATACGAGCATGCGAGAAACTCGAAAAATGGAAGAAGCTGTGTGATTCAGGAAAACACAATGACTCACTTCGCCACCTTCTCGATGCAATGGACATTCCAGCAGACGATTCTGCCGGCATCCGCATGTGGCTAGAAGAAGCAGCGGATCAAATGGGTCGCTCAGGTCGGTCACTGAGCTATTGGATTCAGTTGATGCTCTCTGACCAAACAAGACCACAAGCGACACCCCCTGACGGCCGAGTCATTGATGTCCACGGCTGGCTCGAGCTACTCTTTCAACCAGGCACACACTTAATCATCTGCGGATTGAACGAAGGTAAAGTCCCTGCAGCAAAATCGGATGATCCATGGCTCGGAGAAAGCGCACGAAAGCTACTGAAACTTCATACCGAGTCCAGCAGAGCCGCTAGGGACACCTTCCTGCTGCAAAGCATGATGCAATCCCGAATCTCTTCTGGCGGCCGGGTCCACCTAATCTGCTCCCGCAGCAATGATGGCGGGGAACCCATGCTCCCCTCACGCCTACTACTCGCCACAGAGCCCAACGATATACCCGCTAGGGTCAATCTACTTTTCCGTGAACTGGAGCCGGCCGATGCGAAACTAAGGTGGGAACCCGAACCGGAGGCTCGCTGGAATGCACCGACCGCTGAAATCCCCACAAACCTCAACGCCACCTCCTTCCGCGATTACCTAGCCTGCCCTTTTCGTTATTACTTAAAGCACGTTCACCGGATGCAGGCCAGCGAACCCGATCGCATCGAATGGAATGCCCGCGACTTCGGCAACATCATTCACAACGTTCTGGAAGCCTGGGCCAGAGATGAAGTCATGCGCGAGCTCAACAGCGCGGACGACATTCAGCACGCTCTCAACCAACAGTTGGATCTTCAGGTGCAGCACATATTCAACCAGAGCATCCCACTTGCCATCCGCATTCAGCTCGATGCAATCCGCCAACGGCTCCAGTGGTTTGCCCAATCTCAGGAAGAACTTATCGCCGAAGGCTGGAGAATTGCAGAGGTTGAGCACAAATTTGAAATCCCCATCGGCGACTCAACAGTCAGGGCCAAAATCGACCGCATGGATCGCCACGCAGACACGGGCGAATTGCGCATCATCGATTACAAAACTGGTGGCGCGAGCGAGAGCGCAGCCTCTGTGCATCGCAGTAGGCAAATCGCGAACAGCAAGCTACCCGCACACATTCATGAAGATGATCCGGCTGTCTACGAACGCAACGACGGCAAGAAGACCAACCGTTATCTTTGGCGAGATCTCCAACTCCCCCTTTACGCCCTCGCCATCCACGCGCGGGATAAGCAGCTGGCCACTCCCTGCTACTTCAAGATTGGAGAGACCGCCAAGGAGGTGAAGTTGAATCCCTGGCAAGATTTCGAGGATCTGGACCTTGAAGCAGCCCGCGCCTGCGCCGAGTGGGTAAGCAAATGCATCTCCGAAGGCAAGTTCAGCCCCATTGCCGAGAAACCAAGATATGATGATTACGCTCTACTCTGGTGCAACCGCACACCGGAAGAGGTGATGCAAGAGCAGCCGGACTGAAGCTCCATTTCTTCAAAAATCAAAGGTGCCCTGGGGAGCCTCGGGCTTAACCTCATCACCCTGCTTCATGCCACCCTCCCGCATCAGCGGGGCAGCCAATCGCAATAAGCGACTCAGCCTCTGCTCTACCGATTCTGATGAGCCTCCGATTCCGGTCCAGGCCTGAATGGAACCCGTCCCCATCAACGATTGAATGGCCGCTCCATTCAGCAAATGTAGCCTCCAGACCAATTCTTCCGCAGAAATCTCCTTCAAACACTTCCCGAAGGCCTTCAAATAGCGCTTCCAGAGCTCTGCACCCGAATTTTGAAGCGGATCCGGTAGTGAACTTGCCGATAGAGAGAGAATTCGGGCCACCGACAGGCGCAAGACCTCGTCCTTACCCTTATCCTTGGAAATCTGGACAAACAGGGGACTCAGCCATGCTTCGAGCAACTCTTCGAGCGACACAGTCTTGGAACCGCGCTTTTTCTCCAAAAGATCGAGGTTTTGAAGCTGTTTTTGATGAACTGGACTCATACGGCGAGCCATCATCAGCCCCATCATGCCCTCACGGCTACCGAAGTGATAATTCACGGCAGCAACATTGGCCTTTGCGAGCTGCGTGACATCTCTCACTGAGACCGCATCAAAACCCTTTTCTGACACCTGAAGTTCAGCTGCATCCAGCAGTTTAAGTTTCGCTTTAGAAGTGGGTATTTCGAAGGCTCTCATCTGCGCTATAACAGGACATTCAATCAATGATGTCAAACATCTGTTTTCTCAAAAACTCAGACTGAAATGACCGATCTTTAATGATTAATCAATGTTTACTGTTAATCTTTGTTATTATACGCTACACACTCTTTTTCTATATGTTATGAGATTACTCAGAAGACTCTATCATGGCAATCATGGCGCACGCTTAATGTTTTAAATATTTGTCTTAAACAGGGCAGATACTCGTTTGAAATTTCAAATATTTTTGAGCGTTCCGAATGAGTCAGACATGATTCAAAAGACCTGTAAGAATCGCCTCACCCAAGGATTATTCATCGCTCCATCAAGACAGGTGGACAAACGACCAAACTAGCCCAATCTACCCGCCATGAAGCACCTGCTGAGACTCCTCTTGCTCACCCTCACTCTTAGCCCCCTTGTCGCTGCAAACCAAGCAGCCAAAACCCATGAAGCTGACATCGTCGTCTACGTCGATACGTCCGGTGGCGTCACTGCAGCCATTCAGGCCGCAAAAATGGGGAAAAGCGTGATCCTCATCTCCCCCTACGGACATCCAGGCGGCATGACGATCAGCGGCCTCGGGTGGACTGACTTGGGCAACATCAAGATTCTTGGCGGACTCTCCCGCGGGTTCTACCACCGCCTCTACAAGCATTACCAGAAAGACGAGGCTTGGACCTGGGAGAAGAAGTCCGAATTCAAGAACAAGGGCCAGGGAGCTCCCGCCCTCGATCCCGAAACGGAATTAGCCTCCACCTTCGAGCCAAGTGTCGCAGAAAAGGTATTCCGTGAAATGCTCTCTGAACACAAGGTGCAGGTCATTGACGGCCGCTTAGACCTCAACAAAAAGGCGGAAATGGACGGCAAGCGCATCACCGCCATTCACCTTGAGGGTGGAATCATCGTGAAGGGCAAGATGTTCATCGATTGCTCCTACGAGGGCGACCTGCTTCCAGCTGCCAGCGTCTCCTATACCATCGGCCGAGAAGCCAACGCACAATACGGAGAGAAGGGCAACGGCATCACTGGTCCCCTCCCCAAGAACCAGTTGCGCATGGGCATCGATCCCTACATCGAGAAGGGCAACCCGAAGAGCGGCCTGCTTCCTGGCGTGAATAAGGACATGGGCGGAAAGGTCGGCGACGCTGATCATCGCTTGCAGGCCTATTGCTACCGCATGGTGCTCACCAAGGTGCCGGAAAACGCCATCCCCATTGAGAAACCGGCCAGCTACAAGGAACTCGATTACGAAATCCTCTTCCGCAACATCGAAGCCGGTCAGAAGTGGGGCTTCTTTAAGACCAGCCCCATGCCCAACCACAAGACCGACTCCAACAATACGGGAGGCATTTCCACTGACCTGATTGGTGGCAACTATGGTGATGACTGGAACTGGGCCACTCTCAGCCACGAAGAGCGCGAGAAAAACGCCCAGAAGCACAAGGACTGGCAACTTGGCCTCGTCTGGACCGTGCAGAATCACCCGCGAGTTCCCGAAGAGATCCGCAAGGCCTATGCCGGTTGGGGCCTCCCCAAGGATGAGTTCAAAGACAACGGCCACTGGCCATACAATCTCTACGTCCGCGAAGCCCGGCGCATGGTTTCAGACGTTGTCATGACCGAACTTCACTGCCGCCGCCAAAAGCCCGTCAACGACCCCATCGGCCTCGGCGCCTACACCCTCGATTCCCATAACACCCAGCGCTTCGTCAACGAGAAGGGCATGGTACGGAACGAGGGCGACATTCAGTCCTACCTCAGCGGCAAGGCCTACGGAATTTCCTATAAGTCCATCGTCCCCAAAGAGGGTGAGTGCGAGAACCTGCTGGTGCCCTGGGCACTGTCTGCAAGTCACATCGCCTTCGGCTCGATCCGCATGGAGCCTGTATTCATGATTCTCGGTCAGAGCGCTGCCACCGCTGCGAGCATGGCCATCGATGACAAAACCAGTGTCCAAGAGGTCCCCTACGACAAACTCCGCACGCGCCTAGTCGCCGATGATCAGCGTCTGATCGCCCCGGACTTAGCGGACAAAAAGTAGTCGTAGATCACACAATCCCTTCTCACATCATAAGGGATATCCGATTATATAGTATTCTTAAGTATATCTCTAATTTGCTGAAATAGAGTCATTAAGGATAATCCATCACAGCGAGTCGCCCTTCAGGATGCGCCGTACACCGTCGGGAGCATGAATACTGTTTGATTCGTTCTTTCTAAACGTTTGTTTGTCTATATTCCGGCATCGGCCGATAAGAGCTAGATCATTAAATTCGGTGATCAGTTAATGGCCAAACAGCGAAGGTCCAATATCCCGAATGTGCAGAATCTGTGAAACACGCCGCAGATCTCAGTTTTCCCCACGGTTGCCATTGACCGTAAGCCCCCCTCCCCCTAGCTTGCGCCCTCGAATTTATGAAAGCACCTATCACTGTATCTGTGACCGGAGCAGCTGGCCAAATTGGCTACGCTCTCCTCTTCCGCATCGCTTCAGGCTCGGTTTTCGGCCCCGATCAGCCCGTCAACCTGCGTCTGATTGAAATTGAGCCCGGTATGGCCGCTCTGGAGGGCGTCATGATGGAGCTTGATGACTGTGCCTTCCCCCTGCTCAACAGCATGCACGGGACTTCCGACCTCAACGACGGCTTCAAGGATGCCAATTGGTCGCTCCTCGTCGGCTCGGTTCCCCGTAAAGCGGGCATGGAGCGCAAGGACCTGCTCGGCATCAACGGCAAGATCTTCACCGGTCAGGGCCAAGCCATCGCCCGCAACTCTGCCAGTGATTCCCGTGTGCTGGTGGTCGGCAACCCCTGCAACACCAACTGCC
>CAZIPY010000174.1:0-28124 GCA_964541125.1 uncultured Luteolibacter sp. | reverse complement strand
GAAGACAACGCCAAATTTTTTGGCGAATTCCACGGAGCGCGATTGCATGACTTTGGATCCGGACGAGGCCATCTCCAACATTTCGTCGTAGGAAATTTCGGGAAGCTTGCGCGCGTTCTTCACGATGCGCGGGTCGCAGGTGTAGACGCCGTCGACGTCAGTGAGGATCTGGCAAACATCCGCCTTGAGGGCGGCGGCGACGGCGATGGCGGTCAAATCCGATCCGCCACGACCCAAGGTGTGGATCATACCGTCTGACGAGGTGCCCTGAAAACCAGCGACGACGAGGGTCTTGTCGCTGTCGAGAAGGTCCTGCATCATGCTTGGGTCCATCTCCATGATGCGCCCCTTGGTGTGGGTGCCGGTGGTCTTGATGCCGGCCTGGCGACCGGTGACCGAGGCAGCCTCGACCCCGATTTCCTTGAGGGCCATGGTGACCAGTGCAATGGACTGCTGCTCGCCGGTGGCCAATAGGACGTCGAGTTCGCGCTCGGGAGGCTCTTCGGTCAGCTCGTGAGCCATGCCGATGAGCTTGTCGGTGATGCCCGACATCGCAGAGACCACGGCCACGACCTGATTGCCATCCTCGCGGGTGCGCTTCATGCGGGCAGCCACGTTGCGGATGCGGTCGAGTGAGCCGACGGAGGTGCCGCCGTATTTCTGGACGATGAGTGCCATATTTTGATTGCGGGTAGTCTCCCGCAGGGCGGGCGAGTCAAGAGGAGTGAGGGCGAATTGGCAAGGCGGAGATGGCCAATTGATTATTGAATATTGATTATTGGATATTGAAGAGCGGTTTGAAGCCGGTCTGGCCGGGTGCGATATCGCCCAATATTCAATAATCAATCTACAATATTCAATCTTGAGCGCCCCATTTTTCGGCCCATTCTGCCGGCAAACGCAGGGGTTTGCCCTGCGGCATCTGCACCAGAGCCAGGGATTGGCGGGCGGTCACCAGCAGCGCTTCATCGGACTCGCGGATCATCTCGAAATGGCACCAGAAGCGGGCCTTGCCGATTTCGCCCAGCGTTCCCTTGATGGTGATCCAGTCTCCCAATTTGGCGGGGCGGCGGTAATCGATCTCGGTGCGGGCCACCACCGGAAAGACTTGGGTTTCCGACATCGAGTTGAGATCCATGCCCATTTCGGCGGCCAAGCGGGTGCGGCAGGTCTCAATCATCCGCAAATAGGCAATATTGTGGACCACGGCACCGCAATCGGTGTCGAAAAACATCACTTCCTCACGGGTTTCCTTGCTGGGGCGGGGCTCAGGCATGGCGACATGGTAAACATAAGAAGCCCCCTCACAAACCCTGTTCAGCCCTGTTTGTATTTTTGATTTGAATGACGATCATCGGCTATGCCGTTTCCACTAGCAAATCCTTCGGGCTCCGCCCCTCTTGCCATCCAGCTGCGTTGCGCCTCAGTCACTGGTCTCGACCAGCTCCTTCATTGCGCCTTGCCGGACGGCAAGATTGGCTGGAGCAGGGCTGCACATGGTTTTTGAGGTAACTTCTACGCAAATGGGTGCAATCATGGCTTGAGTTCACGATTTCTCGCAACTATTCTGCAATTTCTCGGTTTAATCTACTTATGCGCGTCTTCCCCCTTCAATCCTTGGCTGCCACCAGCCTGCTTGCCTTGGCCCTGAGCACGGGAGCCATGGCTGGCGGCCCCTTCGCCTCACCCAAGGACGGCCCCTCCTCGTTCCGTCGCGATCGGATTCCTTTGGAAAGTGGGGATATGAAAGGCCTTGCCGGCACGCTCACCATGATGGCCTCCACGGTGTCCCACGAATCACCCGAAGACCGTCGTCTAGTGGCTCAATGCCTTGCCTTGGCATTGGCCTGCGACCCGACTTACCGGGATGCCCGCGGCCTCCTGGATGCCATGGAAAATGGTCATTACAGACCCAAGGCTCATGAGCGCCTGAACAAAGGTTTATCTTACGCTGCCGATATTGCCAAATGGCTCGGTCAGGACACAGCCGGCCGCGATGCCAAGCTACTGTCTGCCTGCCTTAAGGATGTGATCAGCCGCGTCGGCAGAGACGATGACCGTTTCCGCTCTCTGGGTAGCGACAACATGCTCGGCGATTGGAATGACCTCGTGCCTTCTCTCGCCTATTACAAGGCTGATGATCAGCCTGGCCCCGGTCCCGGTCCTGGCCCTGACCCCGGTCCCGATCCTGGCCCACTTCCTGATCCGGACACCGGTGATTTCAAATTGGCCTTCGACAAGGCAGAAGTGACCATCCCCATGTGGTATCGGGCCATCAGACCCGTCAATGGCCAGAACTGGGTGCTCAAGCCCGGCCGAATGTTTGTTCGTGCTGAGTATGATGAGAGTGCCAAGAACGAGCCCTTCCGGATGAGTGTGGGCGGCAATATTTTCAATGAGCAGATGGAAAACTTCAGTCGCGCAATGACCGGAGTGCTGCACAAGTCGCTCGATGGCCTGCCCGGCGGTCTGCGCGTCGACATCAGCAGCGAAGCCCTGGAGGATGCCCTTCGTTCGGGTCAGCCCCAATCCATCAGCGCGGCTGCCGTTGTTCTCGCCGGATCCGTCATCAGCGGCAAGACCCCGAACTCCGACACCATCGTTCTGGGTAAGGTGGATCTGGAGGGCAATTACCTGCCGTCCTCCGACATGTGGCAACAGTTGAAGGCCTTCAGTGGTGGCAAGGGTCAGCGCATGGTGGTGCCTGCCAAATCCAGACAGTATTTTGAGGCCATGCTCACCATGGATCAGATCGATTACTTCCTGAATTACGAGGTGATCATGGCTTCCAATGTGCAGGAACTGCTCAACGCCACTGCTTCGCAGTCCGAAGGAGGCATTGGTGAAGCCTCAACCAAGTTTGCCGAGATTCAGAAGGTGGCACCCACGACCAAAGTTCGTTCCTTTGTCGCGAACAGTCATGTCCGCAAGCGCCTCGAGGGTGTGGTCAAGGATTCCTCTCAGCACCTTTCCGGAGTTCTGCTGCTGATGCAGGCCAATAGCTCCCGCCCCTTCAACATCACCCGTGAGGTGCTCTGCGCCGAAATGAAATACATGCTGCTCCCCCTGAGACAGGTTCGCGCCATTCCCTGGGATGCCGCTGAGGAACGCGAGTTCAAGCGCCTTCCGGTGGGTCAATTGACCAAGGAAGCCCGCGACAAGATCGCCACACTCGAACGCTACGTGGGTCGCGAAGAACGCGATTTGTATCAGGATGTCGACGCCGTGTTCGATGTCATGCGCGAATACGACAAGGCTCTCTCTCAGCGCGGTGATTATGATTACATCACCGGCCTGCTGTCCCGCACGAGCCGCAATGCCGAGCGTGCCTTCGAGAACTACGAACGCCGTCTCGAGGAAGCCATGGGCAACTGAGCGATCTCCCGGAACGATTCTGGCCGTGCTCATGACGCGTGGTCTTGAAGCTTCTTCTTGGACTTGGCGGATAAAGAATTCAGGCTGTGGCTGTGAACGTCCGGGTGCTCATTGACGGCCCATCCGAGTTGGTCTTCGACTATGCGGTTCCGGCTGGAATGACTGTGCTTCCGGGTTGCCGGGTGCGGGTGCCTCTGCGTCATCAATCAGCCACGGGAACGGTGCTTTCTGCTTCGGATGAAGTGCAGGGAGATTTCGCGCTCAAGGAGCTGCTGTCACTGGTGGACCCTGAACCGCTTCTCGATGAGCAAATGTTGCGCGTCGGCCGATGGATTGCCGACTACTATGCCTGTGGCTTCGAGACGGTGATCCGTTCCCTCTTACCGGAGTCGGTGCGCAACGAGGAAAACTCGGCCAAGACTCGCCGCATCGCAGTCCTTCTGAAGATGCCCGATGCCGAGCAGATCGACAAAATCTCTAGGCGGGCTCCTCGTCAGCACGCCATTCTGATGCTCCTGTCTTCCGCGACGGGTCAACGCATGCCGACCAAGGACATCGGCCAGGGTGCGGACGGCCCGCTCAAGGCACTGGAAAAGGCGGGCTGCATCCGACTTGAACGCGAGGAAGTGCGCCGCGATCCGGAGGCTGATGGAGTCCAGGAAGTCATGGAGTCCAAGCCACTGGATCTGAATGAGGGCCAGGCCAGAGCGCTGGACGCCATTCTCAAGAATGTAGAATTGGAGAAGCCACTGCCGCAGTTGCTCTTGGGAGTGACCGGTTCGGGGAAAACAGAAGTGTATCTGCAGGCGGCACAGAAGGTCATCGATACCGGAAGGAACGTATTGGTGCTGGTGCCCGAGATTTCACTCACCCCACAGACCGTTCGCCGCTTCAAAGCGCGTTTCGCCGAGATGCAGGAAGAGGTCGCCGTGCTGCACTCTCATCTATCACAGGGTGAACGCTTCGACGAATGGCACCGCATTCGCAAGGGCAAGGCTCGGATTGTGATTGGGGCCCGCTCAGCCGTGTTCGCGCCACTGTCGAAACTGGGATTGATCATTGTCGATGAGGAACACGAAAACAGCTACAAGCAGGACAGTGTGCCGCGCTATCATGGGCGCGATGTCGCAGTGCTGCGCGCGGCCTTCCAGTCCTGCGCCATCGTACTCGGCTCGGCGACGCCCTCGCTCGAATCTTGGCAGAACACCCAGAACGGCAAATACGAGCTGCTGAGATTGGATCAGCGTGCGGATGGTCAATCGCTACCCTTGGTGCGGGTGGTCGATATGCGCTTAGAGTCGCGCAAGCACAAGGGGGCCATGCCCATTTTGTCTGATGCGCTGCGCACAGGACTCGAGCAACGTTTGGAAAAGGGCGAGCAGGCCATTCTGTTTCTCAATCGCCGCGGCTTTTCCCGCTCTCTTCAATGTCCCAGCTGTGGTCATGTCTGTGAATGTCCGCATTGCGCGATGCCCCTGACCTATCATCGCAGTGACGAGCGATTGATCTGTCACGTCTGCGGTCATCAAGCGGTGGTGCCGCGCAAGTGCCCCGAGTGCAAAGACCCGGCCATCCAGTTTCAGGGCTTTGGGACTCAGAAGGTCGAGGAGGTGATGGCTAAGCTGTTGCCGCAGGCGAAGGTCGCACGCATCGATGCCGATGCCATGCGTCGCAAGAACGCCATGAGAGACATGCTCATGGCCTTCAAGGCACATAAGATCGATATTCTCATCGGTACGCAGATGATCGCCAAGGGCCTGCACTTTCCCAATGTCACCCTTGTCGGCATTCTCAACGCGGACATTGGCCTGCATGCGCCGGACTTCCGGGCCGGTGAGCGCACCTTCCAACTCATCACTCAGGTCGCCGGCAGGGCGGGGCGGGGGGATCTCGAGGGCGAGGTGGTGGTCCAGACTGCGACGCCGCACTCACCCTCCATCCAATACGCGCGCAAACACGACTTCGACGGCTTCTCTGAACAGGAATTGGAGTTCCGCCAGCACTTCGGCTATCCACCCTATGCCCACTGCGCGGTGCTGACCTCACGTTCGACCCACGAGCGTCGCGCAGAGTTCACCCTGCAGACCCTGCAGTTGCGTCTGAAGGAAGATTTGCCCAAGGGGGTGGTCTGCGGTGAAGTGCTGCCTTCGCCTCTGGTTAAGGCGCACGGTCAGTTCCGCTTCCAGTTGATGCTGCGCGCTGGTCGCGCCCGCACCCTGAGCGCTCATGTGCAATCCGTCCTCAACCGCACTCCACTACCTGAGGATGTCACGGTGGTGTTCGATATGGATGCCCTGAGTTTTTCCTGATCCGGGTTACAATTGCGGACCAATTTTGCAGAGGGGTGTCCGGAAAAATCTATATATGTAGTGTTTTGTGAAAGTGAGCATGACGATGATTCGATCGAGCTCTGGGTTTTTCTTGCGCTGAGTTAGAGTCCTACGCATCGTCCAGACATATGATTGATTGGTGGAATAATTTGCCCTTCGAACAGATGGTTTACTACGCCATCGGAGCCATCTCTCTGGTGGTCGTGGTGATTCATCTGCTGCTCACTCTTCTCGGGTTTGGTGGCGACGGAGGTGATGGCGGTTTCGATCCCGAAATCGGTGATGTGGATCACGGAGGCGGAATTGGTTTTCTATCCTCGCAGACCATCGCTGCCTTCTTCACGGCCTTCGGCTGGGTAGGTGTTGCCGCCAGCAAGCGGGATTTGGACAGTATTTGGGTGGCCGTTATCGCAATGGCCGCCGGCTTCATCTCCATGATGGCGATGTATTACATGCTGCGCTCGCTGCTCCGCCTGCAGTCCAAGGGTAATCTCGATTACAACAATGCCATCGGCTCCGAGGCTGTGGTCTACGTCGCCATTCCGGGATCGGATAAGGACGGAGGCCAGATCGAAGTCACCATTCAGGGTCGCATGCGCACCGCCGCCGCCCGTTCCATCGCTCCTGGTGAGCTCAAGGCCGGCCAGCGCGTGCGTGTGACCGGCATGCTTGGCCCCACTTCCTTCATTGTGGAGGACGCCAACAAGGCGGCCACCACTGAAACCGAATCCTAAACTCCTTAGTAATCTAACCCCCTCAAATAGAAATACCCAAACTTATGAATACCATCCCCTTGGCCTTCATGGACATCATCTTCTCCGCTGGTGCCATCATCTTCGTTTTCTTCATGCTGCTCATGGCATTCGCGAGCCGCTACAAGCGCTGTCCTTCCGACCGCCTGTTGGTGGTTTACGGTAAGGTCGGCAGCGGTAAGTCTGCGAACTGTTACCACGGTGGTGCGTCCTTCATCTGGCCCCTCATTCAGGGTTATCAATGGCTGGACCTGACGCCCATGCCCATCGACATCCGACTCGAAGGCGCACTTTCCAAACAGAACATCCGGGTCAACACCCCCTCGACCTTTACGGTGGGTGTGTCCACCGAGCCGGGCGTCATGGAGAACGCCGCCGAGCGCCTGCTTGGCCTGGGACTCGGAGAGATCAAGGAACTCGCCAAGGACATCATCTTCGGTCAGATGCGTGTGGTCATTGCGACCATGGACATTGAGGAGATCAATGCCGACCGCGACAAACTCATCGCCAACATTTCGACCGGTGTTGAGGTCGAACTCAAGAAAGTGGGTCTGCGTCTGATCAACGTTAACGTGCAGGACATCACCGATGAATCCGGCTACATCGACGCCCTCGGTCAGGAAGCTGCCTCGAAGGCGATTGCTGATGCGAAGGTGAAGGTTGCCGAAGCCCAGCGTGATGGTGACATCGGTGCTGCCGAAGCTGCCCGTGACCAGCGTGTCCGCGTGGCCGACGCCAACGCCAAGGCCACCGACGGTGAGAACACCGCACAGGTGGAAATCGCCAACTCGAACGCCGAACGCCGGGTGAAAGAGGCGGAAGCCGAGCGTGCCGCGTCTGCCGCAGAGAAGGTGAAGGCGGCGGAAGCGCTGCAGGAAGCCTACAAGGCCGAGAAGATTTCGGAGGAAGAGCGTGCCAACCGTGAGAAGGCCACTCAAGAGGCCAACATCATTGTGCCCGCCCAGATCGCCAAGGAAAAGGCCATCGTCGATGCGGAAGCCCGTGCTGAAACCGTTCGTCGGGTGCAAATGGGTGAGGCCGATGCGGTCCGCCTCGAGAAGCAAGCGGAAGCGGATGGTTTGAAGGCTGTCAAGAAGGCGGAAGCCGACGGCTTGCTCTTCAAGCTGAGCGCGGAAGCGGACGGTGTGGAGCAAATCCTGACCAAGAAGGCGAAGGGCTTCACCGACATCGTCAATTCGGCCGACAGCGACAAACAACTCGCCACCATGCTGCTGCTCATCGAGCAAATGCCCAAGCTGGTCGAGGAGCAGGCCAAGGCCATCTCCAACCTCAAAATCGACAAGGTCACCGTCTGGGACAACGGCAAGGGTGCCGACGGCAAGGGCAGCACTGCAGACTTCGTTTCGGGTCTGGTCGGATCCCTTCCGCCGCTGCATGAGATCACCAAGAACGCCGGCATCGATCTGCCCGAGTATCTCGGCAGCATCGAGGGCTCCAAGGCCAAGGCTGAGGAAGCTCCCGCAGCCAAAAAGGCCGCGAAGAAGGCGACCAAGAAGCTCACCAAGGCTCAAGACCCCGGTGTGACTCCGCCGCCGCTGTCTGATGACAACGGCGACTCCGCCTGATCCTTCGGGATCCAGGCTGGGGCGTGGACGGCACAGCCCGACGAGGAAGATTGAATTGCCTCACTGCGTAGGATGGTCAGACTCTCTGACCATCCTTTTTTCATGAAACGCAGAACCTTTCTCCGCACCACCACCAAGGCTGTCGCTGCCAGCTCCGTTTTTCCGACCTTCGCCATCGGCCAGGGGGGTAAATCCGCCAATGAGAAGCTCAACATCGCCTTCATTGGTTCAGGGGGGTGGATCGCTCAGCAGCCCTACAAGCAGGGATGCTCGGAGGAAAATCTCGTCGCCTTCTGTGATGTGGACCGCGCGCTGAGTGCCGGCAACATGAAGGACTGGGGCACGGAAGATCGTCCCTTCTTCGATGACTTCCGGGTCATGCTCGACAAGATGCACAAGGAGATCGATGCCGTCGTCGTTTCCAGCCCTGATCACACTCACTTTGCCGCCACTTTGATGGCGATGGAGCGTGGCATTCACGTCTACACCCAGAAGCCGCTCACTCACAACATTTGGCAATGCCGAACCCTGAGAAAAGCCAAGGCCAAGTACAAGGTAACCACCCAAATGGGCAATCAAGGACACTCTGGCATGGGCATCCGCCAATCAGTGGAGGCCGTGCGCGCCGGCACCATTGGTGAGGTGAAGCAAGTCTTCTGCCGCAACGATTGGCCCGACTTCGACGGCAAGCACTTCTCCAACCCCAAGGTCATGCCTCCGCCGGCTGAGCCAATTCCCGATGGCATGTCATGGGATCTGTGGCTGGGCCCACAAGCTAAGCGTGATTTCTCCAACGACTACCACCCCAAGAAGTGGCGCTCCTTCTACGACTTCGGCATCGGTGTGCTGGGTGACTTCGGCTGCCACACTCTGGATACTCCCGTTTGGGCGCTCGATCTCGATCCACCGACTGCGGTGGACTGTGTCAGCCGTGCCGATTCTCTACCCGGTGTGATTCCCGCCAGCAGCCATCTGCGGTTCCACTTTGCCGCCAAGGGCGATCGTGGGCCGGTGACCCTCGAATGGTTCTCGGGTCCTCAGGACTGGAATAAGGTTGGGCAAATCCAGGCCTTCGGCGCTGACAACGCCAAATACAAGGGGCGCGCCTGCTGGATGGTGGGTGACAAGGGTCTGCTCGGCTGTGGCACCCACGCCGGTCCGCCGATGATCACTCCCACCGAAGTCCGCGAAAACTGGAAGGCGAACCTGCCGGAAGAGACCATTGCCCGGGTCAAAGGCGGTCCCTTCCGTGAATGGCTCGCGGCCATCAAGGGTGGCCCCGAGCCCGGTTCCAACTTCGATGTCTCCGGCAACCTCACAGAAATTGTGCTGCTCGGTGTGCTAGCTGAACGCTTCGGCAAGCGCATCGAATGGGACGCCAAGGCTGGCAAGGTGACCAACCACCCGGAGCTCAATGCCTACGTGCGCGAACCCGCCCGTGAGGGTTGGGATATGGGAGATTACTTGTGGAAGTCATGAACCGTAGTCTGATCATCACGCTTCTGTCATTCGTGACGTTGTTGATCACGGCGCCTGCGGTGTCGGTGGCTCCGCCCGAGTCGATTGAAGCACGGGTGGCCAAGGCCGAGACGGTCTTTGTCGGCAAGCTGATCAACCGCATGGAGGTGGAAGGGGATTGGATCCATGCCGAACTCGAAGTGACTCAGGCACTGCATCAGTCCAAGGTAGGCGACAAGATTCCTGTGATCTGGCGCCTGGTGAAGTTCAACGGCGCGGTGATTTTCGACTGCCCCGAAGGCAAGCAAGGAGTCGCCGTGCTCGATGCCAAACACAAGGGACGCTACTGGCTGCGCGACGATAAATTCCTCAGTCTGGACCTACTTGATCAGGTAAAGAAAGCCGTCGATGTCGCGGACAAAGATCAGAAGCCCTAAGTTGTAAGAAGCACGGTTTCTCCATGCGTAATGCAGATATGACTTTTTTGGACAATCCAAAAATATCCTGCTTTCTGGCCATGCTCTTGGCTTTGGCCTCCTCACTCCAGGCCCGCGAGGAAGTGGTGGAAGAGATCGAGATCGGTCGAGTGCCGGCCGGTTTTCGGGTCGGATTTTCGCTACTGACCACACCCGAGCGCCAGTACGTCGCCTACTACGATCAGGACCGCAATATGACCGTGGCCTCACGCCGAGTGAATGCCAAGGAGTGGGACACCAAGGTGCTGCCCACCAAGATCGGCTGGGATTCCCACAACTACGTCACCATGGCTCTCGATGGTGATGGCCATCTCCACGTGTCGGGCAACATGCATGCGGTGCCACTGATCTACTTCCGCACTGAAAAGGCGGGTCACATTTCCTCGCTTAAGGCTGCTCCCATGACCGGCGAACTTGAGAATCGCATGACCTATCCGCACTTCATCACCAACCCGGACGGTGAACTGCTCTTCAACTATCGCCATGGAGGTTCGGGCAACGGCTTCCGTCTGTGGAACCGCTACGACACCAAGACCCGCAAGTGGAGCCGCCTTCTCGAGACACCCCTCCTGGACGGTAAGGGTAAGTGCAATGCCTATCCCATTTTGCCACGCAAGCATGGCGACTGGTTTCACATGATGTGGGTCTGGCGCGACACACCCGATTGCTCAACCAATCATCACCTCAGCTATGCCCGCAGCCGTGACCTCGTGAATTGGGAATCGGCCTTCGGTGACAAGATGGAACTGCCGCTGACACTGGACCGTCCCGAACTGTGGGTGGATCCTTCACCCTCCGGTAGTGGCATGATCAACGGTGGTCAACGACTCCACTTCGATGACGAGGGCCGTCCCATCATCGTCTACCATCGCAACGACAAGGCAGGGAACATGCAGATTCACGCCGCCAGGCCAGAAGATGGCAAGTGGGTCATTCACACCCTCACCGATTGGGATAAGCCCGTGCCTTTTGGCGGCCGCGGCTCCATGCCCTTCATTGGTATTCGGCTGGCCGAACTCCAGGAAGTGAAGGACGGGGTTCTCGCCGTGGGTTACCGCCACAAGGATTACGGCCCCGGTTCGCTGCAGTTCGACGAAAAATCGCTCAAGCCGGTGGTCAAGCCAATCAAAGTTGGCGCTCCTTGGCCGAAGGAGGTGCGCAGGAAGCGGGGTGATTTTCCAGGGCTGACGGTTCGCCATGCCGGCGATCTCGGAAGCAGCGGCGAGAAGGGAGTGCGCTACCTACTGACGTGGGAATCCCTCGGCTCCAACCACGACAGGCCCCGCAAGCCGCCCTTGCCGGAGCCTTCCATGCTGCGGCTTTACAAGCTGCGCGAGGTCGCCAAGTGAAGAGCTTGTCATGACGAGCACGGTCCGCGAGACTCCACCAGTTTATGGGCAAGCCGGACCACCTCGTTGTTACCAACCGCAAGTCGGTGATGATCGGCACGCTTGCGGGCTGGCTGATGTGGCTCTTGTCCAAGACCATCCGGATAACGATTCGCGATGAATCTGGAATTTGCTCACCCGGCGCCTTCCAAGGGCCGGTGATTCTGGTGATGTGGCACAACCGGATTTTTAGCTGCCCCCCTGCCTGGGCAAAGGGCTGTGGTTGGTATCGCCAATGCGTGGCGCTGACCAGTGCCAGTAAGGACGGCGAAATGGTCGCTCGAGCACTCGGAGTATTTGGGATCAAGGCGGCGCGAGGTTCATCATCCCGCAGGGGTGCGGCTGCGCTGGTGGCTCTCAAGCGGGCCCTCAAGGATGGCCAGGACGTGTGCATCACGCCCGACGGACCCAAAGGCCCGATCTACGAAGTGCAACCGGGAGTCATCAAATTGGCGGAGTCTTCGGGGATTCCCTTGGTCACCCTCAATGCCCATTTTGGGTCGTCATGGAGGCTCAAGACCTGGGATCGATTCGTGATTCCCAAACCCTTCAGTCAGCTGGAGGTCAGCTTTGGAGCCCCCATCCATGTGAAGAAGGGCTTGAGCCCACAAGAGTTCGAAGAAGAGCGCCAAAAACTGCAGGCAAGGCTTGTGGCAGAAGTGGATGATGCGCAAGCTGACGCCGATGGAAACTCCGCAGGTGATTGATGGCAAGGCAGTGGCCGCCAAGGTGCTCGAGGAATGCCTTAGCGAAGCCCAAGAACTCAAAGCCAAGGGAGTGACTCCCGGTCTGGCCGTGGTGCTGGTCGGTGAGGATCCTGCCTCGCAGGTCTACGTTGGCTCCAAGGTCCGCAAATGCGGCGAACTCGGGTTCCATTCTGAGAAAATCGAACTTCCCGCTGAGACCACTCAGGACGAACTGCTCGAGGTGGTGAACAAGCTCAACGCCGACCCTGCCATTCACGGCATCTTGGTGCAGTCGCCGCCACCGCCACACATTGATGAGGAGGTCATCGTCCGCGCGATCGATCCGCGCAAGGATGTTGACGGCTTTCACCCGGAGAACGTCGCTAAACTCGCGCTTGAGGACCCCACTGGCTTCGTGCCCTGCACACCCGCCGGCTGCATCAAACTGCTCGAAGAATCCGGTACCGACACCAACGGAGCGGAAGCTGTGGTGATCGGCCGCAGCATGATCGTCGGTAAGCCTATGGCCCTGCTTTTGGTTTCCAAGAACTGCAATGCCACGGTGACCATCGCTCACTCGCGCTCCAAGGATCTGCCCGCCATTAGCCGCCGCGCTGACATTGTCGTCGCTGCTGTGGGTCGTCCGGAAATGGTTAAGGGCGATTGGATCAAGCCAGGTGCTGTGGTCATCGATGTGGGCATCAACCGCATCGAAGACGCATCTCGCAAGTCAGGTTATCGTCTGGTGGGCGACGTTGATTACGAAGATGTGGCGCCGCGCTGTTCCGCCATCACTCCCGTTCCCGGCGGTGTGGGCCCCATGACCATCGCCATGCTGATGAAAAACACCCTCCAGGCGGCGCGACAATTGTCTTCATGAGTGTTGTCGCTGACGCTTGATTGTCAGTGAGATGGGGGAGCTGTCTAGGAGCTCACAAATTGTTCCTTGAACCGCCAACTCGCGGCAATCAGGATTTTGGTCACTCATGGAGCAAACCCGAGAGGAAAAGGAAGTCATCTATCAGGGAATCCCGGCATCACCGGGCATTGCCATGGCTCCGCTGCATGTGATTGCTCGCGGTTTTGGGGCTCCGGAGGTCTATGAAATCGATGATGATGAGATTGAGCACGAGCAGGATCGTTTTCGCGACGCCATCGAGCTGACCAAGCATCAGCTCGAGGAACTTCAGGAGCGCCTTGAGGATCTGGCAGGTGACGGAGAGCAGGGGATTTTTGAGGCCCACGTGATGATGATCGAGGACAACTCCCTCATCAGAAAAGTCATCGAGGCCATCGCTAGTCGCAAGCAGAACGCTGAATATGCCTTTTACGCGGTGATGCAGACCTTCCTTGAGGCCATGCGCCGGGTGCCCGACCCCTTCCTCCGTGAGCGCACGGCCGACATGGAAGATGTGGCTCAGAGAGTTCTCCGAAATTTCGATTTTGACGACAGCCCCCACCACAAGGCGCCAGACGATCATCATATTCTGGTGGCCTATGATCTGGCTCCGTCGGACACGGTGACCATGAACAAGCGTCACGTTCTCGGCTTCGCGACCGAGCAGGGCAGCGTTAACTCACACACTGCGATTCTCGCCCGCGCCTTTGGTGTTCCAGCCATCGTGGGTATCGACAATGCGGTGATTAACATGATGGCGCTGACGCCTGCCATTCTCGACGGCTACTCGGGTAAAATCATCCTGCATCCCACTGAGGAGACCACTGAGCACTACAAGACGATTCTTGATGAGAAGGCCAAGGTGCGCAGTGAGCTGGAGGCCAAACGCGGTGCGCTGACCGAGACCATCGATGGACGCCAGGTCACCGTGTCGGCCAACATGGAATTTCTCAATGAACTTCCACTAGTCAAACGCAGTGGAGCGAAGGGAATTGGCCTCTATCGAACCGAATACCTGCTGCTCGATGGCGAGGAGATGCCGGACGAAAACAAGCAGGCGGAAATCTACAGCGAGGTTTGCAAAGAGCTCTCGCCCCACAATGTGATCATTCGCACCTTGGATGCCGGCGGCGACAAGTTGCAGATCGAACCACTCACCGACCCCGAGCCCAACCCCTTCCTCGGTTGGCGTGGGATTCGAGTGTCGCTTTCACGGCCCGGCATGTTTCGCGAGCAGGTGCGTGCCATCCTGCGCGCCAGTGCCAAGGGTAAGGTGGCCATCATGTTCCCGATGATCTCGGGCTTGTCGGAAGTGTGGCGCGCCAAGGAGATGATTCGCAACTGCATGGACGAGCTAGACAAGGAAGGCGTGCCCTTCGATCCCAAGGTTCCGGTGGGTGTCATGATCGAAGTGCCGGCCGCCGCGATGTGTGCCGATCTGCTCGCTCCTGAAGTCGACTTCTTCTCCATCGGTACCAATGACCTCATTCAATACACGGTGGCCGTCGACCGCGTGAATCCTCATGTCGCCGATCTCTATCGCCCGACCCATCCGGCGGTCATTCGCCTGATCAAGCAGACCATCGATGCCGCCAATGCCAACGACATTTGGACTGCCATATGCGGTGAAATGGCCGGTGATGTGCGTCTGACCCCGCTACTTCTCGGCATGGGGGTGGAGGAACTATCCGTCGGCCCGCAACAGGTCTCCACAGTTGGTCAGGCCATCCGTTCACTGAGCTACGCCGAATGCGCCGCGATGTCCGACGAAGCGCTCAAGCACAGCCGAAGCAAAGGCGTGCTCGATCTGTCTCTTGAGCTCGCGAGGGAGCATTATCCGGAGCTGTTGGATTGATCTTCCGCTCCGTTTAGGAGCACCGACCGCTGTCCACGGTGATGTGCTTGAGGTCGTCGAGGCCATGCGTGTCACCCATCCAGTCGAGGTGGGTGGTGGTGATCCAGATCTGGGCCTGATTGGGTAGGTGGCTCATGAGCGCGTTGCGGCGGCTGACGTCGAGTTCACCGAAGATATCGTCCAAGAGGTAGATGGGCTGAGCGCCTTGATGTTCGGCCAGCAGGTGGCCCTGACCGAGTTTGAGAGCCAAGGCTAGGGTGCGCTGCTGACCCTCGCTGGCAAACTCGTTGGCGGGCATGTCGTGAATGCGCAGGGCAAGGTCGTCGCGGTGCGGGCCAACCACGGCTTGGCGCAGTTTGCGTTCCCGATCGTAGGCCTGATGCATGGACTCTTTGAGGTCTTCACCACTGCCGGGAAGGTAGTCGATCTTCAGCGGCTCGTCCTTGCCGCTGACGGTGTTTTGAGCTTCAGCGCAGAGTGGGCCAAGTGCCTCCACGATGCGCGCGCGCACTTGCATCAGCAGGGTGCCGTGCTCGATGAGGATTTCTTCGTAGGCGTGGATCTCGGAGTCGCGCAATTGCTTCTCTTTGAGTAACAGGTTTTTGGCCTGCAGCGCACGGCGGTAGCGCGACCAGGAGTGGAGGTAGTTGGGATCGAGCTGGGAACCGATGAAGTCGAGGTAGCGACGGCGGCCCTCACCTGGACCGCGCACGAGCTCTAGGTCTTCGTTGCCCAGCCACACGATGCGTCCACCGTCTTGCAGATAGTCGGACTTCTTAAGTCGGGGTTCCTCCTCGACTGTGAGTTGCAGGCCTTCGCGCGAGTGACGGATCTGGCGCTCGCTGAGCCACGGATTGCCGGCGATGCCGAAACCCTTCGTGGTGAAGCGAGCCAGACTGCCCATGCGGTGGGTGCGCGGTGAATGCAGACGCACCAGCATGCAGATGGCCTCGAGAATGGAGGTTTTGCCCTGCGCATTGTTGCCAATGAGGATGGCGCCCGCTTCAGGCGCTTCGAGATCGAGGGATTCGAAGCACCGAAAGTCCTGCAGGCGGAGCGAGGTCAGCACGGAGGCAGTCTGCGTGCTTGCGGGCGGTTTGTCATTTCTGAATCTCAAGACGAGCTCGGACAATGTGGGTTCTCTCGAATCTTACCCACTCAAGAAATGATCCGCGCCATAAAACGGTCTCGCTTTGTAGGGTGACCAAGCCGTAAGGTTTGGCCGTGTCGCTGGGGTCAAGGCCGATGGGGATCTCTTGCTGATGCGGCGTGAGCAGTCTGCGATGTTCTGTAAGAAGCATGAAACCAGAGTTCATAGGTATAGGCGCCCAGAAGGCTGGAACGAGTTGGCTCTACGCTAGGATCAGTGAGCACTCAGAGTTTTCCATGCCTCCAATCAAGGAGATGCATTACTTCGATCGATCTCACTCCTATCCCTCCCCAAGTCGACTCGCAGAAACCAAGGTACTCAAGAGGCTCGTTCAGGGTGGTTATGTCAAACGCGGGGTGAGGAGAGTTTTTCGGAGATTGAGATCCAGAAATTTCGAATTGGCCAGATGGTGGATACATTACTTTTTTCGCAGCTATACAGATGCCTGGTATTTGAAATTGTATAAACGCCAGACTGGGATCACTGGTGATATCACCCTGAGCTATTCAATTTTGAATCGAGAGGATGTTGCTAGGATGTACAACATTGTTCCTCATGCTAGGCTGGTATTCATGATGCGTAACCCCATCGAAAGGGCATGGTCGCATTACCGGTATCAGGAGAGGCTCGAGGGCTCCGTATCTGTGGATGATCTTGATGCATTTAAGGCATTTGTTGATTCACCAGATCAAGAGCTTCGCTCGGATTATTTGCGGACGATCGACCTGTATTTGGAATTCTTCGATCCCAGCCAGTTGATGTTGGGTTATTATGATGCCATTGTGGATCAACCCGAAGCACTGTTGTCTGAGGTTCTCAAACACATTGGAGCGAAGAACACTTCGGAATACGGAAACGTTAGTCAGGTTGTTAACAAATCAAGAAAATTGGAGATTCCAGTTTCGTATCGGGAGTATCTAGAGAGCAAGTATGCTGATGGCATGAGTGAACTTGCTGCACGATATGGGGGTTATGCTTCGAAGTGGCTATCTATGAATGATCAGGAAAAGGCAGAGCAGGTTGACGGGGCTAACAAGCTTTCGCCTGTGGTTCGCCTTTGATCTTCTGTCCAGTCTTATAGTTTCTCTTCTCCAGCCTAATGATGTGTTTGATCTCCACCGCCGCAATCCGATCCAGAATGCAGTGGTGCGCGGCTTCCGGACCGCCTTCGGGGGGCGTGTCTGGGTTGTCATCAGGACGCAATCTCCTTAGGCTATGACAACTAGAACACGCATCTGCCATGCATTTGTACGAAGACCAATTCTTGGAAGCACATGACTTCCCCAGATCTGAAGAACCTTCCAAGGTGCTGATTATCGCCTCTACTCAGAGGTGTGGCAGCCACATGCTCGGTCATGCTTTGTATCAGACTGGCAAATTCGGATATCCTCTGGAATATGCAAATGGAGCGAATCTATCGCAATGGAAGAAGCTCTTGAGGATGACCGACTTTCATCAGGTGATGGCTGAGTTGCAGCGCAAAAGAACCTCCCCCAACGGTGTATTTGGTATCAAGGTTCATCATCGCCAACTGAAGCAGTTCGGCGGCTTTCAAAAATTAGAGGCTATGTTCCCTGATGCTTATTATGTCATGCTCTCAAGGCATGATGTACTCGCGCAGGCGGTTTCGCAGGCCATTGCCAGACAGACCGGTGTTTGGATCTCTGGCCAGAAACCGGTCCGGGATGATCCCAGCTACTCCTTCGAAGATATTCATGACTGCCTACGCGCCAATCTTCTCGACACGGCATCGTGGAGGTACGTGCTATCCGCAAGTGGTGCGAACTACATGGAGTTGAGTTTTGATCAAGTTCGAATGGACCTTAGAGGTTCCATCCAAAGGATTGCCGACTTTATGGATGTAGAAGTCGGCGATATCCCTCTCGAACCAGTCACGGATAAGCAAGGCAGTCCTCTTAACCAAGAGTGGAGGGAAAGATTTCTAGCGGAATTTGATCATAGTAGATTACTCATGCCTAAGGTAGATCCTAGCAAGCCCGGTAAGCCCAGCTATTTGCAAAGGATTATGAGGCGTTTGAAGTGCGGAGCCAAGTCGTGAGAGGTTTCTCAATCCTCAACTTCAACCACGAGGTTGATTTCAACCGCCACGCCCAAGGGTAGGGTAGCGGCACCGGAAGTCCTGCAGGCGGAGCGAGGTGAGCACCTCCGGATAAAAGCTGAAAGGCTGAAATGAGATCTTCTGAGCCCACAATTGCCCTACCGAGATTGCTGCCACATCTGGATGGTCTCGAGGAAAGGTTCGCCGTAGCGCTGTAGCTTGGTCTCGCCGATACCCGGGATCTGCATGGCGCTCGCGGCATCGGTGGGTTGGTAGCGGGTAAGAGCTTCCAAGGTCTTGTTGCTGAAAATGACGTAAGGTGGCACCTGATTCTGTTTAGCCAGTTTGCCGCGGAGGTCGCGCATGAGGCTGTAGAGCTGGGGATCGAAGCCTTCGTCTTTCAGATCCACGTTGGCGGTGTTGGCCGGAGCTTCGGGCCAGATCAGTTGGTAGTTGGTTTCACCCCGCATGACTTGATCACCACGGGTAGTCAGGGTCAGTAGGGGATAGTCGCCGGAGGTTTCGGTTTTCACCAGGTCTGCTTCGGCGAGGCAGCGCATCAGGCGATTGAGAAAGCCTGTGCCCTGTTCGCGCAGCAGGCCGTAAGTGCTGAGTTGGTCAAGGCGGGCAGAGAGGACTTCACGCGACTTGCTGCCCGCGAGCATTTGCACGATACGACCACGGCCATAGCGCCCCTGCCAGCCGTTGGCGGTGCGCTGAGACATGCGAGCCACACCACTGAGTGCCTTGCGGACAATGAGTGCCTGCCTTTCGTCGGGTGCTTTCCGATTGCCTTGATGTTCCTTGCGGCAGGAATCGCAGTTGCCGCAGGGGCCATGGTCTTCCTCGCCAAAGTAGGAGAGGATCCATTGCTGACGGCATTGATTGGCGTAGCACAGCTCGACCATGGCCTTGAGCTTGTCGCGGTCGCGGCGCTCCTTCTCTTCGAGTGCTTGTTCATCCAGGGCCAGTTCGTCGGTATGGAGGTCGGGCTTCAGCAGGCGTGTGCCGCGACGGCGCTGGCCAGGGACATCAAAGCGTTCGATCGTACCGCATCGCGCGAGTAATCCCAGCGCATTGCCGACGGCCATGCCATTTCGGCTGTCTACTCGTTCGGTGAGCTCTTCCAGGCTCAAGTGCACCTCGTGTTGCGCATCGGCCTGCTCCACCAAGCATTGGTAGACGGAACGGATGGTGGCGGCTCCGGGATTAGTGCCCTCGATGAAGAATTCCTGAGTGCGGGTGTCGGCGTAATTGAAGAGCAATTCGCACATCGCGGCCTCGCCATCGCGCCCGGCGCGGCCAGCTTCTTGGTAATAGGCCTCCACGCTGCCGGGAATTTCGTAGTGGATGACAAAGCGCACATCGGACCGGTCGATGCCCATGCCAAAGGCATTGGTGGCTACCGCGACATCGACCTCTCGTCGAATGAAGGCGTTTTGAGCTTCATCGCGTTCCAAATCACTCATGCCGCCGTGGTAGGCGGTGCATCGGATGCCCCAATGAGCCAGCGTTTCCGAGACGCTCTCCACCTTCTTGCGGGTAGCGCAGTAGACAATGCCTGTGCGGTGTTCGCCGATGAGCTCTCGCAGGCGTTGGTTTTTTTCGGTGTTCTTCTCCACGTTGCGGATGGAGAGAGCGAGATTCGGGCGGGCGAAGCCACTAACCTGCTCGAAGGGTTCTCGCAGTTTGAGAACTTCGATGATGTCGCGCCGAACGACTGGAGTGGCGGTGGCAGTCAGTGCCACGCATTGGGGGTGTCCCAATTGTTCGAGGGCCTTGCCCAGACGCAGATAGTCGGGACGGAAGTCATGACCCCATTGACTTAGGCAGTGGGCTTCATCGACAGCGAACAGAGAGATCTCGATGCCCTCCATGGCGCGCATGAAGCTGGCTGCGCGAAAGCGCTCGGGTGCTACGTAGACCAACTTGAATTCGCCGCGCTTGATGGCATCGAGCCGCTCCTGTTGCTGGTCCCAATTAAGCGTGGAGTTGATGACCGTGGCCGGAATGCCGCGATCGGTGAGAGCATCGACCTGATCCTTCATCAGGGCGATGAGAGGTGAGATTACCAGGGTCACGCCTTCGAAGCAAAGCGCCGGGATTTGGTAGCACAGCGACTTGCCGCCACCCGTGGGCATGACCACCAGCCCATCCCGGCCCGAAATGATTTCATCAATGACCTCCTGCTGGCCGCTGAGAAAGCCCTCAAAGCCAAAATGGCTCTGTAGTGCTGCATGAGGTTCTACCAGCAAGGTCTTGGCGCTCATCGGTGATGAATACTGTTCAAAAAAACACCAACAGGCAAGCGCTGACAGGCTGATATTGTCGAGTGGATTGGCCTCGCTTTGTGAGATGCCAACACTCGACCACAGCGCATCGTTCTGAATATTGATTCACTCAATATTCAAAAATTGAATATCAATTAACGAGATCGCGTCATTCGTGCTTTGATTTGCGCCATGACGAAACTTACCAGAAGACTAGGAGTCGCAACGAAGATCTCATTCGCATCCGCCATGCTCAGTGTATGCGCGGTCAAAGATGCGGCTTGCGCTGATGAGGATAAGAATCCGCCGATGAATGAAGGCGAGAAAATCTTCCGAGCGATGGAAGATAAAATTCTCAACGCTGAAACCGTGCAGGTTTCATTTCAAGGGCAGGTGGAGGCTGGTGGAGACGCTGAACATGATTACAAAGGGACCTTTGCCTACGGCGGTAAGAATAAAGTCAGGATGTCATTCAATGCATCTATTTGGGGACCCCGTGCCGACTACCTGGTCGTATCGGATGGTGAAGATTGGCAGATGACCAACCCGAGGAGTAGGCCGGAGGGCAAGAAGTGTCCGGATCAGATGTCAGTGAATCTGCTCCGTTGCCTGACATGTTATAGCACCAGTCCGATGCGCTTGATCTTTCCTCTAGGTGGTGAGGAGAAAATCGCGAGGGGATACGGCAGATCGGACTTTCAATTCATCCGCAAAGAAAAAGTGAACGGTCAAGATGCCGTGGTCGTCACCTACAAAATGCAATATGCCGATCACAGGCGCTTTACCTGCACCATTTGGATCGATGAAGCCAGTTCGCTACCCATCAAACGAGTGACGAACAATGGAGAAGGACAACAGGAAGGTCTTGTTGAAGTATTCACAAACTGGAAACTTGGAGAAGAGCTTCCTGAAAATCACTTCAAGCTCGAGAAGTGATTTGTTGTCTAGGAGAGAGTCGTGAGGCTCTGGCTCAGAGCCTCAGTCTTCAACCTCAACCACGAGGTTGATTTCAACCGCCACGCCCAGTGGTAGGGCTGCGGCACCCAGAGCGGTGCGGGAATGCTTGCCCTTATCACCGAAGACTTCGACAAGGAGCTCGGAGGCGCCATTGATGACCACTGGGTGGCCGTTGAAGTCTGGCTCGGAGTTTACGAAGCCAGTGAGGGCGACGATTTGCTTCACCTTGTCGAGTGAGCCGATTTCCTCCTTCACCACGGCAATGCGGTTGAGAATACAAAGCTTGGCGGCTTCTTGGGCGTCTTCGGGCGAGAGGTCGGTGGGGACTTTGCCGGTGATCATGCTGCCGTCGGGCTTGATGGGTAGGCCGCCGGAAAGGTGGAGTAGGTTGCCGCTGCGCACGCAGTTGACGTAGGCAGCGACGGGAGCGGGAACTTCGGGCAGAGAGAGGCCGAGTTCGGCCATTTTTTCAGTGATGGAGTCGGACATGATGGTGGGGTGGGGGTGTGAATCAGAAATCGTTCATCAGCATCTTGATCAGCTTGAGGCCGTTGGTGCCGAGGGTGGCGCGATTGCCGATGCCGGAGATGAGATAGCGGGTTTGGTATTGATGCGGGATGTCTTCGGAGGGCCGGATGGAGGTGATGTAGGGCTTCTGGACCTTCTCCTTGTGCGGCTCAAAGGCAACCGGGAAGCCGGTGGCGGTAAAGCTGATCTCCCAAGATTGAGCTCCTGCGGGATCTCCGTGGCTGATCCATGGGTAACGCTTGACGAAATCTGGAGTGCCTTTGCCGGGAACGAGCACCTTGAAGTAGACGGGTTGGTCGGCGATGAATTCGGAGAACTGGAGCTCCGGGTTCTTGAATTTCTCGTGGTAGAATTGGCCGATATCACAGCCACTCATGTTGATGCCGTTGTAGATGCCGTGATGATTGACTATCTGGTGGAGCTTGGCCCACTCCTCGTAGCGGGTGGTGATTAGTAGATTGAGTTCGAGATGGAGATGGGAACGCTCCCGATTGAGACCGCGGCCGCTGTAGCCCATGATGCCGAGTTCGCCACCAGCCTCGACCTTCTGGCCAACATGGCAGGTGACTTTGGCGAGGTGTGAATATAGCGAGTAGACCTTGCTGCCCTCCCAGAGGTGCTCGACAACCACGTAACGGCCATAGTTGCTTTTGGAGGAGACGGCATTCACATGGATCACCTTGCCGGCCGAGATTGCTTTGATCTTGTCGAGGGCGTTGTTGCTCGAGTCTCGCTTGAGCGGTTTGATGTCGATGCCCTCATGGAAGCGGGTGCCGATGATGAGGTTGTCATTGATGCGCCGCAGGTTGCGCACGTAGCCGTAGCTGCCACCCATCCACGGCTTGCTGGCCTCGCCCTCGAAGAAGCGATCGACATGCATGTAGAAGCGATCCTGGTGCTTGCTGAAGATGTAATCGTTCTCGGTGGGCAGACGGAGGTCCTCGGAAGCCTGCAGGCCGGCGACGCTGACATGAGCGATCAGCAACAGGGCGAGGCAGCGGGACATTCCGGAGGAAGGTTCGAGGCGGAGAGCCCTCAGCTCATTCGACTTCGACCGAGCCTTTGAAAGTCTTGGCCAGGGCCTTGAGATCCTCGGCGTTGGCCACGCCCCAGATCACGAGAGTGCCGTCCTTGACTACTTCGTTGATCAACATGCCTTCACCGGCACGGCCATTGAGCTGTCCAGCCATCATGCGGCCGCGGTTGGCATTGGTGACCATCTCCAGTCGCTTGGCGGCATTGGGCTTGAGCTGCACCACGATGTCGTAGATTCCCGCGATCTTCTTGCTGGGGACGGCTTTGAAGCCGGCGATATCCTTGGTTTGAATTTCGGGCATGCGCTTGAAGGGGGTCTGTTTGCCGCCAACCATGAGCGGGTAGACCATCTTGGGCGCATCACCGGGTTCGGCCTGCAGATGAAAGCTGACCTGAGCCTTGCCCTTTTTGGAACCGGCGGCGTTTGCCGTCAGCGGAAGCAGGCAGGCCATAAGTAGGATGGAGCCGATGCGTAAGATCATGAACTCAATCAAACATCCGGATTCAGGAGGCTGGAAGAAAAAACGAGGCCTCTCGGTGGTTGGATTGATTATTGATGATTGAATATTGATTATTTCTTGGCTGTCGCAGCATTTTGCTCGGTGGCTGCGCAAGTCATGTGCCCTGCTGACTCAGTCAATAATCAATCTACAATATACAATATTCAATCTGCGTCCGTAGGACGTCTAGGGGCAGCAGGAGGGCAGTTCCTGACCGTTTTCGGCGGGAATCGCTTCATTTCCCAAGCTAGGGAGGGTGTCGTGGAGGCGCCAAGCCAGGAGGATGGCCATGGTCAGGGCGAGGCCGCGGCGTAGGCGGCCCATCATCAGAGGCGTCAGCTTCAGTCGAATCCGGTGGAACTGGTGCTGCACCAGCCACAGCAGGGGAACGGTGCCCAGTCCGAAGGCGAGCATGAATTCGGCGCCCTTGGCTGCCGATCCTGAGAGCAGCGCGGCGCCAAAGATCAGGTAGAGCGGTCCGCAAGGCAGTAGGGGAGTGAGTAGACCCATGGTGCTGGCGCTGCCATAAGTGGACATCTTGCCGGCACTGAGTCGGGCTTTGAAGGTGAGTTTGTTGAGGATGGCCGGGCGCGGGATCTTCTTGTCGAGTCCCAGTCCCATCATCAGAAGCAGGGCGACCATCACCCATGGCAGGAGCACCGCGGGGGAGTCGAAGAACCACTTCAAAGGTTGTTGGCCCAGAGCGCCACAAACAGCACCGATCAGAGCGTAGGAGATGAGCCGAGTGCCGTGGTACAGGGACGCTCCCGTCAGTCGTTCGCCCTCCGATTTTGCCAAGGTGCCCAAGCCGCAGGCGATCGGACCACACATGCCGGCGCAATGCAGGCTGGTGGCCAATCCGGCGATGAGGGCAGCGGCAGTGGTCATGACGAGAGGTAGGAAAGAGTCACTTCACGATCTCGATCTTTTGCGGCGAATGCTTCACCGCGATGGTGATGAGCGTGGACCATGCAGTAATCAGGACCACGAAGGCCAACACGACATAGATCCACGGGTTGTTGTTGAGGAGGGTTCGAATGGGGTTCATCAGGTTCGGTTCGTTTCGGGGTTGTGGGTGGGTTATTGCAGGGTTTGTGGGTGGGCTATTGACTAGGATTGGGTCCAAGAAATCGGACCGTTTTAGTGATGGAGATGTCGCCGGGATCGGCGTGGATGTTGAAATCAAGTTCGGTTGTGCCTTGGTAATTCTCGAGCTGGCAGATCACCACGCAGGTGCGGGCCATCTCGTCCTTGGCGTCGACGGTGAAGGTCTGACCCGCCCCGCTCAGTTGGTAACCCTGGGGCGCATCTTCGGAGAGGCGGATGGTCACGGTGGCTTCCTGGTTGCGTTTGTTGATGAAGCGCACCTTGTAGATGTTTCGCACCATGACGGCATCGCTGTAGAAGCCGGTGCCTCCCACTCGCGAGACAGTAGCGTTGAAGGGGCGGGCCTGGATCGAGGCCACGGTCAGCATCACGGCGAGCCCGAGTGAAGCCAGACCGATGTAGGCGTAGATCCGTGGGCGCAGGAAGCGGCGGGCTCGTCCGGCGAAGCCATTGAAGGAGTCGTAGCGGATCAGTCCCTTGGGTCGGCCGACCTTGGTCATGATCTCGTCGCAGGCATCGACGCAGGCGGTGCAGCCAATGCATTCGAGTTGCAGGCCGTTGCGGATGTCGATGCCAGTGGGGCAGACTTGCACGCAACGGGTGCAGTCGATGCAATCGCCCGACTTCGCCAAGGCTTCGTCGGACAAGCCCTCAGCTTTCTTAAAGCGGCCGCGGGGCTCGCCGCGATTTTCATCGTAGCCGATGTTGATGGTGTCGTCGTCGGTGAGCACGCTCTGCAGACGGCCGTAGGGGCACATGATGATGCAGAACTGCTCGCGGAAGTACCCGAAACAGAACCACAGGACGAGTGTGAGGAAGGTGACGATGCCGAAGGCAGTCACGTGCTCCATCGGGCCATCCTGCATGAAGGTGTAGAGCCTGGGTAGCGAGATGAAGTAGGAGAGGAAGACGTGAGCGATGAGGGTGGAGATCATCGCGTAGATGGCATGCTTGAGGATCCACTTGAAGATCTTCGTTGCTCTCCAAGGCGCGCGTTCGAGAGCACGTCGAGCGGGGGCATCACCCTCGATCAATCGTTCGATACGGCGGTAGACGTGTTCGAGGAAGACCGTGTAGGGACAGGCCCAGCCGCACCAGATGCGACCGAGCAATGCGGTGCCAAAGAACAGGGCGAATCCAGTCCCCGTGATTGCAAAGAACATCACCCATAGATCCTGTGGCACCAGAGTCAGGCCAAAGAGGTGGAACATGCGGTGCTGGACGTCGAGGAACACCGCCGGATTGTCGTTGATGGGAATCCACGGCAGGGCGATGTAGATGGCGATCAGTATCAGCCCTACGACTCGACGCAACAGGGCCCATTTGCCCCGCACATCCGCTGGATGCAGGAAGTAGCGCGAGCCATCGGTGTTGATGGTCGTGACGGAATCGAGATTGGGACGTCGCGCTGACAAGACGGGGTTGGTGGGGGAAGCGCCCAAACCTTCCCATTTCGCCCCAAATCAGGCTTCGCATTCCCTGCACAAAGCTGCGCAGGGCTTGTCAGAGGATATGCGTAATCCTCGCCAAATCAGAAGATTCAGCGGGTCAACAGGTTGATCACATCGAGAATAAGGCGGGTCTCCTCATTGACGCGGATCAAGCGGTCATCGTGGTAATATAGCCGCGTGCCCGGGGTGCGCTGGATCTTGGGAAAGTAGTCGTAGGAGACCGGCGCCATGAGCTTGAGCCATTCGGCCTCGATGGTGTTACCGGCGGCCACCTTCTTTTGCCAGCCGGGAGGCAGTGGTTTGCCGCGTTCGAGATTCTTCTGCAGGCCGGGGGGCAGGTTCTTGCGGTTATCCGGAGCAAAGAAGTTTTTGAACTGGAGATGATCGTTGTCGTTGAATTTGTGAACGCCGCCTTTGTTGCCCGGATGATTGTGGCCATGGACCGGACGAGGTTTGGCGCTCTTGTCTGAGTTGCCTTTGCCCGAGTTTCCCTTGCCGGCATGCGCTGGTGGACCGCCTTTTCCAGAATTGCCCTTGTCTTTGCCGGGTTTGGCGATGGCTGGAGTGGTTAGCAGGACGATGCCAACCACGAGAAGGATGCTGATCTTGGGTTTCATGGCCGTTAGGATGTGAAAGGCCGTGAAATTATTCAATCAAACGTAGAACAACTTCTTAGCCGTTTCGTCGATAGCTTCGCCGTTGTCCAAAAGCTCTTGGATAGGGTCCCAACGGCCGGAAACGAGGGCCTCTTGAGCCGATGCGGGCATCTGAACGTCGAATTCGATGCCGCTCGAGCTGCGGACCTTGAGATTTTCCACGTCGATGGTGATTTCGACAGAGGGGTCGGCTTCCACAGCGTCGCGCAGGCTGGCGATGTTCTCTGCACTGGCGACCACGCAGGGCATGGCGAGGGTGGTGGAGTTGCCAAAGAAGATCTCGGCGAAGGACTCGGCGATGACGGCATCGAAGCCATACTTCTTGAGCGACTGGGGAGCGTGCTCACGCGAGGAGCCGCAGCCGAAGTTGACGCCAGCCAAAAGGATGGAGGCGCCGTCGAAGCGGGAGTCGTTGAGGGGGTGGTCGGTCTTCTCGCCGGTATCGGGATCGATGCGGACGTCGTAGAAGGCGAATTCACCGAGACCATCGAAGGTGACGCACTTCATGAAGCGCGCTGGGATGATGCGGTCGGTGTCGATGTCGGCGCCGGGGATGAATACACCGCGGCCGGTGACTTGGGTGACGGGTTCGAGTGCCATGATGATCAGGGTTGGTGAAGAGTGACGGTGTAGCCCTCCTTGCGGAGGAGTTCGCAGATGTTGCCTTTGCCGACGTAGTGACCGGCGCCAACGGCGAAGAAGTGAACTTTGGCTGGCTCAGCCTTGAGGTGCTTGCCGATGGAAGCGGCCATGGTGATGTTGCGATCATCGAGTGCGGCCTTCTTCATTTTTTTGCTGAGCTCAAGGTTGTCGCCTTCGCCCATTTCATTGAACTGAGCGTTGAGTTCGTCTTCCACTTTTTTCGGATCGCCCGAAACGTAGGCGTTGAGAAGCTCATCGACGGCATCCATGTTCTCGGCGCGGCATTTGCGCTGATACTTGAGAGTTTCAGCGAGCATGGTGACTTGTTCTTCCTCGGTGAAGTCTTCGAAGATATTCACTTGGTCGATGATCTTCTCGAGGGCTCTGAGTTGTTTGCCGGCTTTCTCACCCTGAGTCCAGATGCGGCTATCGAGCGCAACGTGTCCGGCCATCTGGTCTTTGAGCAAGGGGAGGGTGGTGGCGATGACCCAAGTTTTCAGTGGGTCGAAAGCATCGGCGGTGAGCTGGGGGTTGATCTGCTTGAGTTCAGCAGTCACTTCCTTTTTGAGTTCGGCGCCGATGGATTCAGAGAGGGTTTTGCCATCCTTGCGAATGAGATGCATGGCGATGCCCATTTGATTGGCGGCATCCATGGGGACTTCAGTGTAGATGATGTCGCTACCAGCCAAGGCTTTGTCGGCGACTGGATGAAGTTTGGATACGGGCTTTCTGCCGAGGTGAATGGTTCCAAAGAGCCATGACGGTTGCTTGAGATCCTTGCCTTCCACTTTCCATAGCAGTGGCTTGACGGGATGTTCCATCTCCTTGGCGTCCTGCGCCAATGCGAGTTGTGGAACGATGGCCAGCAGGAAGGCTGCGGCGACGATGAGCTTTTTACGGAACATGGGAGTGGGGTTTTGAGAGGCTTATGCCACCGCTTCGGCTTCGATGGCACCGGCTTCGTG
>CAZIPY010000173.1:0-3051 GCA_964541125.1 uncultured Luteolibacter sp. | reverse complement strand
CAAGGCGCACACGCTCGATGTCGTCCTCTCGAACATACCAGTCCGTCGCGATGCGGAGACCGAATGGCACAGTCACCTCCTCGAAGAGCAGCCGGTCGCCCTGGTGGGAAAGAAAACGCGAAAGAGGAGAGCCTTCGTCTTCCCCGACGACCTCATCGAGGCGCCCCTGCTTTTACCCACCCTCGACAGCAACCTCCGCGCTGCCTTCGACCTTGTGATGGAACGGGCTGGGCTCCGTCCCATCATCGCGGCCGAGATCGATGACATGGCCATGATGAGGCTGCTTGCCCGCGAGGGGGCCGGCATTGCGCTGGTCCCACCCGTTGTCGTGGCAGGCGAGCTCAAGCGAGGACAGCTCGTCGAACTCCATCACTTCACTGACATTCGAGAGGAGTTCTTCGCCATCTCACCGAGTCGCCGATTCCCCAACTCACTGGTGGAAGAATTGATCAACCCGTAGAGAAACCCGGAGGAACTCCAAATCGGGAGGGCCACGACTCCACGAGGGAGCCGTGGCCGGACGACACGCCGAACAAAGCGCTCTACCAAATCACTTTGACCCCGAAGATGCCATTGATTCCGGGTTCATTCACTCCGGAACCGTGAATCCGGTAGTCTTCATCAAAGATGTTCTCAACACCCTCCGTCAACTCGAGGTAATCGGTCGCCTGCCAGCCGGCATGAAGCATGCACGTCACGTAGCCCGGCGTGCCTCCGATCGGCCGGCGTTGGGTGTCCGCAGCCGCAGCCAACTCGAGGTCATCCTGCTCGCCCGCAGCAAGCACACGGCCCTCCACCCAGAGCCGACCATCCGGACGGGTCCAGCGCAGCGCCAGCGATCCCGTCAGCGGAGCCATGCGGGAGGCAATGTCGTGAAAAGTCGGGCCACCGACAAAGGTCTCGCGGTCGGTGCGACCGTCCTGCCAGGCCACAAAACCACTCAAAAGCCAGTCATCCGAAAGCCGCCACTGACCATCGAGCTCGAAACCATAGACATAGGCATCGGCCGCATTGGTGGTCACCGTGCCACCACCCGCAGCCGTGGCCGGCACCCGGGTGATCAAGTCCGTCGCATCCGTGTAGAAGGCGGCGGCACCCAGCGATACCGGACCGTTGTTGTAACGGGCACCCAGCTCGTAGATGACGAACTCCTCGGGTTCAACATCGATCGAACCCGAGGCATTGACGTTGCCCAAGGTGGTCAGATTGCCCGACAGGTCGTTGAGGTTCGGTGCACGGAATGCCTGAGAAATACCTCCATAGAGGCTCCAGCATTCATCGATGGTCCACAAGGCGCGCAATGACCCGCTGAAGTTGTCCCAATCGCGTGACTGGCCGAACACGTCAGCCCCCAGATTGGCATTCCAAGCACGTCCCAACTCGGCTTCGGCATGAGTGTATCGGCCACCGACCGTCACCTCGACGGCCTCCACCGGGCGCCAGGCATACTGAGCGAAGGCACCAAACAGGTCATACTCGGAATCATCCGCCACAGGCCGGAAGGACGGGTCGAAGGCCAATCCTGCTCCACGGTCACGGTAGCCGGCGGAATCGACCTCGTCGTGGTAGAAGTCGAAGCCATAGATCAACTCACCCGGCCCGACAGGCGACTCAAGCGTGAGGTCGAAGCCGATCGTATCGATCTCCGCAATCTGATAACGGCGGTCGGTTCCCCGCCCCGGCTGGGCCGGACTGGGAAAGCGGTCCTGCGCCTCGGGATCCCACGCGGTATGATACGACACGGTCGCACTCCATCGATTCAACCAGGACAAGGCCGAGGGCTCACCTTCGAGGCGGAGGTAGGTCAACGTCCTTTCCTGATCGTAGATCCGCGAGTTGAACTGCCCGGGAGTCGCGATGCGGCCGTCATGTTGCCATCCGGGGTTGAACACCGTGGAATGGTACCGCCAGATGTCATCCTGATTCACATGCTGGTGGAGGAAGGTAAGCACCGTTTCGGGCCCAAGGGCGGCCTCGAACTTCAAATCGAAATCCAGTTCCGGATAGCCGGTGTTGCGCATGCGCCCGATACCCGAGTCTTCAATATCGCCAAAGTCCTTGCCGGTCACGCCAAGCATGATGCCGAACTTCCCGCCGATACCGGAGGAAGACTCGACCCGGCCGATGTGCGACCCTTCCCCATTGCTCCGATACTCGTAGTACGCTGATCCATGACTGAAGGCATCGCCCTCGGTCATGTCGCGGAAACCGGTCCCCCTTGTCACCGCATTGACTGTGCCACCGATCGCATCACTCCCGTAGAGCACCGAACCCTGACTCTTGAACACCTCGATGCGGTCGAGTGAGTAGGAATCAACGGTATTCCAGTACTGGACCGGCCCGCCCCGGGTGAGCGAATTGTTGAACCGGACCCCGTCCACCATCAGTAGGTTCTGACGGCCGGTGAAACCACGGATGAAGGGCGAGCCGTGGCCGTGCGCGGTCTTCTGAACCAGCACACCGGGAGTGAACTGCAGCGCCTCGGGAAGCGTGCGGCGCTTGGTGTCGTTCAGGAACTGCTCATCGAGAATCTCGAAGGTGTAGGGAACTTCATCGAGCGGCTCGCTGGAACGCAGTCCCGTCACCACCAGCGGGTCGAGAGCGTCCTGAGCCGCAAGCGGGAGGATCGAGAATGGCGCCAGAAGCGGGGCCGCCAGAAACGTTCGGGTCGCAAGATTCATTGGCATTGGAAGGGCCAAATTCGAGGGAGAATGGCAAGAAATCCGCCATTCCAGGGCCGAGAACTTTACTTATGGACAAATTTTAACCATCAGGACTCGAGATTTTGACCGAAGAGCCTCCAGAATCCGTGGCCGTCTCCCGCAGCAAGGGAGGCCTGTTTCGTCGATTCATCCTACCTCAGATCCTGATTGTCACCGCGGCCGGCATGGCGGGACTGCTTTGGGAGGCCTCCAAACAACGTCAACTGGACGAAAGACGGATGATCCAAGTGGCCTCATCGAATGCGGCATTCCTCAAGCAGGTGAAGATCCCTCAATCGAGGGAGATGGCCGAAAATCTCTCTGTCATCACCGGCTCCCGAGTCGGCTT
>CAZIPY010000172.1:0-20319 GCA_964541125.1 uncultured Luteolibacter sp. | reverse complement strand
TACGGCCTTGGCTCCGAGGAATTCATGGCAAAGGGCGAAGCTCTCATTGATGAAAGAAGGGCATCCCGCAGCAAGTGGAGGCAGCGCATCTTCGGCAATTTCTCCAGAGAAAACGCGAAAAACGGCACCACGGGTAAGAATTGGAATTACAAAGAGTGGGGAGACCCTCCCGGCCAGGGAAAATTTGAAGGAGTGTCCCGACAGCAATACCTCGATATCAAGGCCGAGGGAGAAGGCATCTACAAGCGGATGGAGGAATACATCGAATCGTCCGAGAACCAGTTCCACCCCAAGGTCGCACTCGCTCAAATCGCCAAACGCGATGCCGCCATCGCCGATGATATTAAGAGAGTTCGTGAGACCTTTCTCAAGGGAACCAAGCCCGAGGACTTTGACAAGATGGCCGCAGCCGAAGAGGCGATGAAGGCAGAAAAGAAGGCCAACAAGGATAAGACTCCGCTTTTCCCAACACGCTTGGATTACGCCAAATTCCTCAAGGAGCATGTCAATCTGCCCATTGCCGAACGCACCTACATCGCTGCTGCTGGTGAGCTGAGAAGTGACCCAGAAATTGAGGGTAAGGATTTCAAACAGGCCAGTGGTCCGTTGACCGTCGGCTGGGGACAGAACTCTGGCGTGTCAGGCCCGGAGTATCCCTTTGGCATTGCTTTTGAGCGCATGGTCGATGGCCCGGTGCTGATCATCAAATTTGCAGTCGGTGGCACTAGCCTCCATCAAAGTTGGCGTCCACCCTCCCTCGCCAACACCGAGACCCCGATTGAAAAAGCTGAACGTGAAGCCAAGGGTGGCGATCCAATCACTGGCGCCGGCCCGCTGTGGATCAAAAACATGGCTCACATCAAGGAAGTCTTGGCCGACCCCGGCAAGTTCCACCCCGACTACGACCCCAAGGCCGGCATGCAAATGGCGGGGATGGTGTGGTTCCAAGGCTGGAACGATGCTGGCAACAAGGCCTATGGCGAACAGTTCGTCCACTTCATCAAGGACTTCCGCAAGGCGGTGAACGCTCCAGGCATGCCAGTGGTCGCCGGTTTGATGGGCCACGGCTCCTGGAAGCAGAGCACCTTCGGCACGGACCCCAACAAGGGCATGCTCTACGCCGCTCAACACGCAGACCTCAAGGGTGGCGTGGACCTCGTGAACTCTCTGCCCTACTTCCCTATCGAGCTGGGTTTCCGAAAGGATGTCGAAAACGTCTTCGGCAAGGAGAGCCCGGAAGCCGAAAAAGCGAATATGATCAACAGTCGTGCGGTCAGCAAGGATGGCATCCACTACCACGGCAGCGCTAAATTCAAGTATCTCCTAGGCGATGCCATGGCCAGACAACTGGTTAATCTGCGCAAGGGTGGTGAACCCACCATTCATGCCGAAGCCGAGAAGATCCTGACCGGAAAGTAGGCCGCCTTTCACTCATCCTGCTTGATCCCAAAGATACAGGCCGGGTTCAAGGATAGATGGAAGGTTTCCACACCACTTTGATTATCCACTTTAGGTAACTTGCTGCTTCAATTCATGCAGCTCAAACTCTCACACCACCCATCATGAAAATACTCCTCTCCACTCCCATTCATTGCCTGCCTCTGTTGGCGGCCTCGCTCTTGATGGCTTCATCGCTGCATGCTGAACCGCCGGTGAAGGTCTATATCATGGCTGGCCAGTCCAACATGCAGGGGAAGGGCGGCATTGAGGGCGATCACGGCGGTACCCTTCGCGGCATCCTCAAAAGCCACCCCAAGGAGTATGGCTTCCTCGCCGACGACAAAGGGGAGTGGATTGAGCGCCAGGATGTTTGGGCCTTTCTCGACAAGGCCCCGAATCCATCTATCTGGAGCGGCATGAAGCCTGGCTTCGGTGGCAGCCCCGGCCAAGTGGGTCCCGAAATCGGCTTCGGCCACAAGATCGGCGACCACCACGATGAGCAGGTGCTGGTGATCAAGGCCTGCTGGGGTGGCAAAAGCGTGGGTCACAATTTCCTCCCGCCCAGTATCGGTAAGTATGAGAAGCCCAAGACTCCAGCGGACCCCGGCTTCTACTATCACGAGATCCTGCGCATCGTGAAGAACGTTACCGAGAACATCGGCACTTACTTTCCCGACTACAAGGGCCAGGGCGTGGAGCTCGCCGGCATTTGCTGGCACCAAGGATGGAACGATCAGTATGGCGGCCATGATGCCAAGTACGAGACCAATCTTGCTGCCTTCATCAAGGACATCCGCAGTGTGGAGCATGGCCTGGGAGTTCCAAACCTTCCCTTCGTCATCGCCACCAGTGGCATGATCAAGGCGGAGTCGCCCATCGTGCAGGGCCAGATCGCCATGGGCGACTTCAAGAAGTATCCTGAGTTTGAAGGCAATGTCGCCGTCATCGACACTCATAAGCCATATGGGCCCAACAAGATGACCTTCAAGTTCGATAACGATGGTGTCACCGAGAAGGTCGGTTATCACTGGAACAACAACGCCCGCAGTTATACCAACATCGGCATCGCCATGGCCGGCGAGATGCCAAAGCTGAATCGCCCGGAGTCACCGGCGCGCTTCCGTGTCCATGGCAGCGAGAAAGGCGTGCAGCTTTTGTGGCAGCTCGGCACAGACATGCCGCATAAGGTGGTCATCACCCGTAATGGAAAACCCATTCTTCCAGGTCCAAAGCCAACGCAGACCAGCTTTGTCGATACCGAAGCGCTTCCAGGCAAAAATGAGTATTCGATCGTGTTCGACATGAAGAACTCCGAGAACCTCTCCATGACGGCCTCTGTTGACACCTCTGCCACCGGGCTCGATGGCTATCGCAGCCTGGAGGGAGTGATGCTCAATTGGGATGCCCGGGGCAAGTACGAGGCTTTTCGTATCTCACGTGACGGTAAAGTGATCGCTGATGCCGTTCCCGCCGATGCCCGCAGCTTCGAGGACAAGACTGCTCCTGCCAAGGGTGTGGTCAGCTACAGCGTCCAGCCAACCACTGGCAAGGTGACCCCGGCGACCCTCAAGGTCAACCTGGGGCCCGCCAATGCCGGCGGTGCACTGGTGTATGAGCCATTTGATTACTCCGCCAGCGCGGATGAGCCTCAAAGCCTCTTGGGTAATTCGGGTGCCATCGGCACCACGGGCCCATGGGTGACCATGGATGAGAAGGCCAAGCATTTGCCCAAGATCGTTGCCGGAGGCTTGAGCCTTGGTACTCTGCCCACGGCGGGTAACAGTGGTCATAGCCACCATTGGAGCAAGGGCTGTGCGATAGAGCTGGACGACAGCCTCGCAAAGGCAGGTCTTTTGAAAGATGGCGCGGAAATGTGGATCAGCTTCCTCTTTTACACTCATAAGAGCGGCAATGGCGCGAACATTTCGCTGCAGTCAGCCGACGCCAAGGAGGCGATTGGATTCACCCACAAAGGCGTGACTGAGTCCTATGTTTTCGAGAACGGCAAAGAGAAGAAGCGCCTCTTTGTGAAGGGCATGCGAACGGCTCAGACCTACCTCTTCGTTGCCAAAATGGTGTGGGGCAAAGACGGCCAACCCGATCAATGGATTCCCTACTTTGTTGACGACACCCTCAAGCTGCCCGAGAAGCATGGCCGCATCTTCACCGAGCCCTTCAATATCGATCAAAGCAAGCTCAGCCGCCTAGTGCTCCGTGGTGGAGATGCTTCGGATGTTGATGAAATCCGTGTCGGCCCGACCTTCGAGTCGGTGACCGGTCAGGCCAAGTGATGCGCCGAGACTCGGCTGCAAGCTTTCCCGCTAGATGTCTGTATCTGTCAGTTCCCAAGAATGATCTGATGTCATGAAATCCTTTCGTCGTGGCCCTGTCTCGCGAGCTTCCATTACCATTGGAAGTGTCGCAATGGCTTTGGCCTTGGCCCGGGCAACCGGTGAAGAGGTTGAGAGCAATGCCGCGATTGACCCCATCGTGCTCAAGGAGCAGGCGATGCAGGTCATGGGCAAGTATTGTGTTTCCTGCCACGGCCCGGATGAGCAGGAGGGCAAGATCCGCTTCGATGTGCTGGAGACCATCGACCCTGTGGATTTGCAGAAGCTTTATGGCGAGACCCGTGAGGCGGTCCACTTCGAGGACATGCCACCCGAGGATGAGAAACAGCCCACCGAGAATGAGCGCAAGATTCTGCTGCAATGGCTCGATAGCCAGTTATCGGGTGATGCGGCCAAGGCGCTTGAGGAAAAGCTGGCGCGTTTTGAATACGGCAATGTCGTTAAGCACGAGGACCTCTTCTCCGGCAAGCACGCCGAGCTGCCTGGATACACCCATGACCGCCGCTGGATGATCAGTGAGTACATCTTCACCGAGAAGGTGAACCATTTGCTGGACTACAATCCGACCCGAAAGATCTACGGCGTCACCCACCCAGTCGCTGGCGACAGCGGTATCCACTGGAGCCCCAAGACCGAACAAGGAGATAAGTTCCGCCGCACCATCATCAATCCCTTTCTGTTGCCAGACAAAGTCGGTGTTCGTTACCACAGTAAGGAGTCACTAACGACCGGCCACCTGCTGACCATGGTCGGCAACGCCAAAAGGATTGCAGGCAAGATGACTGCCGATGATTTGGTGAGTAAGCGATATCCTGCCATGCATGCCTTGCTGGGAGATGAGATTCGGCATCGGGAAATCATTCAGAGGCGCAAAGACTTCATGAGCGCTGACGGTCACATGGAGCATCTGCTTAGAGATCTCTATGGAGACCAACACGAGGCGCTCCTGCCCAAGCTGGTGAGAGTGGACGTGCCATTCCCCGGCATGCGCAATCGCAAGTTGCCTGGCGAGAAAACCTATCGCATTCAGCGCGATCAATTCTTCAAGGGCTTGGGCATGGAAGACGTACGAGCGGTTTTCCGGGCCATTTTGAAATACAAGGAGACTCCGTATGAGGTCGCTGAGGACGCATCTAAGGAGCAAAAGGACGCCAAAGGCTCTCCATGGGCACCGTATCTCGACGAACAGCGAAAGGATTATGAACAGATTATCCTCAAGGCCGAACGCGATTGGTTCATGCAGGGCATTGCGGATCAGCGCATCAAGCACCGTGTGACGGTGATGAAGATGCTCTGGGACTATTGGGACATGAATCTGGTGTACGAAACCGCCAAGAAATATGGCCCCACTCCCGCTTACCAGCCACTGGCTGACGCAGAGATGAAGGTGATCACCGAGACGATCAAGAAGCACCGCCGGAAGGGTGACAATTACCAGGCCATCATCGATACCTGCATCTCCGATTGGACGGAGTCCCTCAAGAAACAGCGCGACACGAAGGGAGAACCAGACGTCGCTCAGCTCGTTGCGCTGATTGAGGAGCTGTATGCCGCAGTATTGGAGCGCAAGCCCACGGAGTCGGAGCAAGCTGAGAATCGCGAGCTACTCAATCTATTCATGGGCAAACTCAAGCGGAAGGAGGCCATTGCTAAGCTGATTGAATCTCTGATCCTGAATACCGAGTTCGCTTACCGCCACGAGTTCGGGGTGGGGGAGGCCGACGAGTATGGCCGGCGCATGATGTCCCCCAGAGATGCGAGTTATGCGCTCGCTTATGCACTGACCGATTCAAATCCGGATGCTGAACTGGTGAAGGCGGCCGAAGAAGGCCGGCTTGAGACTCGTGAGGATTATGAGCGTGAGCTGCGCCGCATGCTCAAACGCCGTGACCGCTGGAGCCTCATCGATGAAGCGGTGCAGGCGGCCAATCTCAACCCCAGTGTGACCAATCAACCCATCCGCAAGCTGCGCTTCTTCCGCGACTTCTTCGGTTACCCCCAGGCGATTAAGGTCTTCAAGGACGAGAAGCGCTTCGGTGCGGGCGCCCACGACCGCGCGGTCAGCCGCTTGGTCGAGGAAACGGATATGCTAGTGGAGCACATTCTCGCAGAGGATGAAGAGGTCTTCGAGACGCTACTGACCACCGACAAGTTCTACGTCTTCCACAATGGTGACAATGCCTCGATGAAGGCCGCGGCCGATGCCTATCGAAAGGTCTACGAGCGCTTCAAGAATGAGGATTTGAATAGCTGGGAGGACAAGGACGTGGCAGGGCACGTGCCCTTCCTCATGGAGCATTGGGAATTTCAACGCGAGAAGCCCGGCGATCATAAACGAATCCTCCAGAAGCTGCGTCATCTGATGGATGGGCTGGAGCTTCAGTATAGTAAAGGTGGCACCAGTGCCATGCCCTACATGAAGAACGGTATGGGTTATTGGTGGGGCGGCCCAGTGCTCGGCCGCTCCGGCCAGCAGATGCGCAGCGAGCAGGTCACGAGCTACTGGAACATCGACTGGCGAACTTGGGACTATCCCGCGCACCAGCCCGCAAAGATGCCGAAGCGCAAGGGGCTGCTGACGCATCCGGCTTGGTTGATTGCCCATTCACAGAACCTCGAGACCGATCCCATTCACCGTGGCAAATGGGTCCGCGAGAAACTTCTGGCGGGAACCATTCCCGACGTGCCGATCACGGTTGATGCGGTGATCCATCCCAACAAAGACAAGACCTTGCGCCAGCGGATGGAGGCACGGACGGGCGATAACTTCTGTTGGCGCTGCCACCAGAAGATGGATCCGCTCGGCTTCCCCTTCGAGATCTACGACGACTTCGGGCGCTTCCGCACCGAGGAAAATCTCGAACATGAGGATAACCTGATCCAGAAGGCTGACCGCAAGAAACCCAACCGGTTCGGTGCCAGCCTGCCGGTCTACAAGACCTTGCCCGTCGACCCGCGCGGCGTGCTCAAAGGCAGTGGCGACGCCAAGCTGGATGGTGAGGTGGAAGATGCCTTCGACCTGATCGACCGGCTCGCCAAGTCCGACAAGGTACGCCAATCCATCATTCGCCATGCCTTCCGCTACTTCCTCGGACGCAACGAGACCCTCGCCGACTCAAAGACGCTGATGGATGCCGATCAGGCCTACCTCAAGAGCGGTGGCAGCTTTGACGAAGTCATTGTCTCGCTGCTGACTTCCGATTCCTTCATCTACCGCAAGCCAACCCCCACCGACCCATAGTCATGTCCATCAACCGACGCCATTTCCTCAAGACGACCGCAGCAGGCGCCGCCGGCTTCGCTTTTGCCCCGTCGTTCAACAGCGTATTTGCCGCTCCACAGGGAGTAGGCCAACCGCCTCACCGTTTCGTGTTTATTCGCAAGTCGAATGGCAACCTGACCAAACAATTCGCCCTGCCTTCGTTCACCGCTGAGCAGGCTAAGATGCACAAGGAGAAGCAGGCGTTCGAAGTGGAACTCGACAAGCACGAGCTTCCCGAATGGCTCAATGCACTGGCCGACCACAAGGACAACATGACCATTCTTCACGGTATCTCCATGACCGTCAGTGGGGGAGGTCACTACTCGTATTCCGGCTGCATGGGAGCATTCAAAGCTGGGCGCAACGTGCTCAGCAATATTAAGCGGGCCACTGTGGATTTCGAGTTGGCCAAGCTCTTCCCATCGCCCTTTGGCCACGTCGAGATGTCGCTGGCCAACCCTCATGGTCGCGACCCCAGAACCGGAATCGTCTCGGGCTATTCGGCGCCCGCCAAACATCAACGCAATTACTGCTATGCCGATCCGATGACGGCCTACAACGATCTGTTCAAGTCGGTGACCGATCCCGGCGCGGTGGTGTCTGACAATGCTCTGTTGGATTATCTCCATGACTTGGAGGCACGCCGCCTCGGTAAACTCGACGGCAAGGAGCGTCTCAAGATCAACAATCAGGTGGAGTCCCTCAAGGCGACCCGCGACCGCAACACCCAGGTCAAGGAGCTGGGAGACCGGATTCACAAGCATCTGCCCAAGATGGATCCGATCCACGCCAATGGAGGGCCGGAGGCGACGCTGCCCCAGAAGCAGGCGGCCTTCACCGACGTGATCGTGGCGGCCCTGGCATCCGGCCTGACCAATGTCGTGACCTACACCATCGATGACCTCGGCACGCCCATCACCACGCTGCCCGAAAACGAGGAGAAGACCAGCATCCACGCGATTGGCCACGCCGGTGGGGACCTCAACGGCCGCGCCGCCCAGATGCGCGACATCATCAAGACTCATCACATGAAACAGGTGGAGACGCTGGTGACTCGTCTCAAGGCCACCCCCGAAGGCAAGGGCACCATGTTCGATAATACTACCATCATCTACATGCCCGAAACCGGCGCCGGTCACCACAACCCGGATAATGAAGCTCCGATGGTCGTGATGAGCGGCAAGAACTCCAAGTTGGACATTGCCGGACGCTTCATTCGCCTGCCGTTCCATGGCACCGAAGGCCACAAGACCCTGAGCAACTGGTACACCACACTGCTCAACGCCTACGGCAATCCGATTGAGCATTACGGTGACCTGGACCTGACCATGCAGCGCAATCGCCTGGAACAGACCGGCGCAATCGAGCGCTTCATGGCCTAATGAGTTAGCTGTGCTGGCATCCACAATTCACCCGTTGCCAAATCCAGTGCAGGCTACATGGGTGGGGGGCCAATGGTTCCGCCCGGATCCAATACGGAGTCGATCAGCGTCATGCGTCGGGGATTGTTTCCCTTGGCCACTTGATTCGCCCATCTCACCACACAGCGCCGGACCTTTTCCGAGTCCCACACGATACGGGTGATCGCAGGGCGGCACCAATCCAAGACTTGATCGCCGTCGTAACAGGCGATGGAGACATCCTTAGGCGCAATGATGCCACGACTGGCAAGATGATCCTTGGCGGCGATCATGATGGCGGGTTCGTCGATGAGTAGTGCGGTGGGAGGAGTGTGTTCGAACAGGGAGTCGAGCAGGCGTTGCAGTTCATCTGGACTGTCGCCCCAGTCGGGCAGGTGGTAGGCGCCGGTTTTAATCCCATGCTGCTCCAAGGTTTTCAGAAAGAATTGCTCCATGCCGCTGGGTGAAGGCTGTCGTCGTTCCTCGCGCACAATGCTCACGATGCGTTGGTGCCCAAGTGCGATCAGTCTTTCCAATAGCTCTCCCGCAGCCCCCAGTTTGCGGGGTCCAGCGGATGCCAGTCGGGCATCTTTGATGCGGCCATACAGTGCGAAAGCCGGAGTGGGTTGAGCCGAGAACCACTGCAGCAATTCCTGAGAGCCCGCGATGATGACCCAGGCATCGGCTTCCTGAGTGCGCACATAACGGGTGATGCGTTTTAAATCCATGCCGAGTTGGGCCATGGTCTTTTCAGCAAAGTCGACATCGTGACCCGCCTGATGGAGCAGGTTGAGCAGACGGACCATGTCGTCATTGCAGACATCATAAAGGAGGATGCGGACCCGCAGTTTGGTGGCTTGAGGGCGTTTGGCCGCGATCCGTCGTTTTCGACCCGGTCCCTGAGCAAGCAAGATGCCCTCTATTTCAAGCAAACGAAGAGCGCGATCGATGATGGTGTGGCTAGCTCCGATCTCCTGTTCGAGCTTGAGAGCCCCCGGCATTTCGTCCTGCCAACGGCCCTGCAGCAGCATTTCGCGCAAATGAGCGGCAACCTGTTCCACATGAGAGCTGACACGAAACGCCATATCCAACTATCCCAAATATAGGGCAGTTGTCGATGGCCGATTGGTTGAATTGGTAGCTGATCTTGCGATGGTTTGGAGCTGCCTGATCGCTGTTGGCAGCACCTCATTTCAGCCAATCGATGAACATGACCCTCCAGACATTGCCGGTTTCTGCGCTCGTCGCAGGGGTGCTTGGGATTTCTCAGGCTCAGGGTGCGGCGACCATCTATGAGCCTTTTGATTATAACGTGGGCAATCTCGGGAACAATGGGCCTGCCACAGGACTCTCGGGCACCTATGAGAACGACACCCGCTACCGAGTCATCTCCGGGAGTTTATCCTATGGTAGCCTTGTGACTTCCGACAACAGCATGAGTATCACATCTGATGCCGGTGGCATGAACCAGATGGCCATTGATCTGTCATCGGATCTTGCCAATGCGGGACTACTGGACGACGGCACAGCCATCGCAAGCAATTCGCTCTGGTTTAGTTTTCTGCATACAGCAGACAACGTTTCGAATGATGAATTTGGCTTCGCTTTGGGCAGTGAAGAATGGGATCCAGGCCTCACATCGCTATTGGATGGAATCGGTGTCGTGGTCAATAGCACCGGCAGTATGTCTGCGCGCTTTTTTGATGCTGATAGTTACGCAGGCACGTCAAGTGGTTCGCTTTCAGTGATCGATGGAACGACTCGACTCATTGTCGGTCATATTGAATGGGGTGAGTCCGGCGCCAATGACACCCTTTCATTGTACGCTCCCGGCACAGACATGGTTCTGGGGTCCGCGTTTTCTACAGCGAGCTTCATCGATAATCAGTCGGTTTACGACACTCTCACCTTTACCGCTCGGAACAACAGCTCCACCGAGCACACCACCATCGACGAAATTCGCTTCGGCGCGACCTTGGCCGATGTCACACCTGTTCCCGAGCCCTCGGCCGCATTGCTGGGCGCTGTTGGGGCTCTCCTGCTCCTTCGCCGCCGAAAATAAGTCATCCCCTTTACCCCCGGGATCATACTCCCCCCGATCCCCCTTAGCCCGCCTCTGTTCGCAGAGGCGGGCATTCTTTTTCTCAGGACACAAAAACCCCGCATCGGCGGAACCGATGCGGGGGGTTCTGATGAGGGCTTCAGCCCTCAATGATCACCACGATCACAGAAATGAGTAAGGTTCAGTCTAGGTCCTTGTTGCTTTGTTGCTTCTTCAGGAAGCCGAGGAACTCGTCGACGGTCTTGTAGCGGGCGCCAACGGCACGGGAGAACTCTTTGCCGTCTGCATCGGTCAGCACGACGGTGGGATAACCGCGGATCTCATACTTCTCGGCGAGGGGCTTGTTCTTTTTGGCGAGCTCCTTGTCGGCGCGGGGAAAGTCTAGCTTCACTAGGACAAAGTCTTTGGAGGCGGCCTCGACGAATTCCTTCTTCGAGAACACGTTCTTGTACATCAGCTTGCAGGGAGGGCACCAGTCGGAGCCGGTGAATTCCAGCATGACGGACTTGTTCTCCTTCTTGGCTTGAGCCAGGGCAGCATCGTAGTCGGCGGTCCACCCTTCATCGGGGGCTGCAAGGGCGGTGGTGGTTACCGCGGCGGAAAGGGAAACGGCAGCGAGCCAGGTAATTGCTTTCATATGTAGATAAACGTCACCAAGCGTCACTTTATTCGAATTTCTTTTGCTGGTATTCATTGTGCAGTAAGCAAATCCCATGGCCCTGCCCCCACGTCTCATCATCGCTACCCGCAACGCCCACAAGACCGCTGAGATCCGCGCGGTGGTCGGGGACGCCTTCGAAGTGCTGGACGCCAATGCTTTCCCGGATTGTCCCACCATCGAGGAAACTGGAACGACCTTTCTGGAGAATGCCCGCCTCAAGGCGCTCGGGATCAGCGCCCAGTTGAAGGGCTGGGTGCTTTCAGACGACTCGGGGCTGGAAGTGGACGCCCTCGAGGGCGCGCCCGGGGTCTGGTCCTCGAGCTACGGCGGCGAGGAGGGCAACCACGCCCTCAACAATGAGCGCTTGATGAAGGAAATGACCGGCGTGGAGAACCGGGCGGCCCGCTTCCGCTGCACCATGGTATTGGCACGCGATGGGCGTGAGGAGGCTCACTTCAGCGGCACCGTGGAAGGCCGCCTGATCGATGAGCTGCGCGGAACTCAGGGCTTTGGCTATGACCCGCTGTTCATCCCCGAGGGCCATGAAGAGACCTTTGCCGAGCTGGGTGCCGAGGCCAAAAACGGGCTCAGTCACCGGGCCCGGGCGCTGCGCCAAGCGGTGGATTTCCTCCTCCAGAACGGTTGATTGCATGCCGGTTTCGGGCAAATGTGGACCCTCAAAGGCCTGTAAAACCAACAAATGGCGCTACAAATTCTTTTTAAATCAGGCGAAATTTGATGTTGCGGATGGGGCAGGAGGCTCACTAGGCTAACGGTCAGCGCATTGCGCCATCCCTCTTCTCTTCATGTTCAAACCCATCACCCTTAACATCCTGGCCTTCTTTGTCCTGTGTGCAGCAGGATACGTGTTCTTTAAGAACCGGGCATATTACTACTACGAGACCGCCCGTACGTATGACTTTTACGACAAGGGAGGCGAATTGTATCTCAAAACCGATGAGAATGGTGAGCTTGTGGAAGTCTCAGCAAAGGAATTCCTGAAAGTCGGGAAAGAGCCCATGGAGCTGGCGATCCAAAATCAGAACGGCCTGACCTCACAAGGTCGTCTGAAAGTCAGTCAGGAACGCCTCCAGACCGCAACGGACCTCTTCAATGCCGCCGTCGCCAAGGACAAGGAAGAGCAGGAGATCATTGAGAAGGTGCTCGCAGATACCGACGAGCAGAAGAAATTGATCGCGGATCTGGAATCCAAGCAGCGCGAGCGCCAGGATGAGCTCCGCTTCTTCAAGGATAATCCCGACGTGGTCAATGGCTGGAACGACAAGGTCCGCATCGCTCAGAACAGCATGGATGAGATCAAGGTGCTCGATAAGGAGATCAAAGAACTCAACACCATGGTCTCCAATCGTGAGACCAATCTCGCCAACCTCACCGACAAAAACAACGGCCTGAAGACCAACATCGCCGACCTCAAGGCCCACATCCTCTCCCGCAGCGACGGTCGCTCCGAAGATGGGCTCGTGACCAAGATTCGTGCTGTCTACAACACCTGGGGCTTCGTCACTCTGTCTGACGGCGACAAGACTGGTGTGGTGCTCAACTCCACCCTCGACGTCATTCGTGAGGATGAAGTCATTGCCAAGCTCCTCGTCACCATCGTTGAGCAAGATACAGCATCTGCCGACATCGTGCCCGGCTCCATGGCCGCCGACACTTTCCTGATGATTGGTGACAAAGTGGTTCCCGCCAAGGTCGGCACAGCTGGCGCCGATCCTGCGAATCCCGATGCCCCAGCTGGTGCTCCCGGAGCTCCCGGCGCCGAGCCTGCTGCCGATACTCCGCCTGCCGGTGGTGCAGGTGACATTCTGGATCTACTCAACTGATCCACGCCGATTGCTTCCCTTCGAAACCCACATTTTTCCCTCTCATGAAATCCATCATCCTACCGCTGTTGATCTTCCTTGGATCGCTCACAGCAGTCTATTTCACCCTCGAGCAGACCAAGCTGTTCGAAGAAGTGCAGCAGGAGCGCCGCGACACCAACGATAAGAACACCCAGACCAGCGCCCTTGCTGACCAGAAGGAAGTGGAGCAGAAAGAGGCCGAGGAAGCTCGCGACGCTACGATTGCCGAGCGCATTCTGGCCGAGGACAACCTCGCCAACCTCAAGGGCAACGAGAAGACCCTGCGCTCCACCATCGCTGGATTGGAAGCAGAGCTCGCCAAGTTTAAGGCTCAGCAGAAACGCTTCGAAGACGCCAAAGCTGAAGTCGCCAAGCTCGCTGGAGAACTTGGCATGAGCTTCACCATCGACAACATCGAGCAGCACCTTGCCTCCATGAAGGACACCAAGGCCAATCGTGTTGAGCGTGTGGATGAGTTGGATGTGGATATTGCAGATATGGAAGAGGCCATCGTCGTGCATACCGCCGAACTGGCCCGCCAGGTCGCCCGCGAGGAAGCCCGCCAGCTGAAGATCAACCGTGGAGCCATCGAGGCCGTGATCACCGGAGTCCAACAGGACTGGGGATTCCTCGTTATCGGCGCCGGTTCCAATCAGGGCTTCACCCCCACCAGCACTCTTCTGGTTAAGCGTGATGGCCGCCTGATCGGCAAGGTCCGCCCCTCTTCGGTCGAGGCGAACCAGACCATCGCTGAAATCATCTTCCCCTCGCTTGCTCGCGGCGTTCGCCTGCAGCCAGGTGACAAGGTGATCTTTGACGATCCGGCGATTGACTAAGGATTTATCCGTCCGTCTGTGAATTAATCCGCCCACCCACCCATGGATTAATTTCCGAAGTGTGCTTCATTACTGACATGAAACGCTTTCTCCTGCTCGGCCTCTTCGCAGCTACCGCCCCTATTGGGTTTTCCTCCTGTGCCAAGGAACCTGAGCGCAAGGTGGTTGGCCCTTCCTCGAAGAACAGTAACATCCCTTGGAATCGTCCGGTTGCCGGACAGGGTGGTGGGCAGTTGGGTGGCTTGATGAACTCGAGCCGTTATCGGAGGTAAATGATCTAGGGCTTGCACTCCCTTCGGTCGTCCGCGGGGCGCTTGCACTCTTTATTAGGCGCTTGCATTCGCTTCGCTCATCCGCAGGCAAGCACCGCTGCCGCCCCGCTTGACCCCTGACTTGTCCACCGAAGCCATGGCGGAGGAGGAAGCTTTAGCGTAGGTGGAAGCCTTGGCGAAGGAGGTTCGTTCGCAGTCTAACATTCATGCGGCGCCCTGGAGGCCATCTAATCCCTGTGATAAGGGCTGCCGGCATCGATGCTGGCGAGGCGGTAGAGTTGCTCCAGCAACACCACCAACGCGAGTTCGTGCTGCAAGGTGAAGGGTGAGACACTCAACAACAAGTTGGCCTGTTGTCGGAGCTCTTCGGTGTGGCCGTCTGCGGCACCAATGAGAAATGACACTGTCTTGATGTCGCCTCGCAGGCGAAGGTCATCGACTTGTTTGTGCAGCTCACGGGTGCCCAAGGTCTTGCCTCGTTCGTCGAGGACGATGCGGTAGGTGCCTTCCGACCGTTCGAGTAAGCGACTAGAGACTTCCTCGCTAGTGCCATCCTTGATGTGAACCAGTTCGCAACCGCCGTGGCGACTCAGGCGCTTGAGGTATTCGTCCACGCCTTCCCTTGCATATTTCAAGGCGGGCTTGCCGGCGACGATGATCTGGAACTTCACACCTCATCCTCATCTGGGTTCAGGACTTGCGGCAAGCGCCATCGGGTTCCAGATTGATGCTGATGTCCGAAGTCTACGAAACCGACAAGCTGCTCTCTGAGTATCTGCTCTTCCACTATGGCAGCGCCGCCGATGTGCTTCCGATGGAGGGCGCCTGGCCGACAGGCATGCATGAGGCGCTCGATTTTCCGGTGCGCACGGTCAGCCACTTCGGGTCGGAACTCGTCGGGCGCTCTCTGGATCTTGGGTGCGCCGTCGGACGTTCCGCTTTTGAGCTCGCCCGGAACTCGAACGAAGTGATCGGCATTGATTTCTCCCGTGCCTTCATCACCGCAGCCGAAACACTGTCCGCGGGCAATACCATTCCTTATGAGCGCCTCGAGGAAGGGCATGCGTCCACGCCACTCGAAGCCTGTGCTCCCGAGGATGCTCCTCTGAATCGGGTTCAGTTTGAAGTTGGAGATGCGATGGACCTTCGCGCCGATCTTGGCAGCTTCGACCGGGTCCATGCAGCAAACCTCATCTGCCGCTTGCCCGAACCACTCAAGCTCATTGAACGCCTACCTGATCTGGTGGTGCCTGGCGGAGAGTTGGTCCTAGCCACCCCTGCCACCTGGCTGGCTTCCTTCACGCCTTCCGAGAACTGGCCCGAGGGTCGAACCCGCGACTGGCTGGTGGGGCAGCTGGAAGACTCCTTCGAACTCACTAAGGAGTTGGAAGAGCCCTTCCTCATCCGTGAGACCGCACGCAAGTTCCAGTGGAGCCGCTCCTTGGTGACGGTGTGGAAGCGTCGCTGACTAGGCTTGTCCCCCGAAGCCTTGGCGAAGGGGGATGACGGCTTGGAAGCGCCGTTAGGAATTGGGCTTAATCAGGCTCTGCCGCTTGCCCGGTGTGATATGCGGCGGCTTGAGGTAGATGGGCTGGGCCACTTCGGCCTGCCATGCGGCCTGTTGCTCCGAACTGCTCTTCTGCCAAGCCTGCCACAGTCGGGCGGCGTCGGGGAATTGCAGGGAGATCTTTGACTGCAGATCTCCGACGGGAAACTGTTCGGCTTGTTCAAAGGCAAAGACGGCTTCGTCCGTGTTAGATAGTGAAGTCTTCAGCTCGTCTAGATTGCAGAGCTGTGGCTCTGTGGTGAGCGCGTGGTCGTTGATGTAGGAGGTCCAGTAAGATCCGCGGCGAGCGTCCCCAATAGCGAGGCAGGCTTGTCCGTCATCCGAGGCAGGAACGGCTAGGATAGAAGGCACTGCGATCACTGGACATCCAAGCGCCAGGCCGACCCCTTGCGCAGCTGCAATGCCGACACGCGTGCCGCTGTAGCTTCCGGGTCCACTGCCCACCAACACGCGTTCGATGTCGGCGCGGCCGCCGAGCAGTTCCTGCAGCGGCTCGAAGAGCATGGCGTTGTGATTGCGATCGCTGGTGAATTCGCGCTGTATCACTACATCGCCATCCACCAAGGCGACAGTCGCCTTGGGAGTGCTGCATTCGATGACGAGGCTTGCGCTCATTGATTACCAGAGTCCCACCACGTGGGCTTCACATCGGACTTCCATTTGATGTTGCAGCCGCTGCTTGGATAAACTTTTTCTGGAGGACTGCCGCCGCTGACCATCAATTCGACTGCGGCACGTAGGTCTTTGCCATCAGGTGTGCCTCCACCCGGGCGGGTGTCATCGAATTGACCTGTGTAGAAGAGCTTTCCGTCTGAATCGAAGAGAAAGAAGTCAGGCGTGCAGGCTGCACCGTAGGCAAGCGCCACGTCCTGGCTCTCGTCGTAGAGGTAGGGAAAGTTCCAGCCATACTCGGCGGCAAACTCCTTCATCTTCTCCGGACTATCCTGCGGGTAGTTCTCCACGTCGTTGGAGCTGATCGCCACGGTGCTCACTCCTTTGGCAGCAATCTCCTCGGCGAATGCCGCCATCTCCTTGGCCAGATGCACCACGAAGGGGCAATGGTTGCAGACGAAGGCGATCATCGTCCCCTTGGGGCCCATGAGGTCCCGGAGGACATGGACTGCCTCGTCCGGATCTGGGAGGGTGAATGCTGGAGCGGCATCGCCACTTTTGAGACGGAAGGTCGTGCGAACTTCGGACATGGAGATAGGCTAGCACGGGTCATCTCCATGCAAAGTCGATATGTGGTCAGTCCACATCACCTGAGCTTAGGCGCTTCCACTCCTCCATGGCTTTTGTCATGGGGGTGTTGCCTTTCCTCAGCTCATTGAAATACCAACGCAATGACATGTAGCAGCAAAGCAGCTGTGAAAAAAGGCTACAGATATCGAGCATGGCCATATCAATCGGTGGTTGGACCAGCGAGTGATACTGCTGTGAGACTACGATACCAAAGACGCCACAGGTAGCAGCTACACAAACGAACAGAATGGCTTGGAATTTTAGTATGGGGTAAAGTAGCAAGCGAACATACCATTTGGCATCCTCAAGTCCGGTCAGAATACGTGCAATCCAGCGATATCCGATCACTCTGGAGCAGGCCCATACGTAAGCCCTGCAAAGCAGGATGTTGATCAGGCCGACATTGGCGATGGCGAGCCAGCCCTTGAACGTGCTGGCTGGTGATTGCTCCAAGATGACAAAAACGAGCAAGAGGGTCACTGCCGTTCCTGCCAGATAATACAGGCAGACCCTCCAAGTGCTCGGAATGGACGTTCTGTAGATGGAAGACTGATTCCGCTCTTTCATCATGCGCAAAACCTTTTAATCCCAACGAGGCGGCCTAGGCAATGTCCCAGCATGGTCTTTGGGCTTCTCATTCGGGGTCCGCTTCATAGGATGAGTAACCATGAAAAGCCCCCTGTTGTTTCTTTCGCTCGTTACAGCACTTTTGCTTTCCTCCTGCGCGGATCCAGCCTGGATGGCCGAGCGCCAGGCAGCCAAAAATGTTGGTGGTCGCCACTTCACCCACTTCTGCCTTCTCAATATTAGGGAGATGCACAAAAACCTCAATTATGTCGATGAAACCGAGGATCTCAAAGAGGCTTATCGACATGGCAACGCCGAAGAAAAACGACTGCTCCAGAAACGCTACAATCAGGTGATGACTGCCTGGAATGCGGAGGAGGCCGCAGCTCAGCAACGCAGCAGGGCCTGGGCCGCGGCTGCTTCAGGTTATCAAGCGCCAAGTTCCAGCAGTTATCAGCCTTCTTCCAGCACGTCATATCAGGATGCTCTTGATCGCAACAAGCGCATGCACGATCAGGACACCATCAATCGTCTTCGCAACAACCAACAACAGTTGCGTAGCAACCCCAATACCAGCTACTGAGGGGGCGTCCCCATGAGCCTCACTCCCGAAGAACTCCAGCGCTACTCGCGCCACCTGCTGATCCCCGAGGTCGGTCGGGAGGGGCAGGAGAAGCTCAAGGCGGCTTCGGTGTTGCTTGTCGGCACGGGGGCTCTGGGTTCACCAGCAGCCATGTATCTCGCGGCCGCTGGGGTGGGCCGGCTCGGTTTGGTGGATGACGATAAGGTGGAGGCCTCCAATCTCCAGCGTCAGTTACTCCATGGTGAATCCACCATTGGCCAATCCAAGTTGCAGAGTGCGTCTGGCCGCTTGAAGGAGGTCAATCCGCACGTGGAGGTCGAGCTGCACCAGACACGCTTCACTCCGGACAACGCCGTTAGCATTGCCGAGAACTACGACCTCATTGTCGACGGCTCGGACAACTTTCCCACGCGCTTCCTCACCAACGACACCGGCTACCTTTTGAAGAAACCCGTGGTCTACGGCGCCATCCATCGTTTCGAAGGCCAATGCACGGTCTTTGCTCCACACCTCGGCGGCCCTTGCTACCGCTGCCTGTTGCCCAACATGCCTGAACCGGGAAGCATTCCCTCCTGTGCCGAAGCTGGGGTGCTGGGCGTGCTGCCCGGCATTATCGGTTCGATGCAAGCGATGGAGGCGATCAAGCTCATCCTCGGCATCGGAGAAGTTCCGTTGGGTAAACTCACCATCTACGACGGCCTTACGACATCCTTCCGCCAGATCAAGCTCCACGCCGATCCTCAATGCCGCCTTTGCGGCGAAAACCCGGAGATCGAAAGCGTGGACAATGCCGAAACCCGTGCTTCCATCACCTGCACCACTCCCGAATCCATGAATAGCATCACCGTCCAGGAACTCAAAGACAAGCTTGCCGCCGGCCTCGATGGCATCCTCATCGACGTCCGCCAGCCCGAGGAATACGAAGTTGCCAACATCCAGGGGGCACAACTCATTCCCTTGGCCGAGCTACCCGAAAAGTGCGTCGATCTGCCCAAGGACACCACGATTTACGTCCATTGCAAGGCGGGCGGGCGTTCCGCCAGGGCTTGCCAGTTTCTTGAAGAACACGGCCTGCCGGGGGCTGTGAACGTTGAAGGCGGCATGGATGCGTGGCTGGAGCTGAGCGATTGAAATCCATCTTGCACTGAGGCGACAGATGACAAGGATGAGAGGAGTATTTATCCGATCATCATGAACCCATCGAAATCTGAGTCTCCCTCTCGCCGTCGTTTCCTCAAGACCACCTTTGGTGCCGCAGCAGCGGGCGCTGTGGTCGGCCCCAACATCGTCAAAGCCGAAACCCTTGGCAACAAGGACAAGGCAGGCGCCAACTCCCGCATCGGCATCGGTTTTGTCGGCATGGGCCTGATTTCAGGCGGCCACCTCGGCACCTTCAGTGGCCACAAGGAATGCCAGCCCATCGGCGTCTGTGACGTGAAGCCTTGGCAGCTCAAGAAGGCTGGTGACCGACTTCGCAAGGGTGGCCACAAGGGATTCTTGGAAACCTCCAAATACGAAGAGATCATCGCCAACAAGGATGTGGATGCGGTCATCGTGACTACGCCCGACCATTGGCACGCCGGTGTTGCTCTCGCCGCCATGAAGGCCGGCAAGGATGTCTACGTTGAGAAGCCCATGACCCTCACTATGGAGGAGAGCTTCCTCATGCGCGAAGCCGAGGAGAAATACGGACGCATCGTTCAGGTGGGTACCCAACAGCGTTCCTCTCAGCACTTCCGGATCGCTGCCAACCTGGTGCGCAACGGCAAGATTGGTGAGATCAAGGAGATCTACGCCGGTCTTGGTTCCTTCCGCCAGCCGCCTGAAAAGGAAGACGTTAAGCCGGTGCCTGAAGGCTTCGACTACGATCGCTGGCTTGGCCCCACTCCTTTCTACGAATATTCCGATCACCGCGTGCAGGGCAACTACGGTGGTGGCTGGCGCTGCTACTGGGAATACGGCTCCCGCAAGCTCGGTGATTGGGGTGCCCACCACTACGACATCATTCAGTGGGCCCTAGGTCGCGACGACACTGGACCGGTCGAGTTTGTGCCGAAAGGTTACGAGGGTGCTGAGTGGGATCAGTTCAAGTATGGCGACGGCATCACCGTCTACCGCGACCGCAAGCCCAGCCCGGCCATGATCCGCTTCATCGGCACCGAGGGTGAGGTCCACGTCAGCCGTGGCAAGATCGCGACCCTGCCCAAGGAG
>CAZIPY010000171.1:0-8987 GCA_964541125.1 uncultured Luteolibacter sp. | reverse complement strand
ATCGTCGCCGAGTTGGGTGAGTAGGCGGTGGGTCTGGGTGTGGTTGCCGATCTCGTGACCCTCGTCGACGGTTTGTTTGAGAACGCCGGGGTGAGCGGATACGCTCTGTCCAATCACGTAGAAGGTGGCCTTGATGTTGCGCTCGCGCAGCATGCTTAGCAGGCGGGGAGTGTTGGCGGGGTGGGGGCCATCGTCGAAGGTCATCGCGATGTATTTGTCGCTCACGAGACACTTGCGATGAGTCATGTCCTGATTGTAGCGCGGGAAGTTCGAGCTGATCCGCATGTTGGGATTGTGCGGGATCACGCGATTGGTACGCGGATCGATGTGCGAACCGGTACTGGCGCCGTGATGGCTGCCGGCGCAACTGGCCAGAGTGCCGGCGGAGAGGGCCAGGAAGCCGCGGCGCGAGTATTGGCCTGCTTTGCTGGGCTGAGTAGGATCAGAGAGGGACATGGAAAATCGAATTGCCTAAGAAAACCGTAGCATTCACTAGGAGTCGAGTGATTTCCGATCTGTGCCCTGATTCAGTGCCTGAATCGCTTCAGGGTGGTCGAAGGTGTAACGACTCTTGAGGGCCGCAGCGAGATAGTCGCTGGCATTGCATACCGCCGATTCGAGCTCTTCACCAAGGGCGAGATTGGCGGCGATGGCGGCGGCGAGTGTGCAGCCGGTGCCGTGGGTATCGGCATCGGGCAGGCGTGGATGGCTGAAGTGACTGAGTTCGTCGCCCATGGCGAGGATGTCGGTGCAATCCTCTTCTTCATCAAGGTGTCCTCCTTTGGCCAGAACCGCCGAGTCCGTCTCCAGAGCTAGCTGCAGGGCGGTCTGCTCGAGGGTCTCAAGGTCGCCGACGGAGGTTCTCAGCAGGACCTCGATCTCATGCAGGTTTGGGGTGATGAGGGTGGCCTCAGGAAAAAGGTGCTCGCGGTAGGCCTCAACTGCGCCTTCCTCGATCAGTGGGCTGCCGGAGCTGGCGACCATGACCGGATCCACCACCACCGGGATGCTCGGGTGTTCCACCAAGCAGCGGGCCACGGCCTCAATGACTTCTCGGCTGTGCAGCATGCCAGTCTTGATGGCGGCCACCGGATAGCTCCTCAGAAGCAGGGAAACCTGGCTCTCAATGACGTCTACAGGCACCGCATGTACCGCCTCCACCACCTTAGGGGTCTCGGAGACCACGCAGGTCACGGCGGTCAGCCCATGCACCCCAAAATGCTGGAAGGTCTTGAGGTCGGCCTGAATGCCCGCTCCTCCACAGCAGTCGGATCCGGCAATGGTCAGGGCAACGGGCGGGACGGAGCTCATGCCACCTGCATAAATGATGCACAGGATCGAGCAAGACCGGTATTGCATGGACGGGGCATATTTGGAAGATCACGCCCAGATTCCTCGTAATCACAGCAATTCCAACACCATGGCAGACACCCCTACTGAATCTCCCTCCGCCCAAAAACCTTGGACCCTGACCATTATTGGCGCCGTCGGCATCGTGCTTTTGCTGCTTCTGCCGGTGGTTCCCATCTTCAAGGATCATGCATCCATGCCAGATATGGCCAAGTGGATGGGCCAATTCCACCCGCTGCTGCTCCACCTGCCGATCGGCATTTTCATTCTCGTTCTCCTGCAGGAGATCAGCAGCTGTCTGCGCGGTACCTGCCGCAATGAGACCGGAGTGGGCCTGCCACTGGCTCTCGGTGTCTGGAGTTCGATTGGTGCAGTCATCTGCGGTTACATGCTCTGGTTTAATGGTGATGGCGCCTACGGCGACCTCGGTGAGCGCCACCTTTGGGGCGGAACCATCTTCGCTGCAGCAGTCATCCTGGTGGCCATCCTCAAGAAGTGGACCGTGGTCAGTGGGTGGAATCCAATGGCTTACAAATTGCCGCTATTGCTCTCCGTCGGCATTATGTTCTTCACCAGTCACGACGGTGGCACCATGACCCATGGAGAGGGTTTCATCACCAAGTATGGCCCATTCGATAAGAAGAGGGGTAATGGCGAGGACGGCACGGATCCGACCAAGCCTGTCGCTGCACCTGAAGTTTACGCCAACGTTATCCAGCCCATCTTCGAGAACAAATGCGTTCAGTGCCACAAGACGGGCAAGATGAAGGGCAAGTACAACATGGAGACCTACGACCTGCTCGTGAAGGGTGGCAAGGAAGGTGCAGGTGTTGTTCCGGGTGATATCGAGGGCAGTAACATCATCGTTCGCATGGAGCTTCCCGTGGACGACGAAGAACACATGCCGCCCGAAGGTAAGACCGACATCACTGATGATGAGCTTGCCGTGATCCGCTGGTGGGTTGAGTCCGGTGCCAGCCCCGACCAGAAGGTTTCCGAGGCCGAAATGCCTGCCGAGATCGAAGCTATCGTCTCCAAACTGGTAACTATTGAAGCTCCGAAGCCAAAGGATGGTGGTGGAACTGCTGCCAAGAAGCCTACTGGCCCCGACAAGGCGGTGGTCGATATGATCGCCAAGCTCACCGACAAGTATCCCGGCACTCTGACCTTCGAGAGTCAGAAGAGCACCGGTGTGGTGCTCTCCGCAGTTTCTCTGCGCGCCAAGATGGGTGACACGGAATTTGGTGACTTCGCGCCAGCTGTCCCTCATCTCGTCAGCGCCGACCTCAGTGCCACCACCATTGGTGACAGTTCGGTGAGTAAGCTGAAGGATGCAAGCAAGCTCAAGATGTTGCGCCTCGGTCAGACCAAGATCACCGATGCTTCAATTGATACGATCGTGGCTCTCTCCGAACTCGAGTCGCTCAACCTCTACGGCACCGAAGTCACCGATGCTGGTGCAGCCAAACTGGCCACCTTGCCCAAGCTGAAGAAGCTCTACCTCTGGCAGACCAAGGTCACCGAGGCGGGAGTTGCCAAGATCAAGGAAGCGCTTCCTGAGTGTGACGTGATCCTGGGAGCGAAATAGGAGCCGGAATTGCTCACCCGTGTAGGTAGGGACGGCTCTCCGAGCCGTCCGTATGTCTACAGGCTGTAATCGGGAAGGCTAAGGGCAATGATTCCGCATCCATAACAACGGACGCCTCGGAGAGGCGTCCCTACCTCTCCACTATGACCCAGACTTGCCCTTCCTTTCGGGTTGGATATAACAGTTATACCTGAACTGGTTTTATGTCCTACGCCCAAACTCAAAAGGTTTCATAAAAAACAATGTTCTGCTGAAAAATGAAAATATGCCGATTGTTAGTCGCTATCATAGTTTTTCTCCCATGTTTATATGCAGAGGGAGAAAAAATAGCAGGGGATGTTGATGATCGCCATATCCACATAATTCAAAACCTCCAGGTTGGTGATTGGAAGACCTTGGGCTTATTGTGCAATTTAAAAGCTCCGAAAGTCCACATTGAGGCGAAGACCGCAGAGGAATTGATTCAGGAGCTTGAGAAAATATCTCGTGGCATTGATGGAGCTGAGAATATTCGATTCACGATGCTTAAATCTATCACTAATGCCGAAGTGGAGGTTGCTCTGACGGTGAGAAATGTCCCATTGGCTTGTCTTATCGAATATCTGTGTAGTGCCAGTCATACTCGAGCGGTGATAAAGGAGAACGAAGTGGTGTTTATTCCCGTTATTGGCTAGCAAAGTTGCAAATATTGCAGAACAAGTCAGCGCGCCCGACCGCTACCCGCCGCGCAGTTGACGGTTCTGAGTGGTCTGGTAGCTTCTAGGTTAGCTATCTGGCGCGCCCTGCGGCCGGGTGGCCTCAATCGTTAAGACGAAGGGCTAGTATCATTACCAAACAAACAATGAGAGTGCTGCTTTACCTTCTGGATGCTCTTTTTGTGTTGGTGCACATCATTGTGTTAACGACATTTGTTTGGGTGAATGTTGTTGGCGGTATCGAGTTTGAAGCTGGTGACCTAATTGGTTTGGTTATGTTTGTGTCGATGCTTGTGGTCGTGATATGGATGATGATCTGTTTTTGGGCGCCGGCTCGTGTGAGTTGGCCGACTTCCGCGGAAGGCAATAAGTTAAAGAGGATATATAGGATTCCCTTTTTTGGTGGCTGGGTTGCCTACATCCGTATTCGTAAAGGGCTGGGCTTCATTCCGAGACGAGAGCCTCTCCTTTCTAACGTGGCCCAAAGGTTGAGGAAGGATCCATAACGGAGCACGAGGCACAAGCCCGTGGGGCTCACTTCTTTGGTTTGGGAATGAAGGTCACGGTGTTTCCAGAGACTTTGAAATCCGTGCCGGACACTTCGGCGATTGCGCGAATAGCTCCGTGGAGGCTGATGTTGCGCAGATGGAGTGGATGGATCGGTTTGTTGGCGATAGCTCCCATTGCCTGAATCTCAACTCCTGTAGGTTTCAAGCCCGTCTGGTCACGCTTGTTGCTGAGTGAAGTGAGGTTTTCGCAGATTTTAATGAGAGTTGTTTTCTCTGACTTCACATCAGTGAAGTGGATCTGATCGAGCTTCTTGAAGACTTGGGTCAGTGTTGCCGGCTCAGGATCCTGTTTGTCTGTGATGATGATGCCATACGACCTGATGTGCCATTGGGTCTGCGTTGCTTGAGTTAGGAGATCGAGTGCGTTGCGGAGCGTGCCGTCAAAATTCAACTTGGGGGTCTTGCGCTGACTGAGTTGTTCGCTTCGGATGAGGATGTTCAGGCCTTTTTTGAGTGGGTCGATTTCAAGAGTATCCAATTCGTGGCTTCTGGAGCTGAGGTGTGATGCTGCATCCTTCAGTAAGGCTTCATTGAGGTTTCCCTTGATGCGGATGTTCTCAATTTTGTCATTAAGTAAATCAATGGGTCCGTAATTATCGCGGTTCCAGCCATTTTGAATTTGTTTGAACTCTTCTTCTGAAAGAAGCGTATCTGGATCGGGCTTCCAGCCCGGCTTCATCCCGCAAATGTAGAGTTTGCCGTCACGATAACCGCAGGGGATACCATGGCTGATTCGGCCCCTTCCTACATTCATTACAAAGTCGCAAGGGATGGAGTAATTACCCAATTTTCCATTACCCATGTCGATGTAGTAACCAAAATGTCCCCACCAATCGATTCCTAAGGAATGGATCCATATCTCATCTGGGTGGAGTCCAATTGGTTTTTTGCCTTTCGGATCGATCATGGAGTTGAGGAACTCCACATCCTTATCAATCACGGCTCGCCGGTAAACGTGTGAGAACTCGCTGAGGTTTGAGGTGGGAGTGTATCTGTCAGACTCCTTGAATCTGGAGTTGTTATCTGGCTGGCGATCAAGATTCAGTTTGCGAACGCCGCAGATAAAAATCTTTCCGTCTCTGTGGCCGCAAGGGAGCGAAATGCTGAGACCGCCCAATTGGTAATCGATCTTGAAATCGATGGGGATAGTAGGCTCAACCTCGATCTTTGATTTCGAGTTGGGCGCCATGTTATAAGAGTAGTATTGAAACCTTATGGATGGGTTGCCTCGCAATTGATACGACTCATTGGGCGTGAGGATCAGATCGTAATAGGGCTGCTCTTCCTTGATGATGCCTTCGCGGTCGACGGCTGACTTCAGCCATTCCGCGTCATTGCTTTCGTAGGCCTTTTTGAAGCCTCTTAGAAACTCACCCACATTGTATGTGGGTTTGTAGACTTCTCCGGAAGCAATGATGCTGAGGCCTAGACTCAGTATGGCGACTGAAATGCCGACGTTCATCCATAGGGTGCGCATACCCTACAAGATAATAGCTGAAGCAGGCTCATGTCGAGAATCCAGCACCCCAAGCTGTCTTGCCTGCTTCTTCACTGAAGTTGAGTGTAGATGGGCAGTGGATTGCGATACTCGCTCTCATTCAGGATTGTGCCCGTATAAACTTCAAATGCTTATGTAGTCGCGGAGTCTATTTCAATTGTCCAATCTCTTGATGTGTCCAAACTGCTCACATTTCCGACCCCAAAGGCATGGCAGAGGCTCGTTAACTTCGGTGTCGGGCTCATCATTTTTGGGTTTGGTGTGGCGTTCCTGGTGGCTTCCGTCATGTCGGCCGTAGGTGTCTTGGGCTCCGGAGGTGATACTCCCATGATGAGTGGCGTGATCTTGTTCAGTTTGTTGATGGGATTGTTCTTTATGGGAGCTATTTGGATGATGCGCCTCCACATCCTGCCATTTCAATTTGTTGCCGATGCCGTGCGCCGCGAGTGTGTATTTCGATGTTGGGCTTGGACGACTGCGCGGGTGCACATCCCTGAAACCTCAACCTTTGTGGGTCAATTGACCCGGCATCATGCCAGGTTGCATCACAACCGGGTTGAGGCCCGATGGAAGTGGTCCATCATGATCGTGGATGCCGGAACAGGCAAAACGCGCAAGCTGTATACCTTGCCGGGGTATCTCTTCACGGAGGAAAGCGCCTCGGCTGATTGCCAGAAGTATCTGGATGACTTGGCGGATAGTTTTTCGCTGCCCGCAAAATTCGATCCCAACTTTATCAGCGCGTCTCTGACTTGAAAGTAGGCTTCTACTTCTTCGGCGAGAGCGATTGCAGATACGCCAGCAGATCGCGGATTTCGCGCTTCTTCAGGATCTGGCCCATGGCAGGCATGGTGGACATGGCGCTGGTCATGCTCTTGATGTCGCTGCGCTTGTGCTCGGTGCGTTCCTGAGTGGTGATGTCGGCGAGGGTGACGGTGTCCTTGCCGTCTTCCAACAGCATGCCGGCAACGATGCTGCCGTCATTTTTGGTGATGGAGACCACGCCGTAGCCGGGTGAGAGGCGGGCGCCGGGGACAATGAGCGACTCCAGCAGATATTCCATGTCGTAGGGTTTCTTGGCGGCACCGAGGTTGGGTCCGGCAACGCCACCTTGGCGGCCCTTCTCGCCTAGGTGACACCGTTGGCATTGAGCGGCTCCATGGCGGTAGAACACGCGGCGGCCGGCACCGACATTTCCGCCATCCAAAGTGACGCGGAAGGCAGCCAGAGGGTCTTTGGCGTCGAGGCTGCTGTTGTAGGCTTCGAGGGCTGCCTGGATACCCTTCTCCTTGCGCTTCTCTGCTGCTTGGATGATGTCGAGTTGGATGCCGAGCGGGGCGTCTTTAATGTTTTCCATCGCACCCTGAATGATGGCAGCGGACTCCTTGCCGCCGATGCCGGAGAGCACCTGCATGGCCACCTGGCCGTCGAAGACCTTTTTCTCAGCCAGCATGCGTTTGCATTCGCGGATAGCGTCAGGTTTGGAGGCCTTGGCGAGGGCTAATAGTGAAGCCTTACGGATCTCGCCATCTTTCGACTTCACGGTGGTGTTGAGCGTATTGATCAACGCCTGGTTGGTCTCCTTGGTCAGGCTCTTGAGGGCGGCTTGGCGAACCTTGAGTAGATTCTTCTCGTTGAGGAACTGCTCGCGCAGGGTCTCGATGTCGGGAGTCACTCCGAATTGCTGGCCGGTGGTGAGGGCCTGAGCGAGGACTTCGCCTTCTGCTTTCTTCAGAAGGGCCGCCAGCTGCGTTTTGATTTCGGGTTTGAGGGCCTCTAGGCTGCGATCACCGGTTAGGGGACGGATTTTGCCGGTGGTGTGATCCCCTCTGGGCGGTTTTTCCCAGCGGCTGAGTTGGAACAGGCATTCCACGCGGGTCAGCTCGGGAAGCTCTGGATTGGACGCAAATTCGAGAAGGGTCTTCACGCTCTTGGGGTCACCAATGCGGAAGATGGCATTGATGATGCGGTAGTCGATGGGGCTCTCTGACTTTCCGAGCCAATCGGTCTTGGCGGCGACTTTGGCGCGCGCACCTTCGATGTAGTTGTCGTTGATGGCTTGGATGGTCTCGATGACGAGAGCGGGTTCCTTGTCTTCGAGGAAGTGGGCGATGTTGGGATCACGCAGATGTCGCAGGGTGATGATCAGACCGAGGCGAACTTCCTTGGAGGCGTGATCCTTGTGCTTCATCAACTCCTCGGTGCTGCCGGTGGATTCGACGATGAGACGCAGACCGTGGATGGCTCCGTGGCGAAGGTAGTCGTCACCGCTGGTGTTTTCCTCGAGTACCTTGATGAGCGTGGCGACGTCCTCCGGTTTGCCGACCTTGCCGAGAGCGGTGGCAGCGAGCATGCGGACGTTGAGGTTCTTGTCGGAGCAGAGAGCCGTGAGAGCTTCGCGGCTGCTGGTGATCTTGGCATCGCCCAAAGCTTGAGCGGCCTGGCTGCGAATGCGCCATTCGCTGTCCTTGGTCAGCTCCACCAAAGTGGCGGCGGATTGGGCATCCTTCTGTAGACGGGCGAGTTGGCCGAGACCCCACAGACCATGGAGGCGGGTGGTGAGGGGGTTTTCCTTAGTGTTCACCGCGCTCATGAAGTGCACGCGGTTGGTGATCTTGGTGGCGAGAGCGAACTGAGCGCGTTGACGCACTCGGAGGTCCTGATGCTTGAGGAGCTTGGCGAGCTCTTCGGGCGAGCGTTGGTCGAAGCCGGCAGCGAAGAGGCTCTTCACTTCGGCGACCACCGACTTGGCGGTCTCCTTGGGATCTTCAAAAACGAAGACCGTGCCGAACTCATAAGTCTTCCAGCCACCGGTGAAGTCAGAGATGTAGACCTTGCCGTCGTAACCGAACTCGACGTCGGTGTTGAGGAAGCCCTTTACGAAGGTCTCGTCGTTCACCATCTCGTAGGAGGCTCCTTTGGGGGCGACCTTAAAGCCGATGGTCTGGCTATTACCGCCGGTGTAGTCGCAGACGAAGAAGTGGTCGTCCCATTTCTTGTTGAGACCAATGCCCGGGTTGTAAGCCAAACCGGAAGGGCCGACTGACACATGGGCGATGGGTGGGAGGATGGCCTCCGGACGGTTCTTGGCTTCCATCTCCCACCAGAGTTCGCTCATCCACGGGGTTTCGTGGCGGCCACCCCAAGGCAGCTTGAGGGTGTTGGGGAAGTTGCGGAAGTTCTGGTTGCCGCGGTTCCAGCCGCTCATGGCGCCTTCCACCATCATGACCAGGCGGGCCTTGTCGCCCATGTCGGCATTGTTATCCACTGAGAAGGCCACGCCGTAT
>CAZIPY010000170.1:0-14883 GCA_964541125.1 uncultured Luteolibacter sp. | reverse complement strand
CGACGGGACCGAGCAGTTCCTCCCCCTCCCCGAGCCGAAGTATCACATCGTCGCCTACGACTTTGGCATCAAGCACAACATCCTCCGCAACCTGCGGCAGCACGGCTTCACGATCGACGTGGTCGGGGCACGCACCCCCGCCGCCGATGTGCTCGCCAAGAATCCTGATGGCGTCTTCCTCTCGAATGGTCCTGGGGATCCCGATGCGCTGGACTACATTCACGGCGAGATCCGCGACCTGCTAGGCAAGGTCCCGATCTTCGGCATCTGCCTCGGCCACCAGATCCTCTCGCACGCGCTGGGCGGATCCACCTTCAAACTGAAGTTCGGCCACCGCGGCGGCAACCAGCCGGTCAAGGACCTGCGCACCGGCAAGATTTCGATCACCTCCCAGAACCACGGCTTTGCGGTCGATCCCGACTCACTGCCTGATGACGTCGAGGTCACCCACATCAACCTCAACGACAATACCGTCGAGGGCATGCGCCACAAGACCCACCCGGTCTTCAGCGTGCAATATCACCCCGAGGCCGCTCCTGGCCCCAACGACGCCGCCTACTTCTTCAAGGAGTTCGCTGACTTGATCGAATCCACCAAGTAATCCCCCACATGAACACCATCATCACCGGCCTCCAATGGGGCGATGAAGGCAAGGGCAAGATTGTCGACTACCTGACCGAAACCACCGACGTGGTGATCCGTGGTCAGGGCGGCAACAACGCCGGCCACACCGTGATCGCCAAGGGCACCAAATACGTGCTCCACCTCCTCCCCTCCGGCATCCTCTGGGACAACAAGATCAACGTCATCGGCAACGGTGTGGTCTGTGACCCCGTCGGCCTTGTCAGCGAAATCGAACGCATTGAGGAACAGGGCATCTCGATCACGCCCGACAAACTTCTCATTTCCGACCGCACCCACGTGGTCTTTCCCTTCCACAAGGAACTCGACGCCGCCCGCGAGGCAGCTCTCGGTGACAAGAAAATCGGCACCTCCAAACGCGGCATCGGTCCAGCCTACGCCGACAAGGTCAACCGCTGCGGCCTGCGCATGGCCGATCTGCTCGACCGCGACTTCGCCTGTGAGATGATCAAGCGTCGCCTTGTTGAAGCCAATGAAGTGCTCTCCCGCTTCGACCTCCAGACTTTCGAGGCCGACGCCGTGATCGAGGAGATCTACACCGCCTTCGAACGCCTCAAACCCCACCTCACCAACACCATCCCGGTGGTTCACAAGGCCTGGAAGGATGGCAAGAACCTACTCTTCGAAGGAGCCCAAGGCACTTTCCTCGACATCGACTTCGGCACCTACCCCTTCGTCACCTCGTCCAACACCACTGCCGGCGGCTCCTGCACCGGTTCCGGCCTTCCACCCACTGCCATCGATTCAGTGATTGGAGTCTGCAAGGCCTACACCACGCGCGTTGGCGCAGGCCCTTTCCCCACCGACGACGAAGCCCTCTCCGAATACCTCCACGGCCTTGGTCGTGAGTTCGGCGCCACCACCGGCCGTCCCCGCGGCTGCGGCTGGCTCGATACTGTATTGCTGCGCTTCGCCTGCATGGTCAATGGCGTAACGGGGCTAGCCGTCACCAACGTCGACGGCCTCGACAAATACGAGACCCTCAAGATCTGCACCGGCTACGACATCGATGGCACCACCCACGAACTGCCACCCGCTGATCGCTCGGCCTGGGATCGCGCCACTCCCATCTACGAAGAACTTCCCGGCTGGCAGACCGACACCACGGCCTGCACCAGCTACGATCAGCTTCCGGAAAACGCCAAAGGCTACCTCACGCGCCTGAGTGAACTATGTGGCGCCCCCATCGCCTTCGTCGGCGTTGGCCCCGACCGCACTCAGACCCTGGTCGTTTAAGTCACGATCCTTAACATGCCCGACTATCCGGACATTCCCCGCCACGTCGCCGTCATCATGGACGGCAACGGGCGCTGGGCAAAGGAGCGTGGCCTGCCGCGCCGTGAAGGCCATCGTGCCGGTGCGGAATCAGTGCGTGAAGTCACCGAGGCCTGCATTGAACTCGGCATCGATTACCTCACTCTCTACGCCTTCTCTTCGGAAAACTGGAACCGCCCTTCGGAGGAAGTTGATGCGCTGATGAGCCTGCTCGACCGCTTCCTTAAGGAGAAGCACAAGGAGCTCCACGAACAAAACATCCGCCTCGTCGCCATCGGCCAGTTGGACCGTCTGCCGGACAAAACGCAGAAGCTACTGCAGACCATCATGACCGAGACCGCGGACCACGACGCCATGACTCTGGTGCTCGCCCTGTCCTACGGCGCCCGTGAGGAAATCGTGTCCGCCACCCGGTCGATTGCCAGCAAGGTTGCCGAGGGCTCACTTGATGTGGACGCCATCAACTGCGAGACCTTTGCCGAGCATCTCCAGACCCGCGGCATTCCAGACCCCGACCTATTGGTGCGCAGCTCCGGCGAGATGCGCGTCTCCAACTTCCTGCTGTGGCAGATCAGCTACGCTGAGATCGTGATCGTGAAGAAATTCTGGCCCGAGTTCCGCAAGGGCGATCTGCTCGAAGCCGTCGAGGAATACCAGCGACGCCACCGCCGCTTCGGTGCGCTATAAAACACCAAGCCCTTACTTGCGAGGCACCTGAATCAGGCGCGAGAAGGAGTAGCTGTTCTTCGCCAGCCAATCGTCGAAATTGGGAGTGTTGGGCAAATTGGCGTTGGAACGCAGCTGGGAAATCGCCGTATCCGTCAGCACTGTAACGGATACTTCCACGGCGGTCAGCACACCATTAAGAAGATCAGGATCTCCGTTAGCATCGCTGATGGAATCACGCGCCTCAATGGCGTTGTGTTTGACCTGAATCACTTGCTTACCATTGGAATTGGAGCTGACACTCACCATACGGGTTTCCAGACCGGTCACAGGATCCTGAATATCAATATGAAAGACGGTAGTGAACTGATAGATATTCTCGCAAACAAAGTTGCGATCCTCATCAAACCGAGTTCCGTAAGCAGCATCAAAGACGTTGTCTAGAGTGTCGCCGTTCGTCTGGCCCAGCAGGGTTTGGAAGGTAAGATTCGGATCCACCAGATGCCGGCTCAGAACGAAAGTCGGAAAGTCATCATCGTTTGAAGAAATTGGATCTTTCCAAGCGAGGCGGTAACCCACACAGGAAATGTCTCCTCCCAGATCCTGACCAGTAATGCCTACCTGACCATTGTAGCGATCGGTCGCTGCAGTGAAAAAGATCATGCGGATGGCATTGGATGCAGAGGCGTCGCCTGCACCGGAAGGATTCAATGCATCGTCATCCTGAATCGCGGACAGCCACTCTTGAGGCCGGTCGCTACGGACAACCAAGGACTCCAAGTCCTTCGTCATGATATTGATCATGGCCTCAGCCTGACGTGCGGCACGCAACTCATTGCGGCTGTTGTTCCATGTGTCGATAGCCGTGCCGGTAATGGTCACCAACACCCCAACGATGATCGCGGTAATGGTCATTGCCACCATCAACTCAAGGATGGTGAAACCCTTGCGGCGGGAATGAGATGGATGGGTTTTCATGAAAGGAATCTAGAGTGATGAAGTCAGCGACGGACTGCGAGGTTCCGAGAGAAGGCTGGCCGTGACAAATTGGGGAAAAGGGTGCCGAACTGGCTGCTGAAGAAGCCTGTGGATCGGGATGGCAGACTGTAAAAATCAGCGACGAAGGGGATCACCGCCCGGTTGTATTCACCAGAATTGTTCGCTTGCTGGGTGGACTCATCCTGAGTGGTCAATGGATCGTCTGCATTCGAAATCTCACCTGGTGTACCGTTGACCAATTCACCAGTGGCATTGTTGACCAGTTGTGTGCATTTGACCACGTAGACCGGCCCTTCGATGGCCGGTATATCGAGGGTGAATTCAGGATCTCCAACGCGCCGCATCATGTTGCGCACCACATAATCTTGGCCGGGAATCTGATTGTTCAGCGATGCCACCGGCTCTGGCGTTCCATCACTGGCGCGGTTGACACTCAGACTGGCGCGATATTTGTAGACGAGGATTGCGGTCCCGGCCTGATTCGAATCCTTGATGTACTCGAAGGCCTTATCAAAGCCGGTGGAGAACTCGGTGGTCTGAGCAGCACCACGCAGGCTGACCAACTCCTGTTCGAGGGTGTTGACCAAGCGAGCTGCACTCTTGCTGTTGATGGAATCCTTGATGCCCTTGGCTGCAGGAGCAAAGACGATCAAAAAGCCGGAAAGCAAGACCGCCACGACACCAATGGCGATGACGGTTTCAATCAGGCTGAAGCCCCGGGCGGGCTGGACGGGGAATGCCTTGGTGGTTTTATGGGAAAAGGCTTTCATCATTAGAAGGGTTGGCCAGGCAGAGGAAATGAATTTGAGATTTGCTCGGTGTTGCGGAACACGGAAGTCCCACCATTTCTCCAGATCACAAAACCACCGAAATCACGGCGGGCACTACCAATGATCTTCGGTGGCGATTGAGTTGCTGGCTGAGTATTGATGCGGGAACCTTTACCGATCACAAAACTCGTTCCGGGATCCATGCAGACCCCTTCGCTGTTGAAGGGATACATGAAATATTCGCCCTGATAGTTGGTTTTTGCATTCGCAAGGATAACTGTGCGGACATCTCCAGTGGCACCCTGATGATCAAGGTGGCTGAAAGTTTCACTGAAATAAACTCCTTCGGGCAGCACCGTGCCACGGCTGGATAATTCCCAGGTAATATCTTCTGGGCTGACCTCAGGCCCCGATGTGGGTTCGCCTGTGGCGGGATCCACCTCTTCATAGGCGACAATCACACGACGGAGATCATCGGAAGGATTGTTGGTCAGTGCTCGTGCCACCAGAACGCAGGAGCGAATGCTGCGCGCCTTGGCAGTCGCTCGCGCTTCATCAAAAATGGCTTCGGTGGTGGCCACGGCGCTGGTGACTCCCTTGCCGCCGAGACCATTGATACCAACGGCAGCGGCCGTCATCAAAATCGAGACCACAGCAATCACCACCAGCATTTCGACCAGTGAGAAACCACGGGAATGCTTGAACGAAGGCCGAGCCATGGTTTTCTCTGAAAATTGCATGATTCTAGGATCCATATGTTCATGACAATTTGCGCCGAGGGCCATGCCATCGCAAGCGAAAATGTCCATACATCGCAATTACAGCCCTATAATTGGGGCATCCAACCTGTATCTGATAGCTACAGGTAGCTGCCAAAACCTCTAGATGGGCTGATTCAACCCTCATTGGGTGGGTAATGCCCGCCATGTTGCTGGCTAACCCACTTCCAAGCGGAATCGACCATATCTCTCACATCCTTGTGAGTCGCCTCCCAACCCAGGACCTGCTTCGCCCGTGCAGGATCTGCCACCAAAGAGTCAGGATCGCCGGCGCGTCGAGGACCGTAACTGAGAGGCACGGTTTTTCCAGTGACTTCCTCCACCGCAGCAATGATCTCCTTCACCGAGACACCAACACCGGTTCCCAAATTGCAACGGAGCGAGTCTCCTCCATCGCTAAGATGGTCTAGAGCCTTGGCGTGGGCATCTGCAAGATCTTCGACGTGAATGTAGTCGCGGATGCAGGTCCCATCTGGCGTATCATAGTCGGTGCCGAAGATCTCAATCTTGTCGATCTCACCAGTCAGGGCCATCAGCACCCGGGGAATCAGATGGGTTTCAGGCTGATGATCCTCACCGATCCGGCCGTCAGCCGCACAACCGCTGGCATTGAAGTAACGAAGGCAAGCGCTCTTCAAGCCCCAGGCCTGATCGCAGTCCTTAAGGATCCACTCCACCATCAATTTGCTACGGCCATAGGGATTGATGGGATCCTGAGGATTGTTCTCGGTGATGGGAATGGATTCCGGCAGCCCATAGGTCGCGCAAGTTGAAGAAAATACAAAGACCTTGCAGCCGAACTCCTGCATCACCTGCAACAGTCTAATCGGCTCAGCAGTGTTGTTGTCATAGTATTTCAGTGGATCGGTGACCGACTCACCGACATAGGCGAAGGCCGCAAAATGAATCACTGCTCCGAAGCCATGCTTTTCAAACAGTGACCGCAACAGCTCCCGATCTCCCACATCTCCCTTCACCAACTCCACTTCGGAGTCGATGATGGCCTGATCATGGCCAAAGACCATGTTATCGAGGACCACCACCTTGCGACCCTGATTGGCGAGAAGGTGGACGGTATGCGAACCGATATAGCCGGCTCCTCCGGTCACCAGAATGGGGCTTTGGAGATCACTCATGAGAATGAGGGCATTAACCGTGGAGGCCTTCGGACTGTCAATCGCCCAGAATATTTCAACCGCCATTGAATAGAATCCAACAGGAGGCCGTCTCAGGACCATGACAGCGCAACTTCGTCTTCCTCTGCTCGCCGTGCTTGCCGCCTGTTTCGGCGCTTTTCTTAGCTCTTGTACTTACGAGCCCTACAGCTACGGGCCCCGCACTTCCGTCGGGAGTTCGGTCAGTTACAGCAGCAACGGCCACGTCTCCAGTTCCGTCTTCATTCGAACCAGCAGCAGTCGCTGGGGGTATGACCCGCACTGCCGCAGCTACTACGACTACCATCGCAAGGCCTACTACTGCCCATGGCTGAGAGGTTACTATCCAACCGGCTTCCGTCCTCCTGTGGTGGTCGGAGTCCCCCATCCACACGGCTGGCATCCGGGACGCAGCAGCTGTGCAGCTCCCACTCATGTGCGGAATCACAGCCTCCGGGATTACCGCAACCGACATCTTCATCTGAGCCGGCTCAATCATTCTTGGTGCAAAGGTCTGCGGACAGGATCGCATTCCAACCATCACTCCAACCGCAATCACTACAATCATTCGAGTCATCGTCATCACTCGAATCATCAATCGAGAGATCATTGGAACACCTGGAATCGGAGCTTCAACAACCACCAGTCGAATCAGCATCGCAACCACCACAACCGCAGCAGCCAAAACGAGACCTGCAACCTCAACCAAAATCACCGCGATCGCACTACACAACACCGCACCACTCAGAACCGAAACGACAGTCACAATCGGACCCATCAAAATCGCACCACGCAGGACCGCAATCACCATAGCAACAACCATCGCGCCAGCACGCCACCCAAACCGCAGGACGATTCATGGCGTCACAAATGGCGAGATGACCCGAGTGTGATCCCGCCAGGCTACGCCATCAAGAATGGCCCCAAGGGATTCAAGAAAGTGGTGAAGTCACCCGGTTAAGAACCTTCCCGCTTAAGTCGAGAGCGCTGCAGCTCCTCAAGACTCACTCGTGTCCTGAGTATCCAGCGGGCAAGCAGCCAACCTGCCGCGGCGCCTCCAAGATGGCAGGCATGACTGATTCCAAAGAGACTGCCCAGCCCCGCCTCCACCAGCCTGACACCAAGTTGTGAGAGGCCAGGAATTCCAAGCGACGGATTGATCATCACTAAGATCAGTGTCGCACTGAGCAAACCTCGACCCAGATTCTTGGCGGAAACAGGAAAAGGAACCAACCATCTGGACTCAGGCGCGAGAGTGGTCATTGCCAGTACTAGGGCAAACACCGTGCCCGATCCACCCACCAGAACATTGGCACTCAGAGCCAAATGGAAGAGTCCCCCAAAGAGAGTTCCAGCCAGTATGACCAGTGCCGCACTCCGGCCACCAAGCATCCATTCGATGCGCGACCCTACCGACAAAAGGATCAGACCATTCATCAGAGTGTGGATCCAGCCGTTATGAATCAGGCCATAGGTCAAAGGTTCCCATAAACACAAGGACGCCATACCGTAACGCGACAAGCCCAAGGCTTGAAAATAGGCAATTGAATCTCCGAAAACAGGAACCCTGATCGCTTCCAAAATCAGCCAGATCAGCAACAGCCCGAGGGTCAGAGGCGCACAGGCGAACTGTCTGGTGATGCGGGTCATCACTCCACCACCTGAGCACGCGGCTCACGCTTGATGGTATCCTCGGCTCCAGCACTGGTGACGAAGGGACCACCTTCGAGCGGAGCAGCCTTGGAGAAGGCCACGTCCGGCATGTCGGAAGGACGACCGGCCAGAGGGAAATCCTTGCGCAGCGGATAGTAGGGATAACCCTCCCACATGAGGATGCGCTGGAGATTGGGATGATCGGCAAAGCGAATACCCATCATGTCGTAGACCTCGCGCTCGTGCCAATCGGCGGCACACCAGATGTCGGTGGCACTCGGCACATCCTGATCCTCTTCGACGAGAGCCTTGATGCGCAGGTGCTTCTTGTCGTCGAGAGTGGCGATCTCGTAGACCATTTCGAAACGGGGATCGTCACCGAAGTGATCGAGGCTCGAGACATCGAGCAGCATCACGTAGTCGAGCTCAGTCTTGCACTTGGCCAAAAGGTCGTGGAGCGCGTCGAGTTGGACCTGAACCGTCTGCTCGCCACGAAACTCGGACACGCCGGTGACCTTTTCACCGAACTGCGTCTTGAGGACTTCTGCGTCTTTGGCGGCGGACATAAAACTTAATTGATGTGTTCAGCCATGGCGGCCTTCTGATCCTTGAGAGCTTCCTCTTGCTCAATCTTCTCCTGCACCTTCATCAGACCTTGGATCAGGGCTTCGGGACGCGGAGGACAACCGGAAATGTAAACGTCTACCGGAATGAGTTGATCGATGCCTTGAAGCACGGCGTAGCTGCGATACATACCACCACTCGAAGCACAGGCACCCATGGCGATGCACCACTTCGGTTCGGGCATCTGATCCCAGATGCGTTTGACCGCGAGAGCCATCTTATAGGTGACGGTGCCGGACACGATGAGCACATCGGCCTGGCGGGGAGAAAAGCGCATCACCTCCATACCGAAGCGCGACAGGTCGAAGCGCGAACAGGCAGAGGCCATCATTTCGATTGCGCAGCAGGCCAAGCCCATGGGCATGGGCCACATCGAGTTCTTGCGCATCCAATTCATGGCGGCGTCGACGCGGGTGACGATCACGTTGCCCTCGATCTTGGAATCGTAGGCGGTGTGGAGGGTGCTGGAATCAGACATCGGGGGAGAACTGCGCAGACTGTTGCCCCGGAATCCCCCGCTCTCAAGCCGATAAGTGGGAAAAATGGCCGATTTCACGGCATCCACAGCTGCCGACTTGAGAGCTGGCACGAACCAAGCTACATTACCCCATGCGTACCAGGCTCCACCTCCTGTATCTGAGCGCTGGATTGGCGCTGGCCGCTGGATTTGCGCTTCTTACCGCTCCCATTCAGGCCAAGCCCTGCGATCAGGAGCCTCTGAAAGTGCGGGTCCTGCAGACAGAGAACGCCCACGAGCTGGTGGATCACTTCGCCCATTTCGCCAAACTCAAGGACGAGACAACCTGCATGGCCATCCTCGAGCGCTTCGACACCCTGGCCATGAACGCGCTGGGCAAGTTGCTGAATGTGGAGGAGAAGGCCCGCTACATCGACCTTACCGGCTTCGTTGTGAGTGAAATGATGGCCACTTACCACGACAGCGAGTTGTCCTCGGAAACCGTGCGGGACCGCCTCGACGAATTGATTCGCCATTATCCACGCAAGGAAGAGCAGTAAGCTGAAAATCCCCGTTGCATCTTCGGTGCAGCACCCGTAAGCCTCCTCCGTGGCCTTACCGGACGCCAAAGCGCCCGGCCTGGGTGGTCAACACGAACCTCGTGTAAACGACCTAATCCGCCGGGCCCTCGATCATCCCGACTTCGCGACACGCCTGGCTTCTCCTGCCTCTGGCGGGGATGAACGCGCCCTGGAGCATGCCTGTGAGGCATCCCACGCGTGGTTTTGCGCCACCCTCTGTCACGCCGCTTGGACTCAAAAACGCGGCAAAATCTGGTTGATCAGCGAACTCCCGCGTCATCGCGAACGCCTCGCGGCCGAGATGGAGTTGTGGGGCATCGAAGCCCTCGTCCTGCCCGATCCGCCGACGGAAACAAGTGAAGGCACCCTCGCTGATCCCGAAGCCGCCGCCGAATGGTATGCCACCCTCGAAGCGCTCGCCCGCAATCCCAACTGCGTGGTCCTCTGCGATCGCGAAGCTTTCGAGCATCCCGCACCTGACCCCAAGGCGCTACGCGCCAGTCGCCACAGCTTGCAAGTGGGCGACACCTTGGATCCCGAGGAACTCGCAGAGTCCCTCAAGCAACACGACTACCAACGCGTGCCCACTGTCGCCTCGCGCGGCGAGTTCGCCGTACGCGGCGGCATCATCGATCTCTTCGCCTGGCAGTCCCCTCGCCCGCTGCGACTCGAGTTCTTCGATACCGAGCTCGAGAGCATCCGCGAGTTCGATTCCGACTCCCAAGCTTCAACCCGCAAACTCACCCACTTCGATCTCCTACTCGAAGAGCCCGAAGCGGCATCCACCGTCGCCAGTTACCGTTACGATGAGGACCTGATCGTCGGCATTGATGAAGAGGACGTCGAATGTGACATCCGCCTGCTGACCGCATCGGTAAGCGAGGAAGATGGAACGGAGGAAGACTTCAGCTTCGCCAGTCACGACCACCCCGTCGGCCGCTTTGAGGCCGGCGACTTCGTGATGGAGGAAAAGCGGCGCGAGCAGTTCATGCAGCAGCTCGCCGAATGGCGCGAAGAGGATTGGCAGGTCGGCATCGTCTTTTCGAACAAGGGTGAGGAACAACGCTTCACCGAACTGGCTGGCAAGGAGCTGACCGCACTCGGGCTCAAGCCACTGAGGGGTGAGCTGATGGCCGGCTTCACCATCCCCGATCTCAAGCTGGCGCTACTCTCCTCCCAGGAACTTTTCGGTCGCTATCAAAGCCCCGGAGCCGCTCGCCGCTCCACCCTCGATCAGGTCCGCTCGGCCCATGTCCGCGCCACCGTCGAGGAGATGGAAGAGGGCGATCTCGTTATCCACTACGAGTATGGCCTCGGCCGATTCTGTGGCGTCGAAGAAGGTGAAGACGGCGACGAACTTCAACTCGAATACAAGGATGGCGCCATGCTCGCCGTTCCGATTGAACAAGCCCATCTCGTTGGCAAATACGTCGGTATGGGTGGCCGCACACCCGAACTCAGCAAGTTGGGCAGCGCTGCGTGGAAACGCGCCCGCCAGTCGGCCGAAAAGTCCATTCTCGACTATGCCGCCCAACTCCTGCGCGTGCAGGCCGAGCGCGAACACGAAGCCGGCTACGCCCATCCACCCGACAGCAACTGGATGTGGGAGTTCGAACGCTCCTTCCACTACACCGAAACCACCGACCAGCGCCGCGCCATCGACGAAGCCAAACGCGACCTCGAGCAACCGCAGGCCATGGACCGCCTGATCTGTGGTGACGTCGGCTTCGGCAAAACCGAGGTCGCCATCCGCGCCGCATTCAAGGCCGTCAGTGGTGGCAAACAGGTGGCCATCCTCGTACCAACGACTGTCCTCGCCGAACAACATTGGCGCACCTTCCGCGAACGGATGAGCGACTACCCCTTCAACATCCGCTTGCTCAACCGCTTCAGGACACGGAGCGAGATCCGTGAAACCATCGAAGGCCTGGCCGATGGCTCGGTGGACATCGTCATCGGCACCCATCGCCTGATATCCGGCGACGTTTCCTACAAAAATCTCGGTCTGGTGGTGATCGACGAAGAGCAGCGCTTCGGCGTCGCCCACAAAGAGAAGTTCAAGCAGCTCTTCACCCAAATTGACGTCCTCACCCTTTCGGCTACGCCCATTCCCCGCACCCTCTACATGGCTCTGATGGGCGCGCGCGACATGTCGACCATCGAGACCGCTCCTCCCAACCGTCTGCCGGTAGCCACCACCATTTGCGGCTACGACGAGCGCATCATCCGCGATGCCATCCGCAAGGAGATGAAGCGTGGCGGCCAGGTCTTCTTCCTCCACAACCGGGTGAAGTCCATCGAGAAGATGGCAGAAAAACTCAAGGACCTGGTTCCTGAAGCCACCATCGCCATCGGTCACGGCCAGATGGAGAAGTCCGAGCTCGAAGTGGTCATGCACCAATTCGTCGAGGGCAAGGCCGACGTGCTACTGGCCACCACCATCATCGAGACCGGCATCGACATCCCCAACGCCAACACCATCCTCATTGATCGTGCTGATCGCTTCGGGCTCGCCGATCTCTATCAGCTGCGCGGTCGGGTTGGCCGCGCCGGCCAAAAAGCCCACGCCTACCTCCTGCTGCCTCGCGACATGATGGCCCGGGGCGACGCCCGCAAACGCATTCACGCCATCAAGCAATACACCGCTCTGGGCAGTGGCTTCAAAATCGCCATGCGGGATTTGGAAATCCGTGGTGCGGGCAATCTGCTGGGCACCAAACAATCCGGCCATATCGCTCAGATCGGCTTTGAACTCTACTGCCAGCTCTTGCGCCAATCGGTCGAGCGCCTCAAGGGAGGTGGCAAGGCGAGTCTCCGTGAATGTTCCTTCAAGGCGGACTTCATTGCGGCTACCGAGGCGCAGTGGATGCAACGCATCGATGAGGGTGATGCCCTGCCCGCTTTTCTACCCAGTTCCTGGCTGGAGGACACCTCACTTCGCATCACCGCCTACCGCGAGTATTCCGAGGCCCGAAACCTCAAGGCCATTGAGAAGCTCGAGGCCAGTTGGCGTGACCGCCACGGTCGCCTGCCCGAGGCCGTCGAGAACCTCCTGACCATCGCCCGGATCAAGGCACTGGCCGCCACCCGCGGCATCGATGCCGTGGAAATTATCCAACAGCGCCTAATGCTGCATCGAGGTGGCGACTACATCCTCTTGGAAGGCCGCCGCTTCCCGCGCCTTAAGTCAGCCGACCCAGCGATCAAACTGGACGAAACTCTCGCCATGATCCGAGACATGTAGTGCTGCGCTACTTCTCAACCACTTCAACCTCAAAATCCCGCTCGCCATGCTTGAGATGCAGATGAGAGAGAATGAGGCGAAACAGGCAATAGATCGCCACCAACACCATCACCGGCACCAATTGCGACATGATGAAAGCACCTTCATCGTAGGTCAGCTCATTGAGCACATAAATGACGTAAACCGCTTTGACGATCATCGCCATGATGGCCAAGAACACCAATGTACGGGCATGAAATAAACTGAGTTTGATTTGGCGAACCACCCGTTGATCTCTACCCACGATCTTTGGCTGAGAAAGGAGCTGCATCTTCGACTCGATTTCGTGGAGTTGCACACCGTCAATATGCATAGGCACTCGATTCAACCAAGCGCCGAAAGCACACAGCCCAAGATTGACCGACTGAGCCAGGCATCACACTCTTGCCGCAGTCACCCATGTCCGATCACCCCGCCGCCACACCCCAGCCCATCCCCAAGGGACTGCGTGGCCTATTGCGCAGGACTTACAATTGGACGATCTCCTGGGCGGACAAACCCGGCGGCACCTGGGCACTGTTCTTCATCGCCTTCATCGAATCCTCCTTCTTCCTCATCCCGCCCGATGTCCTGTTGATGGCCTTGGTTTTCGGTGCGCGCAAGAAGTGGGCAAAGTATGCCTTCGTCTGCACTGCCGGTTCGGTGTTGGGCGGCATTGCCGGCTATTACATTGGCTGGGGACTCGGGGAATCGGTGGCCAAACCTCTACTCAACTTCTTCGACTCAGACGGCCACACGCAGGAACTCATCCAAAACTGGTACAAGGAGTATGGCTTCTGGGGCATCATGATCGCCGCCATCACCCCCATTCCCTACAAGGTCTTCACCGTGGCATCGGGCATGTTTGGCTACAGCCTACCCATGCTCATTGTGGCCTCCATCATTGGTCGCGGCTTCCGCTTCTTCATGGTGGCGCTGGTCATCCGCATCTTTGGCCCCAAGATCCGCCCCCATCTGGAAAAGAACCTAGAAATCTGGTCGGTGGTGCTAGGCATCCTGCTGATCGGAGGCATCGTGGCGATCAAACTGTTGCGGTAGGTCGGCGAAGCCGACCGTCAGCAGTCAACAGTCATCTGTCATCAGGGTCCCGCCACAATCATCTTTCTCAGGATTCACATCGATGACCACGCAGCCAACAATCATCTCCCGCACACAAGTCAGAAAACTGCTGACCGCTGACTGCTGACCGTTGACCACCCAATGTGACAATTCCGTCATTGGCATCCACTGGCCAGAAGCTTCACATGTCCTAAGTTCCCCCTAACCCATGGAGCTCTTCCTGATCGACGCCATCGGCCCCTTCTTCCGGGGCTACGAGCGCAAGCGCATCAACTGGTCCAAGATCGTCTTCACTCATTTAGACGACCTGCAAGACGAGGACTGGGCTGCCATCCGTGAGGAACTGCGTGAGTTTGCCAAGCAGGCGGTAGCACAGGGCTACAATGCCGTCAGTCTCGATGACCTCGCCCATCTCACCCATCACCCGCTTCACGAACCAGAAGCCACCGAGCGCATCAAGGGTTTCCGCATACGCTTCACCGACTACTTCAACCTGCTGCAGGAGGAGTTCGGCCTCCGCATCTACCTCACCAGCGATGTCATCCCGCTCACCCCAGCAGTGCAGGAGACGCTCGGTGACGATGAAGAAGCACTGGGCAACTACTCCCGCGATCTGGTGTGCCGTTGCCTCGACGATTTCCCCCAGCTCTCCGGCCTGATCCTGCGCATCGGCGAGAGCGACGGCAACGACGTGCGTGATCCCATCCGCACTCGCCTCCATTTACGCGACCCCAAAGGCACCAACCAGATGCTCAAGGAGCTCTTGCCCGAGTTCGAGAAGCGCAAGATGGATCTCATCTTTCGCACTTGGACCGTGGGCGCCCATCCCATCGGTGACCTCATGTGGCACCGCGGCACCCTCAAGCGCACGCTCGAGGGCATCGATTCCAATCACTTCATTGTGTCCATGAAGCATGGCGAGAGTGACTTCTTCCGCTACC
>CAZIPY010000169.1:0-5940 GCA_964541125.1 uncultured Luteolibacter sp. | reverse complement strand
ATTTGAAAGGGTTTATCGGAGGTCACTTCATGCGTCAGTGAATGCACGCTGCGACCGGTTCCGGAGTTCATGCACTCCGCGCCTCCATCCTTCAAACGCCAGTCCTCCATGGGGTTGGCCCAGACATCACCTGAAAGCCAGACGCGGTCGTAGCGGTTGCGCCAGCGATCAGGTTTGGCAAAACCTGCCCCGCTGTCTTGGGCAGACAAGCTGCCGGTCATGCCGGCGCCAGCGGCGGCGGCACCTGCGGTGATGAGCTTGAGGGAATTGCGACGGGAGATCTCGTGAGGAACCATGGTCCAAACTCTACGCGGTCAGGCCGCCCGGTCGATCAATTTGACGGCCACTTCCATTACCTTCTGGGTTCTGCTTGAGCTGGCCGGCGGGCAATGAAGCCCGTCAGGAATAGGCCCATGGTGAATCCGCCAATGTGGGCGCCGTAGGCCACTCCGCAATTGAAGTTCTTGAAGATGAAGTAGTAGTCGTGGCCAATCAAAATGACGGCCAAGGCACCCAGGCGGACGGGGGGCACGGGTCCCGAGATGGGCCAGATGTGCGGGTCAGGCAGGTGCCAGCGGGTGCACAGCCCGAGGTAGGCCCCGGCAAAGCCGGAAACCACGCCCGAGGCCCCGAGCATGGGGGTCATGCTCTCGGCGTTCATGGCGCTATGGGTTGCCGACCCGCCGATGGCCGTCATCACAATTAAGAGTAGGAGCCAGCGCCAACCGAGTAGTTCATACAGAAGGCCACCAAAGACCCAGTAGTAGAGCATATTGCCGGCAAGGTGGTCGAAGCCTCCATGGAGGAAGGCAGAGGTGAGCAGCGTCACGAAGGTCCAGAGTTCAGTGGCGCCGACTTGACCGGCCCGCAGCTGGCTCCAGGCCTCGGTCACCTCGGCCGGCACGGTCATGACGCGGTGATCAAGATGGAAACCGGTGACGAGCTGACAGACGTAGATCGCCAGCATCAGGACCATCAGGCTGAAGATCACAGCCTGCTGCCTGAAGATGCTCTGGCTGTGGGGAACCATCCGGCTCATGGGGTCATCTTCGAGCCAAGTGCTGCCTGCTTGCAAACGAAATGAATCGCAGCGAAGGGCGATCGCTTCATGCCTTAGGGCTTTTTACGGAAAGTCGATTGGAACATACTTCACGTGAAGACATGCTTTGGGCTTTGCGAGATCGAGGGAATCCAATGTTGTGCCGCTTTCTCGGTGGATGGTTGTTGCTGGCGCTGGTGAGTGTGTGCGGGTGTCGTCACCAAGAGCACGAAAGCTCCGTTCAGAAGACATGGAGCACTGAGTCTGCGTTTTGGGTTTGGAATGCGAAGCGGAGCTCCATGCCCACTTTGCCGGATGGCCAGTCCTGGCGCTGGCTAGTGGTGGAGTTTCCTGTGGATGACCGCCCCAAGCTTAAGCACTGGCTGCAATTCGAGGATCTTGCGGAAATGCCCGGAGTCATTCCTGTATTTCGTCTGCCAGCTGGCACGAGAATTCTTGAGGATGCCAATTATCGTGAAGCCGTGTTGCGGGCGATCAAGCGTTGGTCTGGTGGGAGACCTCTGGCATCCTTGGAATTGGATTACGACTGCCCAACATCTCGAATCGGGGATTATGCCGACTGGTTGAAGCAGGTGCGTCAGGAATTGGGCGTGAAGCGGCTCTCAGTCACCTGTTTGGCGAGTTGGATTCAGGCGCCAAACTTCAAGCAGCTCTGCGACCAAGTTGATGAACTTTGTCCCATGTTCTACGACCTTGAGCGGGATGATCCGCAGAAGGTGATGCAGGGGGAGCCGTTGGCCTTCATCGATGCTTCGACCTTGAAGTGGATTGAGCGATGGAAGCGCTGTTCAGTGCCGTGGCTTGCCGGCCTTCCAAATTTTAGTCGGCTCAGTTTATTTCAGGCCAATGGCAAGCTCAGTGGCCATCTGCGGCAATGGGATGACGAGGCCCTCGTGAGGCATCCTCTCCTTGAGCACGTGAAAAGTGAGCGTGAAGGGTTGATGCTGTTTCGTGCCACGGCTCGCACCGAATTTGCGGGCGTGGGGGTGCCCGAGGGAGGCCTTTTGGTTCGCCGTCAGCCCGCTGAGGCTGGGATAATGGCCGCCATTCGAGAGGCCAAACAGGCCGGCGCCTCTGGCGTGATATGGTTTGCCCACCCTCAAAGTGCGCCAGCCGATGCCTATTCCGAGGCGCATTTATCCAGCCTGCTCATGGGCCGGCAGCCGAAACCCGCCCTCCGGCAGCGAGTCGACCCAGGTGGATCCATCGTCCTGACCAATGAGGGCACGGGCGACGTTCTGCTTTTGCCCGGAGCGCAGCTCCACGCATGGAGGGTTGAGGCCAACGCATCGATGAAGTTTGCCGACCCGGCGCCTGGCGAATTTGTCGAGATGCAGCCCGCGGGCGTGCTGGTCGAGCCTGAGGCACTGAGCCATATCGAATTGTATTATTCGAAACTTCCGGCAGGCGGCAGCATCCGCTCGGCTGCGGGGACGATCGGCAACAGTCCAAAAAAGTGATCGAACGACGATTGCATCATGGACGGGTGCTAGGGTGATTCGCTAGACTGCGGGGTCTATGAATCGTCGTGCTCTCTGCCTTTTATTGCTTCCTCTTGTTCTGGCATGTGGGCCCTACTTTTTTAGCGCTCCGCCGCCTCTGCACAAATACCCCGAGCGCACCGCAAGCAAGCCTTGGAGGCAGCTCTTGGATGAAGCACATGCCCCCTCGGAAGACTCCAAAGCGGAGCTCACGGCCATGGTTTCTCGTTGGGTGGAGCCAGCCTTTGGGCAGCTGCCTGACGAGCGTTTGCGCCAGATCGAGAAGTTCCAGCAGCGCAATAGGAGTGGCGAGTTCAGCATCAAGCTGGCGAATTTGCTCATTGAAATGAAGGAACTCATGGCCAAGCCGGCCGAGCAGGAGGTCTTGGTCGCTTATTTCAAAAAGCGCTTGGAGGAAGTCGGCGGAACACAGCTCGACTTCCAGCCCCCCCGTCATCACTGGATGCTAAGTGATGAACAGTACGAAGCGAAACTCAAGGCGCACAATGATCAGATGAAACGGATGGAGAAGGGCCGCCTTGATGTCGCAAGGAACGGGCCAGAGCTGTTGGAGCCCAACCACCGCGTTCGTTTAGCGGCCTTCTACTTTCGATCGTGGCAATACCAGAAGGCGCTGCGAGAATTTAATGAAGTTGTCCGGCGCTTTGAAAACCATCCGCGCGCGGAAGTGGCGATGTTCATGCGGGGGCGCTGCCTCTTAGGCATGGCTCGAAAGCAGGCTGCATTGTCAGACGAAGAAGCGGATCCGGATGCGCAGTTTGATCATATGCTCCAGCTTGAAACAGCACGCGACGCCTTTGATCAATACCTTGCAACTTATCCGGAAGGTAGGTTTGTCGATGATGTCCACGGCTGGATTGGAGCCATCTTGCATGACAAGGGCAACTTGTCTGGAGCGATTAATCGGCAGTTGCTTCGCGCAGAAATCCAGCCGACTCGAGAAGTGATGCATTCGGTGATGCGCGAGCTTGATGGCATCCTTCCTCGCCTTCATGACATCGATGACTACCATCTCTATCAAATTGATTATGCCCGCTTGGCAAAACGGCCGGCCCTAGTCCGCCAATGGGTGTATCATTGCCTCGACTACCGGACTCAGGGGCAGATTCGCGAATGGGAAGAAGGCTACGACGGTGGCCGGGATGTACTACGGCAGGCCAAGGCCATCCGTCTGCGCGGCGAAGAGTCCTCGGAGATCATGCTCCATGAGCTTGCCCGTGCGGTGATTCAGTCTCGAAAGCCGGTAGACCAGGTTTCCGCTTGGGTGCTGGGATGGTCGCTTCTCCGCCAGGGCAAGCCGGCACAAGCCTTGGCGATCCTCGATGGACAAAAGGACGACCATGTGGAGCTGCTTCAGCTCAAGGCCAAGGCCTGCCATCAACTCGGCCGCTTCCAGCAGTCTCGCGAAGCCTTGGCCACACTGATTGCGCTCAATCCCGAGGGGCCATTGGCTCCCGCGGCCCGATTCGATCATGCTCTGGCCACCTACCGAGTAGGTCGTGCGGGTGAAGCCATGCTTGAGATGCTTGATCTCGTGCGAGGGAAGGGTTCGGAAGAGGGGATCAGCGACCCAGCCTATCAATGGGCGGACACGTTGGCGCAATTTGGGTCACTCAGAGAAATGCGGGATGCTTTGGAAAATCTGCCCGCAGATCATCCCGAAGCAGACACCTTGAGGGTTGTGGTCAGGAATCGTTTCTTGTGTCGCGGTGCTTTCGAGACGGCGCGCCGTTATCTCGATCCACCTGCCTCCGACCAAGGGGAAGAGCTCAGCCATCTTCCTGATGTGTATGATTCCATGCACCTCGACCAACAGCGCTGGGATCGCGAGGTAGCTCCACTCGCCACGACCTTGAAGAATCTTGAAACGGCCACAGGAGCCCGCAAGGCGACCCTGCATCTGAAAGCAGCTGAGCAATGGGCGGCATTGCGGGGGCGGGTCGTGATGCCTTTGCATCTGCTGTTGGATTATTCCGCAAGTGAGCATGAAAAGTCGGATGACCTGCGCCGCGTGAACGGGCGCATTTTAGGTCACAGTGATGACTTCCTGACCGCTGAGCTCGACCAACGGGATGAGCTCTATCACGCGCTTCAGCATTGGAAGGCCGTGTTGGAGATTGAGGATGTGACCCCAGAGATGACTCGTGCGGCATTGTTTCAGGCCAACGAGGCGCTTTTCAAATTGGCCGAGTTTTCTCCTTATCGTCTATCCCGTGCGGTGGAGAATGGCCACACGACGTGGTCCCGACAATGGGTGGAGCGCTTGCAGCGCGAATTTCCAAAAAGCGCCGAGGCCAAATCGGCCATCGCCTATCATTTTGAACCGCCGGTTCTGCTTGGGCATTGGATGCCGGGGAATCGCGCGCCATGGATTCTGAGTGAAAAGGTGGACGACGCGCTCTCCGAAGTTCCTGAGGAAAAAGCTCGCGAAGCTCGACAGCAATTCCAGCTCCTTCAGGAGCAGTTCGAGGCCTTGGCCGAGAGTAAAGACCCAGTGGCTGACACCCAAAAACTCTTGGATCGCTTCAATCAGCTGCGACCTTTTCTCGATCGCTCGGACGTGATCAGCATGGTCGATGATCTCGACGATCTCCATGCCGCAGCCCGACTAGAAGCAGTGACCCCTGCTTTGTTCGCGACCTATTACAAGCGCCGGATGGAGAGAAACTCGTTACCCATCAAAGGCGGCGAAAGCTTCAAACCCTTCTTGGATTACCTGTATGCCCTCAGCCAAGCAGGCGCCATTCCCAAAGTGCAGGGCTGGGAGGCCAAACGCAGTCTGGTGTGGAAAGCTTATCTCAAGGTTCACCCTACCAGCCCTAAAGCGGAGGCTGCCTACTTCCGTTTGTTGCGCTTGAAGGTTCGAGAGGCGATCGCTTACCCCAGATTTCGGGTATTTCATTTTCCAGAGGCGCCGATTGCAATCGGCCATAAAACCATTTCCTTTGAGGTGGATGCCGATGAGCTGAATGCTGCTGATTTGTTGAAATCGATTGAGGCCTACCGACAACAATTTCCGAAAGGCCGCTATGCTGCAGACGTGGACCTGTTGGAGGCATCAGTTCATGCGGCGGCACAAGATCCTGAACGGTCCATGCCGCCTTTGCTGCGTGTGCTAAACGATAAGCGCCACGTCGAGCTGCGTCAGGATGCGGCAATGGTTTTGAGTGCTCTGCTCATGCCTCTCTTCGAGGGGCTTGAGCGAGAATCAATCCTTCGAGCTCTTCAATCCAATCCGGATGCGATCGGCTATTTGACGATGTTGGCAGAGGGTGACACGCCCCTGGCCAGAGCAAAACCCATCCTGCATTCTCTCAAACCATAGTTAGGTCGTGAACACTGCCTGGTGCGCGCCTCAGCCGAGGTTGGTGTAGACCG
>CAZIPY010000168.1:0-23759 GCA_964541125.1 uncultured Luteolibacter sp. | reverse complement strand
GAGTGCCTTGCCTTCGGGGAGCTTGCCCCAGCCGACTTCGACCTCGTAGGTCCATTGGCCATTGCCGGTGATAACAGGAGTGGTGGGAGCTTCGCCGGGCTTGGTGCCGTGGTCCGGGTGGGCCAGAGCCAGGGAAGAGCTCAAAACGGTAAGAGCGAGAACGTTGCGGATCATGATGCCGCATATACCGGGCGAAAGGCCCCGGCCTGTCAAGCCGGAGGGTTAGAGTATGCAGCCCCTTTACGGATCAGGTCCCATCTGCCAGCATCCAGCCCATGCGTCTGGCCGTTCTCAACGTGGTGGGGCTCTCCAAATCCCTGATTGGAGAGCACGCGCCGCGTTTGAGCGCCTTTGCCGAGAAGTGGGGCTGTCAAAACCATCAGCCTGCCTTTCCGGCCGTCACCTGCACCGCTCAGTCCTCCATTCTCACTGGCACGGATCCGGATCAGCACGGGATTGTGGCCAATGGCTGGTACGACCGTGAGTCCGCCGAGGTCCGTTTCTGGAAGCAGAGCAACCATCTGGTGCACGGCGAGAAGCTGTGGGAACCGCTACGCCGAGAGATCGAGGGCTTCACCTGCGCCAAGCTCTTTTGGTGGTACAACATGCATTCGTCCGCAGACTTTTCGATCACTCCGCGCCCACTCTATCCAGCCGATGGTCGCAAGGTCTTTGACGTGCACACCCAACCCATGGGTATGCGCGATGAGCTTAAACGTGACCTCGGTGAGTTTCCTTTTCCGTCCTTCTGGGGACCCAATGCCGGCATTCCCTGTTCGCAATGGATCGCCGATTCCGCCAAGTGGGTGGAGAAGAAACATTCGCCCACTCTCAGCTTAGTCTATCTACCGCACCTCGATTACGTGCTGCAGAAGGATGGCCCAAACAGCCCGGAGGTGCCGCACGCCATCGGCGAGATTGATGCGGTGGTGGGTGAGCTCATTGACTTCTACGATGCGCGCGACCTCAAGGTGGTTATTCTTTCCGAGTATGGCATTTCGCCGGTGAGTAAGCCGGTGCACCTCAATCGCCTATTCCGCGAGAAGGGCTGGCTCTCAATCAAGAATGAGCTCGGCCGCGAGACTCTCGATGTCGGGGGCTGCAAAGCCTTTGCTGTGGCGGATCATCAGGTGGCGCATATTTATGTGAACGACGACTCCATTCGCGATGAGGTGAAGGCTCTGCTCGAAGCGTCCGATGGCGTGGATGAGGTGAGAACCATGAACGGCCTCGGCCGTGCGGGTGACTTTGTCGCGGTTTCCGATCCCGATGCCTGGTTCACCTACTACTACTGGCTCGATGACGAGCTCGCTCCGGACTTCGCCCGCTGCGTCGATATCCACCGCAAGCCCGGCTACGACCCTTGTGAGTTGTTCCTCGATCCGGAGTTGCCCATGGCCAAGTTCGACGTCGCCAAGTTCCTACTGAAGAAGAAGCTCGGTTTTCGCGCCCTGCTCGAGGTCATCCCGCTGGATGCTACTCTGGTCCAAGGCTCTCACGGCCGCGACCAGGTCCCCGAAGACGAGCGGCCGGTGTGGATGGGCACCGACTTCCCCGTGAAACAAGCCGAAGACCTTCATGAGGCTATCCTGCAATGTTTTCGCTCTGATGAGAGTAAATCATAGTTCATGAAAGCCGTTTTCAGCTCCCTCTTCCTCTTGTCTGTGTCCGCCATGGGTGCCGACAAACCCAACATCATCTTCATCATGGCTGATGACCTTGGTTGGAAGGATGTGGCTTATGCTGGGGCCAAATTCTTTGAGACGCCACACCTCGACAAGATGCGTAATCAAGGCATGCACTTCAATGCGGCTTACAGCGGTGGCCCCAACTGCGCGCCCACTCGTGGCTGTCTGATGTCGGGCACCTACACCCCACGCCACCACATCTACCAACCAGGGGGGATGTCCAAGGGAAAAGTGGAGTACATGAAGTTCTTGGTGCCAGCCCGTGAACAGAAGGACAAGGCGCTCAAGGAAAAGGCAGCCAATGCCTTTAAGATCACCAATAGTCTCGACCCAGCCTTCATCAGTCTCGCTGAAGTCATGAATCCCGCTGGGTATGCCACCGCCCGCTTAGGTAAATGGCATCTAGGTCCCGATCTGCAGGGCTTCGACCTCAGCACCACCAATGGTAAGGGGGCGATCGGTGACAAATACTACGGCAACGTTGATGTTGCCGAGGATCTCACCAATCGCGCGCTGAAATTCATCGATGACAATAAGGACGGCCCCTTCTTCCTCTATCTCAGCCATTGGGATGTGCACACGCCCATCCGCGCTCGCAAGGCCGTGGTCGATCGGTTCAAGGCCAAGCTCGATAAGATTCCCGCCGCTGAACGCCGCAACTTTGATCCCACCTACGCGGGAATGATTGAGGCGGTGGATGTTTCGGTGGGTCGGGTATTGGCTAAGGTCGATGAACTCGGTCTTGGTGAGAAGACGCTGATCATCTTTACCAGCGACAATGGCGGACGCACTGCGGTCTCTCAGTTAGAGCCACTGCGTGGAGAGAAGGGCTCGCTCTTTGAGGGTGGCACCCGCGTTCCCTGTCTGATGCGTTGGACCGGCACCATTGAAGCCGGTTCCACTTGCAACACGCCCATCACCAGCGTGGATTTCCTCCCGACCTTCGCGAGCTTAGGTAAGGCGGAACTTCCGACCACCCAACCGGTGGATGGCGTGGATGTCTCTCCATTGTTCACGGGCAAGACCATCCCTGAGCGCGCCATTTTCTGGCATTACCCCATGTATCTCCAAGGCAGCGGGCTGGAGGTCATTATGTCAGACAAGAAATTGTATTCGTGGCGGGGCTTCCCCTCATCCTCCATGCGACGCGGCAATTACAAGCTCATCGAGTTTTTTGAGACCGACACCATTGCCCTCTACGATGTCAGCAAAGATCCCGGTGAGACGAGACAGCTTCAGCAAGAGATGCCAGAGCTCGCCGCCAAGCTTCACGCCGAGCTCAATGCCTGGCAAAAGGAGGTCAAGGCCCCTATCCCCGACATTCTCAACCCCAAGTACATTGGCACCATCACATGCAAGCACTGATCAAGACTTTTACTTTCCTCGCACTAATCGGACTCGCTTACAGCCAAGACGCCCCTGCGTCTGAAACGCCCGAAAAGAAACCGCTCCCCAATATTCTCCTCATCCTCGCCGATGACCTCGGTTATGGTGATGTCAGCGCCTACAATAAGAAGGCCAAGGTCAAGACGCCGCACATGGACAAACTGGCTGCCGAGGGAATGCGCTTCATCGACGCTCACAGCCCGGCCACCGTCTGTACGCCCACCCGCTATAGTGTGATGACTGGCCGCATGGCCTTCCGCACCGGCAAGTTCGGCGTGTTCACCGGAGCGGGTGGTCCCTGCATGATCGAAAAGGAGCGTCTGACGCTGCCCGAGATGCTCAAAGCTCAGGGCTACCACACCGCCAAGTTCGGCAAGTGGCACATCGGCCTCACCTTCTTCGACAAGGAGGGCAAGCCCATCAACAAGGGTGGGCTCGAGGCGGTCAAGCGCATCGACTACAGCAAGGCGATTCCCGATGCCCCCATCCATCACGGCTTTGATGAATTCTTCGGCACCGCCTGCTGTCCGACTACGGATTGGCTCTATGCCTTCATCGACGGAGACAAGATCCCCGTGCCGCCCACCGAAATCGTGGATCGCGACAAGCACCCCAAGAATGTCTACACCCGCGACTTCCGTGCAGGCCTCATTGCTCCCGGTTTCGATGTCGCCGAGATCGACATTCAGTTTCTCGATAAGAGCCTCGATTACCTCGACCGCCACGCGAAGAAGAAAGACGGTAAGCCCTTCTTCCTTTTCCACTCCACTCAGGCGGTGCACTTGCCCTCCATTCCCGCTGCGGAGTATCAGGGCAAAACCAAGGCCGGGCCACACGGCGACTTCCTGCTTCAGATGGACGGCATTGTCGGCAAACTCATGGCTAAGCTCGAGGAGCACGACCTCGCCAAAAACACCATCGTTATTGTTACCAGCGACAATGGCCCTGAAGTGCCGACTGTGGTCAACATGCGCAAAGATCACAAACACGATGGCGCGCGTCCTTGGCGCGGCATGAAGCGCGACCAATGGGAGGGTGGTCACCGTGTGCCGCTACTCATCCGCTGGCCCGACAGCATCATGGCTGGAAGTCTCTGCAAGCAGACCGTCAGCCTGACCGATCTCATGGCCACCTGCGCGGCGATCTCCGGTGCCAAACTACCCAACAACGCCGCCGAGGACAGTTATAACCTACTTCCCGTGCTGACTGGTGGAGATGGTGACAAGCCCATCCGCCCCTACACCCTACAACAGACTTGGTCGAAACACTTCTCCGTCCGCGTGGGAGAATGGAAGTATCTCGATCACCAGGGCTCCGGTGGCAACGACTACGCCCGTAAGAGCGAGTTCCTCGCCGGTCTGGAACAATACATCCTGCCGGAAGCCGAACCCGATGCTCCAGGCCAGCTCTACAATCTCAAGGAAGATCCCGGTGAGACCACCAACCTCTACTTCAAGCACCCTGAGAAGGTGAAGGAGATGAAGGCCCTGCTCGATCAGTCACTGGCCTCCGGCCGCAGTGCTCCGGTCAGGGAATGACGGAACATTGAGGCTCTACAGTTTGCCTTCCTTGAGTAGCTCGCGAAGGGCTTCGGGATCTGGGATTTCGACTTTCACATCGATGGGGACTTCAAGTCTCTCCATATGGCCTGCAACTTCCACGACGAGGAGTGCTTTGTCTTCCCATTCATCCTGGATGCGCTGCTGCGCATCCTTATCGAGATTGTGCCAGAAGTAGTTGCTGCGGATGCCATCGCTGCCGAAATCATATGACATGCTCATGGAGCGACCGAAGATGGAACCGGTTCCTCCACCGCCGCCCCCGAAGTCATCGACGCTCATGACTTCATCGATGTCAGGGTGTTTGATGTTGAAGCGGCATTGCTCGTAGAGGCTGCGTTTGGTGGAGCTTGCCAGACTGGGAATATAGCTCTTCCAACTGATGATGTAGTCGCTGCCAATATCTGAGGTGTCGGGATGGTAATCGATCTTGAGATTCTTGTGATGTAGAGCAAAGGGTTTGCTCAAGGGTGAGTGGTGAATCTCCTGGTAGGTTTGGCGGTGGAGGATGACAGTATCGACGATACGAATGCTGCGTTTGGGCAGTTTCGCGATGGTTTCGGCTAATTCCTGGCTCCCACCGGTGGAAGACCATCCCTGATTGGGGTCTGGCGTATCTTCATAGACCTTATAACTCAGTCTCAATATGGCTTTTCTTTCGTCGACCTCAGAGTGGTCGATGGCGATGCCTCCGTACTCGATCTTGAACCATGGCTCGTTGAATCCCACGGTATTCAATGCCTGAGAACCGTGCAGTATCATGCTATCTTGGTAGGAAACTAGTTCGGTCGTGACGCTGATACCGCCTGAAACAAAGCCTGTGCCCCCCTCATCGCCATTTCTGAGATCATACTCAACCAAGGTGGCTGCGGTGGCCTTGGGCAAAACGGTGACCACGCCTTTTGCAGTGTAAGTTATGGGGGTAAATGAGACAAAGAGCACGCAAGCGATACCGGCCATGGCAAACCACCAAAGTTGAGATTGGCTGTGTTTGTTACGATATTGGCGGTGGCACATCCAGACTGCGGCAACAGTTGCGGTTGCCAATGTCACAAGAAGATTTCCCTTGATGGCTTCATTGCTGGCGAACAGAGGCTCAAACAAGGGTTTTAGTGCCTGAAGGTTGATCAGGATTGCGGTTATCATGAGTCCCGCCCCAAAAGCTAGCGCAGTAATGAAAGAACGACCGCCGCCGGGGTAGGCCATGCAGCTTAGGGCCAACAGAGAACTGATGAATCCGAACCAAGCCATCATTTCGAGTCCATTCCAGATGGATTCGATTCCATGCCCTGCAACAAAGCCCGTCACCGTCATGGCTACACCAACCGGCAGCGCCAGCATCAGCCAGGTGAAGGCAAGTTTGGCACCATATAGTGGTAGTGAACGAATGGGCCGGGTGGCGCAAAAATCTTGAGGGCATTTGAGATCATCGCGTTTGAATAGCGTGCCAACGATCATCAGAGTGACACCACAAAGACCGAGTGCCGAGAAGCCACCGATGGCCTCATGAACGCCGCTGTGGCTGTAGGGGTCGCTGGAGCCGAACCACCAAGTGAAGTGGGACCATAAGACAAGGGCTAGGCAGAGCCAATAGATGACCAGTAGACGGAGGTTTTCTGCAAATTCTTGTTTGAGTCGAAATAAAAACATGGCGAATGGAAGTGGAGGATTTATGCCGCTGACTTCGCGGCGGACTTGCGGCGGCGCTTCTTGTCCTTGGCGAGCACCAGATAGATTTCACGCAGCGAAAGGGATTGGCATTCCTGGCCGCTCAAGGGGCCGAAGTGTTGTTCGATCTTGGCCAGTGAGTTGGCAGGATCGTGCTGAGTTTCTACCAGCGACCAGCGGTTGGAATCGTGGGAGTCCACGAGTAGCCAGTCTTCTGGAAGTTGCCCCGGATCCCGAGCTTCGGAGGTATGGATGGACCATCGGCGGAAGCGTTGCTGAAGATGGTCGAGTGGCTCGCTGATGGTGACGCGGCCATGCTCGATCAGAGTGACTTCGTCACACAGGCGTTCGACTTCATGGATGTCGTGGGAGGATAACAGCAGGGTCCAATTGCCCCCATCCATGAGCTCCAGAACGCCATCGATGAATTCTTCGCGAACGAGTGGATCCAGCCCAGAGAAAGGCTCATCGAGTAGAAGTAACTCAGGGCGATAGGCGAGTGAGCTAACTAGTACAGATTTCATCTGCATGCCTCGCGACATCTGTCCCAGTCGGCGATCCAGCGGCAGTTCAAAATTCTCGATGAGCTCACGGCAGAAGGCATCATCCCAGCTTGGATACTGCGGTTTGAGGTAGTCGATGAGGCCTTGGAGGGTCCAGCGAAGTGGCAGCTTCTGATTTTCTGACACGTATCCGATGCGTTGGAAGAAACTGCTGTCATCGCAGCCGAGGTTTTCACCGAGCACGGTGCCGGTACCGGACGATGCCTGATAGAGATTGGTCAGGATGCGCAGAGTGGTCGTCTTGCCGGCGCCGTTCTCGCCGAGCAAAGCCATGGCAGTACCCGATTTCACCTGTAGTTGCAGGTTCTGCAGAGCCGGAAAGCGGCCGAAGTTCATGTGTATGCCGGAGACATCGATTGCGTAGTCATTCATGGTCTTGATGGATTAGGAAGAGGGTTCGTCGAAAGTGGTCCAGGCGTCCTGGATGGCCTCGCTGAGATCTTGCTGGCTGAACCCCAGGCGCCGTGCCTCGACTATCAGGTCATCCAATTGCTGACGGATCAGTTCCAGGCGCTGGCTAGCGGTGCGCTCTTTCGGGGGAGCTACCCGAGTGCCGCGTCCGGGCATGACTTCAAGAGTTCCAGCTGCGACAAGAGACTGAACGACTTTGTGCGCCGTGTTGGGATTAATGCCGGCGGCCTTGCTTAGGGCTCGAACAGAGGGAAAAGCGTCTCCCTCCTCAAGCACGCCTTTGGCGACAGCCCGGTGCACGGCTTGAATGACCTGCTCGTAGGCTGGGCTGCCGGGTCGGATCTCGATATTGAAGGGAAGCGTACTCATCAAACGATGCGTTCAGCAATGTATTAACTGTACTAGTTCAAGTGGTACACCTTAGCAATAGAAAATCGAATTTAGTTTTAAATCGCTGGTTTACAGCAACTTACACTTCTTCGACCTGAGCCACGGCCATGGCGGCGATGCCCTCATGGCGGCCGACGAAGCCCATGGTTTCGTTCGTGGTGGCCTTGATGCCCACCTTCTTGGGAGGGATGCCTAGGGCATCGGCAATATGACCCTGCATGTGTTCGCGGTGAGGTAGGATCTTGGGGCTCTCGGCAATCAGGGTGCTGTCCACATTGATCAGGCGGCAGCCTTCCTCCTGCACCAGCTCGATGCACTTCTTGAGAATCTTGAGTGACTCGATGCCCTCGATGTCGGGATCGGTGGGCGGAAAATAATGACCGATGTCAGGCAGACCACAGGCTCCCAGAATGGCATCGGCAATCGCGTGAGAGAGCACATCGGCATCAGAATGCCCATCTAGCCCATGACTGTGGGGAATGAGAACGCCACCCAGGATGAGGGGGCGGTCCTTCACAAAGCGATGCACGTCGTAGCCGATTCCAACCATAGTTCTGTGTTGTTGATTTAGAGGATTTCCTCAATCGGGATCTTACCATTTGTGGCCACGATTGACCAGACATCCGGCTTGCCTTCGACGGGGGTCAATTCGACCTTGCCGCCGGCGGTTTCGACCAGCAATTGGCCCGCTGCGATGTCCCACAGCGAGATCCGCGACTCCACGTAGGAGTCGAGGCGGCCACAGGCAATGTAGGCCATGCCCAGTGCAGCTGAGCCCATCATTCGCATCTTGCGCGCGCGCAGTGAGGCCTTGCGGAAGCGCTCGAGGCCGGTTTGCAAGGCGGACTCATCCTTGCCGCAGCCGATGAAGAGTACGGACTCTTCAAGTTTGGTGCGGGGGCTGGCCTCGATGGGCTTGCCGTTGAGTTGGGCGGGTGAACCTTTCTCCACCGTCCAAGTTTCCTGCATCATCGGGTCGTGGATGACGCCGAGGATAATCTCGCCATCGACGCGCAGGGCGATGGAAACGCAGAAGTGGGGGATGTTGTAGAAGAAGTTCACCGTGCCATCAATGGGGTCGACGATCCACTGGCGATTGGAGTCTTGGTTGCCAGCGATGCCTTCCTCACCGTATAGCGCGTCGTCTGGACGGGCGCCGAGGAGGATGCCCGTGATCAGGTCCTGAGATTCCTTATCGAGGGCGAGCTTGATGTCGTGATGACTGGCTTCGTCGACGGCGGAGTCCTCGCCAAAGTGGCTGCGGAGGAGTTCACCGGCCTTGGCGGCGGCATCAATGGCGAGTTCGAGATCGGTCATGGGGGCTAAGTGTGCTTATGCAAGTGCAGTTCGAGGATGGCTTGGACGAGTTGGTGTGCCAAGTCGTGTTTGGAGGCTTCCGGAAGCGGCTCACTATGGTTCGGCTGAACCAGTAGGACTTCATTGCGTTCGGAATCGAAGCCAATGCCGGGCTTGGAGACATCGTTAGCGATGATGAGGTCGCAGCCCTTGCGTTCGAGTTTGGCGCGGGCATGCTCTTCGAGCTTTTCGGTTTCAGCAGCAAAGCCGACGAGGGTGCCGGTAAAGTTCATCTCGCTACGGGCCTTGCCGAGAATGTCGGCGGTCTTGGTCAGTTCGAGAGTCAGCGTGTCGCCGTCCTTCTTGATCTTCTGATTCGCCACATCGGCCACGGTGTAGTCGGCCACCGCGGCGGCAAAAATAGCGACTTCCATGCGGCCGATGTGCTGGCCAACAGCTTCGTGCATGTCGGCGGCAGTTTCCACGGGGATGAAATCCACGCCGTCGGGAAGATCGATGGCAGTGGGCCCAGAAATCAGCAGCACCTCGTGGCCGTCGCGGACAAAGGCAGCCGCCAGCTCATAGCCCATTTTCCCGGATGAGCGGTTGGAGAGGAAGCGCACCGGGTCGATGGGTTCCCGGGTCGGGCCTGCGGTGATTAGCACCTTCACGCTGGAAGTGTGGCGCTCTGGCCATTAGGGCGCAATCAAGCTTTCGAGCGCTCCTTGAGTTCGTCGATGCAGGCGCCCATCACGTTGAGGTCGATTTCGTGAACGTCCACGCCATGTCCGATGTCTTGGAGCATCAGGACAGTGAGTTCACCGCCCAGATGCTCGCGGAATTCATCAATTCCTTCGAAGACTCGGCGCATGCCGTCTTCGTTGGTCCAGTCGAGGCCGGGATGATGGATGTGCAGGCCCAGCGACTGGATCACCGAGATGACTCGATCGGCAAGCTCGGGAGGGGCGATGCCCATTTTGGAGGAATAGAGGGTGTCGAGAGCCACACCGATGCCCACGGCTTCGGCATGCGAGAGCTTGTAATCGGAAAGGGCTTCGAGCTTATGGGCGGCCCAGTGTCCGAAGTCGAGAGGGCGGCTGGAACCGCTCTCGAATGGATCGCCACTGGTTGCGATGTGCTCGGCATGGAAGAGGCCGGATCGCTCAACACAGGTTTCCACGGCACCGGGTTCCAGGTCGTGGAGTGCCTGAATGTTGTTTTCGATCCACTCGAAGAACACGCGATCCTTCACCAAAGAGACCTTGATTGCCTCGATGAGGCCGGCGCGCCGTGAATCTTCGGGTTGGGTGTGAAGAAAACGGAAATCGTTGATGACGGCAAAGGGCACATCGAAGGAGCCGATCCAGTTCTTCTTGCCGAAGGAGTTGATGGCGCATTTCACGCCAACGCCACTGTCATCCTGGCTCAGGGTAGTGGTGGGGAAGCGGACCAAGCGCACACCACGGTGTGCCGTGGCGGCTCCGAATCCGATGGCATCCAGAAAGGCGCCGCCACCGATGGCGATGAGGTAGGAGTGTCGGTCCAAGTGAGCGCGATCAATGGCCTGCCAGGTCTCGCGAACCCAGAGGTCGTCACTCTTGACCACTTCTCCGCCAGGTAAGGTGTAGACGCCTTTCAGCTCCACATCGATGCCGTCGAAGTAGTAGGCGAGTTCCTCCATCAGTTTGGGCCACGCCATGGCCACGGGGGATTCCATGATGACCAGGGCACGGCGGCCTCCTCCTTCAGCGAGAATCTCGGCGAGAGTGGTGTTATCTCTCGCGAAGGCGTCGCGGGTGAAGACGATGCGGTGAGTGTAAGAGACAGGGATTTGGAAGTCGTGGCGGGCCATGGGAAGGGAGGCGGCGGGAAGGGACGGGCACCGTAGGATAATCTACGCCAGTTCGTCCATGTTTCTAGGATGTTTGGCCAAATTATTGGCCAAAATCGACTTCCTGGCAGGTTCTGAGAGCCTCTGAGGGAGGAATCTTGACACTCTACGGTCTTCATCAATGGTTTGATCATGTCTCAATTGCAGATTCTGACCGCTCATGAGCAGGTGGCTCGCTACTTGCGTGAGCAGATTGCCCGCGGGATCTGGAAGAAGACCATGCCGGGCAGTGCCAAGCTGTGTGGAGAACTGGGTGTCGGCCGGATGACGATCGAGTCGGCCCTGCGTCTTCTTGAGGAGGAGGGGATTTTGGTTTCTCAGGGGGTGGGCAAGAAGCGACTCATCCAAGCCACGGAGTTGAAGGAGTTGCCCAGTCTCAAGGTGGAGATCCTCCTCTATTCTCCTGAAGATGAGAAACTCGATTACCATGTTGCCATTCGTCATCAATTGATGAATGCGGGCCACTATGCATCCTTCTCCACCAAGACACTGGTGGAGATGAATATGGATGTCTCCAAAGTTTCGCGTTACGTGGCCAATTCCAGTGCAGATGCTTGGGTCATCATCTCAGGCTCCCGTGAAATTCTGGAATGGTTTTCGAAACAGGACATTCCCGCATTCGCCTTAGCAGGACGGCGCCGAGGTTCTGGTTTGCCCTCCACGGGGCCGGATAAGATTCCCCCGTTGCGTGACTGCGTGAAGCGGCTGATTGAGTTGGGGCATCGGCGCATGGTATTGCTCACACCCAAAGCTCGCCGCATCCCTCAACCCGGTCGCTTCGAGCGGGCCTTTCTCGAAGAACTTTCTAATCATGGGATCCAACACGGTGCCTACAACCTGCCCAACTGGGATGAGAGTGGTTCTGGATTGAGGAAGATTTTGGATAGCCTGTTCCAGCATACACCACCGACGGCACTGATCACCGTGGAGTCTTCGACCTTCATTGCCACCATGCAGCATCTTGCCCAGCAGGGCATCATTGCTCCCAGAGATGTCTCATTGGTCTGTGATGATCCCGCCCCCTATTTCAGATGGTGCGAGCCGAGCGTGTCACACATTCACTGGGAAAGTGCCCCGATGGCACGTCGCACGGTTCAGTGGGCAGGAAATGTAGCGCAGGGCAAGGAGGACCATCGCGAAAGCTTCAACAAGGCGACCTTCATTGAAGGTGGCACCATCGGGCCTGTGCCGATGTCCTGACCTTGCGCGCACCTGATCAGGGAGCTGGTTTAGCTGGCAGTTGTGCGTAATTGCGCAGGAGATGATGATTCATGCGCTTGGTTTTCTCGTCCCTGTGGATGAAAACCATGTACCGCACCTGATCATTGAAACGCCAGGTCATGGAGATGGTTTTGGGCGGGCTGTCCTTCTCCTCATAGATCAGTTTGACCGACAGTGTCTTCCGATCTTCAATGACCGAATCCGCCTCGGCGCGAAGCAGGCAATGCTCTCCTGGCTGCAGTGTGAAGTGCTTGTCGCCCACCTGACCCTTGACGGCGATGTCGGCAGAGTTGTGGAAGAATTGGCTGCCTCCTGAAAATCCCTTCCGGTCGCTATCGAGGACGATGATTTCATAGGAAGGCTTGCCGTTCTTTTCAGAGCGAAACACCACCAGAGTTTGGGTCATGGCGGTCGAGGCCCTAACCTGACCGTAGGGCTCGAAGCTGAATGCTCCGTTTTCATCTCTAGATGACTTGCCCAGAATCCATAGTTCCTGAGCAGGAATGCTGATGGGGCGGGAGATGGTGTGGGAGGGTAGTGGGGCTTTGACCACATCTTCTTCACCAATCAGCAGCTCCACCGGTTCGATGTCGTGGGCCACCGGGAACGAGACAAAGCTCAGATGTATATTCTCAGCGGAAGCTGCCATGCCTGTGAGGGTGCAGGCCAGCGTTGCAAGGAACTTGGAGAACTTCAGGACACGAAACCGGTCAATCATTCGGAGGGGATCTCTTTGGGGGGTTTGGGATAGCTTCTCAGCATGTGGGAACTGATCTGCATGGTCTTATTGTGATGATAAAAGAAGACCATGTGGCGCACCTTGTCATTGTGCCTCCAGGTCGTGGAATCAAATTTTTCATCCCGATTCTTGACCTTGTAGTAGTATTCAACCCCCAGATACTCCCGGTCGTCGCGTTTGTAGCTGGCCTTGGCTCTGGTGAGCTTGTGTTGGCCCGGTTCCAAGGCGAACTTCTGGTCTCCTACAATCACTCCAATCGGCACTTTGGTGGCATTGTGGAAAAACTGGGATCCCTTTTCGGCGCCAGCTACATCCCCATCAATGCGCACGACCTTGAATTTGGGTTTGTCGTCCTGCTTGGAACGGAAGACCACAAGGGTTTGGTTGGGGCTCGTTGAAGCCTCGACCTTGCCGAAGACCTCGAAAGTGAAGTTGCCTTTTTCGTCGGTCCCGGATTTGCCCAGCAACCATTGCTTGAGCTGAGGGATGCGCACGGGAGCTGAAATCGTATGACTGGGCAGACTGACCTCGACGGTCTTTTCGCGACCGATGAGTAACTCAACAGGCTCAACAGTATGCGCCTTGGGGAAGGAGACGAAACTCAGGTTCACCTTCGCCTGTTGGGCAGTGGAGAAGATCGTCAAGAAACAGAGGAATCCCAAGACTGGTACGATGAGTTTCATGGAGGATTGTGTATTGTCTGAGATTTCAGCGTTCAGATCCAGTTTGGATTGAGGGCTTTTTGGCAATCCCTGAGAACATTAGACCTCCGAAGGATTGAGCCACCGGAAGCGGGTCATGATGAAACGGCGTCCGTTCTCACGGTTGATGCCCGAGGTCAGGTCATCCTGGCTGGATTCAGCCGCATCACTCGGGTCGAGGTACTCCGGGATCCGCTGCACTTCGGCTTCACACCAAGCACGGGCAACCACATTACCCTTCTGATCCAGGGCGTCTCCATAAGCGCGAATGACATAAGTGTCGCCACGCACCGTGAGCTGATTGCCGATGCCCTGAAGGATTTCAGACTGATCGACATAGGGGTTGCTGCCGTAGGCGATGGCGTCATCTGTGGCGATGGCCTGAGGGAAGGCGAATTCAGATGGATCAACGTTGTTGCCGGAGAAACCACCCATGGTGCGCTCTCTTTGGGTGCGGAAGTGGCGATTGATGGAGACGTTGTCATCGTCCAAGGCCGCTTGAATGGCTCCGAATTTAGCGAGGCTTGGATTTGCTGCATCCAGCCGGCGATTGACGAAATCGGACATGGAAAGGAAGGGGCCTCTCAACTTCACCTGCCGGACCATCGCCACGGCCAGTTCTTCGATCTCCTGATCTGTCAGTGTACGGTATCCCGTCCATTGAACTTCGGGAGTATTCATGTCCTGAAGATCCGAACCGGTGAAGGTTCCCTCGTTCTGCAGGCTGGCGACACCTACGGGGGTGTCGGTCACTTGGGCTTCGTTCTGGATGGTGTAGTTGTCGCCTTGGGGCTTGAGGGCTTTAAGGCGCTCCCCCTTGAGGCCAAGCAATATGGCCTTCCATGCAGCAACCGAGGTGGAGTTCACATTGAAGCCGCCTTCCAGCATCAGATGGCGTGCGATTTTGTCGGCAAGACCATCCTCATATTGATCCTTCTCAAGGAATAGTGCGTCGAGATCTTCTTGGGTGAGTTTGAGTGAACTAGGGGTCAGTCTCTGGTTGGGGAGCTTGATGCCATCAATGAAAAACTCCTCAGCCACATTCTTGGCGGTGCGGTTGGCGGACTCGAAGACCCCGAGGCGATTGGGCTGATCCGTGATGGAGGAGAAGAAGTAGCGATCCCACAGAGCCTTATTCGCGAGATAAGAGTGATCGACGAAGGGAGTGTCCACCGGGCCGACTTCTACTCTGTAGGTGAAAGCTTTGGTGGTGATGGCCTCATCAGCCGGGATGCATGGGTGTGCATAGGAATCACCCACGGCCTGAAAGGTGAAGGGTCCCAAGCCGCCCATGCCGTAGGCAGTGGTGCGGCGGAAGGCGAGGGGGTCGCCATTGCCTCTTCGGACAGGATGTTCATCGAGCACCGCCGTGCTTCGATTGTCCGTGGTGCCCACCCCGAATCGGCCTTGGCTGTAGTCATAGGGCCAGTTGGCCTCGTCCACCATTCCCTGATTAGCGATGGAAAAGCCCCCGAGTGCAGCGTGACTCAAAGATGCAATGGAGATGGGGGGAGCCACCGGCAAGCGCATCTGAATCACATTGGTGACGCCGTTTTCTGGGGTGTAGCCACCACCCCAGTAGGACTTGTTTGTGCGCTGATCGATCTTCACCGAGGAAGACTCGATGTCCTGAATTCGGCGCAACTGCCAATCCCAGCCGTAATGATACAGGTTCGAGGTGTCGGTCTCGGAGATGTAAGGAGGTTTGATGACTGATGAGTGCTTGAAGGGTCGGGAGGGGATCTTTTTGCCTCCACCGGCAGCAATCGAGTCAGCGGCCATGACCTCGGCTCCGGCGGCTAGGAAGAATTCGAACAGGCCCAGTCCTTCTCCCATACCCGCGGAGGCAATGACGTCATCAGCAGAGATGCGCAGGTTATCGTTGCCAGCGGGAAAAATCAGTGGGTTTTGAGGATCCAAGCCACCCCGGATGTTTCGGATGTACTCGTCATCGCGAATAGACCCATCCGGCATGCCCCGTGCCATGACATCACCACCAAAGGCGTAGTTTCTGGAGCCACCGCCATTCCAGTTGCCTCCATATCGACTGACGAATTGGTAGTTGCGGAATTGTTCATAGCGTCGCTCAAAGTCGGCGTTGAACATTTCGAAGACAAAGGGAGCGCCGAAGATTTCGTTGCCACGGGACATGTCCCTCCCGAGGAACATTCGGTTGTTACGGACTTGGCCGCTGACTTCGTTGGCCAGTTCGATTTCCAGCTCATCGCCCTGACGGAAGACCAGTTGGCGGTGCTGGTTGGTCGGACCGGTGGAAAATTTGAAGACCTGGTTGGCATAGCGGCGGTGGTTGCCCACCGCGCTGTTGATGGTGGTTTGGAAGGCGTAGGGCTCCCAGGTTGGTCGGGCATCGAAGTAGCGGCGGATGATATTCTCCGGCTCACCGACAAAGGTGAGTTGTTCGTTGGCGGCAACATCCATGCTGAAGAGTTTCACCTCACCAGGCTCGAAGACGATGCGGTCGCTTCCATCGGGAGCCTTCAATTGCAGCAGCGTAATGTGAGGTGACCAGGGATTGACGCTGCCTGCATAGGACTCGTTGATGATGCAGGCGCTCAGGTTGTTGTACCAGTCGGTGTGGATGAGGTTGCCGTCGCGGTAGACCTTCCAACGGAATCCAATGGGCGGGGTGCCGAAGCGGAACTTTTGGGAGATGTCCATCACCATGGGCAGATTGGTCGGGTTCCACAGGGTGACGGTGGGGAAGACGCCGATGGTGAGTCGGTGGGAATCCTCCGGTTTGATGCCGGTGGTGCCATCAGCATTTTCCTTGTCGGCCACCAGATCCCGATCCTCCTGGGTGAGTCGGCTCGCCGACACGCCCATCACGTAATGCACTTTGATGGGCACGGGGCGGGTATAGATGGCGTTATGGGCCTTGATGTAGCGGTCCACATCAACGGATCTCCAACTGTCGCCGCCTGCATCGGGAACCGTCACGGACAGCGGGTCGGTTGCATTGGCAAACTCGACTCCATTTCTGCGGTTGCGCGTCCAGGTTGGATCGTCGTCGTAGAGTTGATAGTAGGCGGCGAGATCCTGGATGGGCACTCGATTGTTGTCATCAAAGCGGTAGAGCATGAACTCATCGCCGGTTTCAGTTACATCAATCTCGCGTTCGAGGAGGGTGTTGAGATCGGACTTCAGTCCACCTGCCCGCACATCCGCTAGCACCGAAGCGCTGCGTGGGGTAATGTCGTGATAGTAGGTCTTTGCCAGTGAAGCGGATTCGTTGATGGACCCACCCAAAATATCCAGTGATGGCAGACTGATGATGCGCGATGCCTGATTGGCATTCGTCATGCCTGAAAAACCATTCAAGTGTTCGTAACCGGTTCCGGGTGGTGATGATAGGTCGTAGATTTCCTGTGAGAGGTTCTGATTGGCCGCATTGTCGTGGTGAAGCATCATCGTCTTCTGACTGGAATCGCTGATGTGCCATCCATAGCGGCCGGGCACGAGGGCCGATGGGTTGTCCACATTCACCAAGGGCACGGCCACATGTCTTGCGGGATCCGTACCTACGGAACCATCAGCCACCACCTTTACGGCATTTGTCAGGGAGTCCGGCATGAGTGGTGCGGAAGCAAGATCGGTGTTCAAAGACTCGATATCGGCTGCTGCATCATCAGGGAGTGAAACCAACCAGCGCAGGAAGTGATCGGCCCGGCCAGGGGTGTAGGTGGGGTGGACATGATCTGTCGACACGCCTTGGATGGTGCGGTGGTCACTGTAGCCGTCGACGGAGCCCCGGCTGCTTTCTCCGGCCTTCCAAGAATTCCAAGCTCCTACCCAATGTGGATTGGCGGGACTGAGATGCGCGAGAATGGCACCATTCGCAGAAATCCGTTGGTCCGGGCCCAGTTGCTTCTGCAGTTCACCGATCGCCATCATGAGGGCCATTCTGGCATTGGCCTGGGCCTGAACCTTGGAGTCGTTGATACTGCTGCTCTTGAGGCTGACCTGAGCCAGTGAAAGCAAGCCGATCGCAAGTACGGACAGTAGAACCAGCATGGTCACGCCGGTCACGAGGGCAAATCCGCGCGAGGACCGTAATTGAACCGGTTTAGAGGACTTGGAGGCAGATCTCTTTCTCATGGATGCGGGCGCGGACGACGCGGGGCAATGAATTCGAGGAGGAGGCTTTTCAATGAGCAGTCATGTGAAGGCTGCGTCATTTCTTTGTATTTACAATAGCGTGATCGCGGCAGCTACAATAACGCTCAATCTAACTGACCCTGAAACATGATGGTTTATAGCTAAGGGGCTTTGCCTATAGTCTCAGCTCAGGACATGAAAAGACTTCCGTTTGATGGGGGATATCTGGCATCCCATCCGGGCAGTTCTTCCCATGACCGATACTCCACATCCCCGATTTGGTGGCATTGCCCGTCTCTACGGGCAAGCCGCGTTGAACCGTTTTCATGCTGCTCACGTTGCCGTCGTGGGCATTGGTGGGGTCGGCAGCTGGGCGGTCGAGGCTCTGGCGCGCTCAGGAGTCGGCAGGCTGACCTTGGTGGATCTAGACGACATCTGTGAAACCAATATCAATCGTCAGTTGCACGCCATGGATGGTCAGATCGGTCGCGCCAAGATTGAGGCAATGGCTGAGCGGGTGCGTGCCATCCATCCCGATTGCAAAGTAACGGAGGTCTCCAGTTTCTTCAAGGAGGGGACAGCGGATGAAATTTTATCGGCCGGTTTCGATGCGGTGATTGACGCCATCGATACCCGTGCCCACAAGGCTCTATTGTTGGCAGAGTGCGTGAAGCGCGGGATTCATGTGGTAACTTGTGGAGCAGCGGGCGGTCGTCGAGATCCGACCCGGATCCAGGTGGAGGATCTGGCCTTCAGCGGCAAGGACGCCATGCTGCAGCAAATTCGTCGGACGTTGCGCCGGGACCACGGCTTTGAAAAAGCACCCGATGGGGGGAAGCCGGAAGCCATGGGTATTGAGGCGGTGTTTTCTCCGGAGCCTCCTTGGTATGCGCAATGCAGCGGGGAGGTCAGTCACGAGAAACCCGAAGAAGCGAACCCAAAGGGCGGCCCCGTGCTGGGCTGCGACTGGGGCATGGGCTCGGTGACTCATGTCACCGCCAGCTTCGGTCAGATTGCGGCGGGACGGGTGTTGGAATTCTTGGCCGAGCGAGATTGAGTTCGGTGCACAAAAAAAGCGGCCCCGTAGGACCGCTTCTCAATAGAACGTTTCGGGGTGTCCGGATTACAGGCCCTTCTTGGAGAGGCGTGTGCCCGGAGTGGCGCCTTGGCGGGCCTTGAACTTCGGGTTGGACTTGCAGATCACGTAGACGGTGCCCTTGCGCTTCACGACCTGACAATCGGCGTGGCGGCGCTTGGCGGAGGAGAGGGATGAGAGAACTTTCATGATGGATGAGGGTTCGTGGGTGGTGAGCGGTTGCCCGCTCGGGGGGGCGAAAAACTACCGGGATGGCCCCCAGTGTAAAGGCATTTCTTGGAGTAGGCTCGCAAATCCGGCGGATTTCGGGCTTTTTGGCCCAAAAGCAGGGGGTTTGGGCTTCTTCCAGCCCCCGGAATCGATAGATTGGGGTTGTGACCTTCGCGACCAAAATCACGGTGACGCGGATCCTCTTGGTTCCGGTGTTCGTGGTATTGGCCTTCCGCTACGGGGCCTCCATGGATGCGGGGAATCCCGATCCTTGGCTGCGCTGGCTGGCGGTAGCGGTGTTCGTGATTGCCGCGGTCAGTGATGGCATCGACGGCTGGGTAGCGCGTCATTTCCATCAACAAAGCCAGCTAGGAGCCTTTCTCGATCCCTTGGCTGACAAGCTTTTGATGGGTTGGGGCGTTCTCGTCGGCACCTTGGTCGATTGGGGTGAGGTCGGATGGCACCTGCCGATGTGGTTCGCCATCGTCGTGTGGAGCCGCGATGGCTTGATGATCATTGGCTTGATCGTTCTCAAACGGGCCAAGGATCGCATCGAGTTCAAGCCGCATTGGTCTGGCAAGTATGCCACGGCTGCTCAGTTCACCACATTGGCATGGGTGACTTTCGGGATCGTGAAAATCGATCCGGTCTGGCCATGCGCAGTGGCCGCACTCTTCACCGCATGGTCAGCGGTGGCCTACTTCCAGCAAGCGGTAAGGCTGATGAAGTGCCCGGCGGATTGAGTCATCGGGTCCGCGGATGACCATCATTTTTTGGTATCAGAGGCACCCCTGGATTCTCTGCAAGGTGGGTGAATGTGTGGTGGTATGCGAACCCTGAACCCTAAAACTTCATTTCATGAGAGACATGACTCGAGCCCTCACACTGTTGATCGTCACCACCCTCTTTGCCTTCACGCCTCGACTTGCGGCCAAAGAGACCCATGAACACGACATCGTCATCTATGGTGGAACCTGTGCTGCGGTGATTGCTGCGGTGCAGGCCAAGAAAATGGACAAATCGGTCACCATCGTCTGTCCCGACACCATTTTGGGAGGGCTTTCCAGTGGCGGTCTGGGGTGGACGGATTCTGGCAACAAGTCGGTCATCGGCGGCCTCTCCAAGGACTTCTATCACCGCGTATGGAAGGAATACGGCAAGGCTGAAACCTGGAAGTGGCAGAAGGCTGACGAATATGAATGGCGAGGACGGACCTTTGGCAAGTATGCCAAGGGCCAAACGATGTGGGTTTTCGAGCCACGGGTCGCGGTGAAGATCTTCGAAGGCTACATCAAGGAATACGAGATCCCCGTGCAGCGGGATGAATGGCTCGATCGTAAGGCGGGTGTGCAGAAGCAAGACGGCAGGATCACTTCCATCACCATGCTCAGTGGCAATACCTACAGGGGGAAGATCTTCATGGATGCGACATACGAAGGCGATCTGATTGCTGCCGCGGGTGTCGACACCCATGTCGGCCGAGAAGCGAATTCGGTGTATGGCGAAACACTCAATGGCATGCAGCCACGTCTGGATCATCACCAGCACCACTTCCAGGTTCTGGATAAGCCCGTCAGTGCCTACGTCAAACCGGGTGATCCAAAGAGTGGGTTACTTGCGCGCATCAGCCCGGAGCCCATGGGCAAGAAGGGCGAGGGCGATCATCGGGTGCAGGCCTACTGCTTTCGCATGTGCCTCACCGACCATCCCGACAATCGCATCCCTTTCACCAAGCCCGAAGGCTACGACCCCAAACAATACGAATTGCTACTACGCTGCTTCGATGTCGGATGGGGCATGGAGCTGTTCAAGAAGTTCGATCGCATACCCAACCGTAAGACGGACACCAACAACCACGGACCCTTCAGCTTCGATAACATCGGTTACAACTGGGATTATCCCAAGGCCAGTTACGAGCGACGCAAAGAGATTATCAAAGAACACGAAACCTATCAGAAAGGTTTCCTCTACTTCGTCGCCAATGACCCACGCGTTCCGGAGGATGTGCGAACTGAGATGAACCGCTGGGGCCTACCCAAGGATGAGTTCGAGGCCACAGGTGGTTGGTCCCACCAGCTCTACATTCGCGAAGCCCGGCGCATGGTCGGTAGTTACGTGATGACCGAAAACGAGCTCCGCAAAAAGAAGCCCACTCCACAGTCGGTTGGGATGGGTTCCTACACCATCGATTCCCACAATACTTGGCGCTACGTCGATGAGGACGGCAATGTGCGCAACGAGGGTGACGTTGGAGTGGGGGTGAAGCCTTACGAAATCGCCTACGGATCACTGGTGCCCAAAAAGGAACAATGCACGAACCTTTTCGCGCCGGTCTGCGTTTCCAGTTCCCACATCGCCTTCGGTTCCATCCGCATGGAGCCGGTTTTCATGATCCTGGGTCAGAGTGCAGCAACCGCAGCCAGCATGGCGATTGACGGGGATCTTGCCGTTCAGGATGTGCCCTACGACAAGCTGCGCGAGCGTCTGCTGGCCGACGGCCAGGTGCTGCACTACAAGAAGAAGTGAGCCGGACGGCTGAGATACCTCAGGTGGGCTGTTCGCCACGTGCCATCACCACCTTGCCGGTGCGCACTGTCTCGATGATGTTGAATTGCGAGAACATGGTCACCGTGGCGTCGATCTTGGAGCTGCCGCCCTGGATCATTACCACCATCGACGTTGGGGTGAGGTCGACGGTTTTGCCGCCAAAGTGTTCGACGATCTGAAGCGCCTGGGAGCGTTCCTCTTGAGAGAACTTGATCTTGATTAGGATCATCTCCTTGGTCACGGCATCCTCTTCGGTGTGCTCGAAGCAGTGGATGACATCCACCAGCTTGTTGACCTGCATGATGATTTGATCGAGGCCTTCGGGATCACCGGAGATGCCAATGGTCATGCGCGAGAAGTGCGCGTTGCGGCCTTCGGAAACCACCAAGGAATCGATGTTGAATCCGCGGCGCGAGAATACCTGACAAATGCGCATCAACACACCGGGCTGGTTGTTGACCTGGATGGAAAGGGTGTGGATGGGACCGCCAGTCTTGATGCTCTCAATGGTCTGGGCGGAAGAGGATGTAGTCGTGGACATGGGTGGAAAGCGTGGAGTTTGAAGCAGGGAGCTTGGAGTTGTTCCGCTTGGCAGCAATCGATCAAGTGGAGCCAGTAGGCTTGGCCATCTTGGTCTTCGGTGGCTCGACGATCATGTCCTCGAGGGCAGCGCCGGCGGGGATCATGGGGAACACGTTCTCGGTCTTCACGCATTCGGCGTGGATGAGGAAGGGGCCGTCGTTGTAGTCGAGCGCCTTCTGCAGCATGCGTTGGACGTCGGCACCGCGGCGGATGTGCACCGAGGGAATGCCGTAGGCGTCGGCGAGTTTGCAGAAGTCGGGATTGCCCTCGAGATCCACGCCGGATTCGCGATTCTCGAAGAACAGTTCCTGCCATTGGCGGACCATGCCGAGGTAGTGGTTGTTGAGGACCACGATCTTGATCGGCAGCTTGTGGATGGCGGCGGTGGCCAGTTCGAAGAAGGTCATCTGAAAACCGCCGTCGCCGGCGATGGAGATCACAGTCTTGTCGGGGCAGGCGAGTTGGGCACCGATGGCGGCGGGGAAACCAAAGCCCATGGTGCCAGCACCACCCGAGGAGAGCCAGTGGTAGGATTCGTCGTTCTTGTAGAACTGGGCGGCCCACATCTGGTGCTGGCCGACGTCGGTGGAGACGATGGCCTTGCCTTCGGTTAGGTTGTAGAGTTCGTCGATCACCTGCTGCATGCGCAGACCGCCTTGCTTGCGGTAGGTGAGAGGGAACTTCTTCTTGTAGCCGTCGAGCTTCTTCAGCCAATCGCCGGTATCGAGTTTGCCCTGGATGTGTGGCAGCAGGGTGTTGAGTGCCGCTTTGGCATCACCCACGATCTCCACATCGGGTTTGATCATCTTGCCCATTTCTGAGGGGTCGATGTCGATGTGGATGATGTCAGCGTCCTGACAGAACTTGTCGGGCTGCCCGATGATGCGGTCGTCAAAGCGCGAACCGATGTTGATCAGTAGGTCGCATTCGACCATGGCCTTGTTGGCGTAGGCGGTGCCGTGCATGCCGAGCATACCCAGAGAAAGCTCATGGGTTTCGGGGAACACGCCTTTGCCGAGCAGGGTGGAGGTCACCGGGGCATTGAGGGTCTCAGCCAGCTTCATCAGCTCCTTATCAGCGCGGGCGATCATGCAGCCCTGCCCGGCGAGGATGACGGGCTTCTTGGCGCGGGCAATGATCTGGGCGGCTCTCTTGGCGGCATCCTCATCGATGTCCATGGCGGACTCAGGGTTGTAGCCGGGAAGATCGAAGGGAGGATTCATGTCGCCGGTGAAGGCGCCGGAGGACACGTCCTTGGGGATGTCGATGAGTACTGGGCCAGGGCGACCACTGGTGGCGATGTGATAGGCCTCGCGTGCAATACGCGGCAGGTGGTTGGGATCCTTGACCAAGTAGTTGTGTTTCACCACCGGCACGGTGATGCCGAAGATGTCGGCTTCCTGGAAGGCGTCCTTGCCGAGCATCCAGCTAACGGTCTGACCGGAGATCACAATCATGGGCACCGAGTCCATCTGGGCAGTCATCAGGCCGGTCACGGTGTTGCCAGCACCTGGGCCGGAGGTCACCAGCACGGCGGCGGGCTTGCCGGTGGCGCGGGCGTAGCCGTCGGCCATGTGCACGGCACCTTGTTCGTGGCGCACGAGGATGAACTTGATCTTGCTGTCGACGGTTTCGAGAGCGTCGAAGATGGGGATGGCGGCTCCACCTGAATATCCGAAGATGTATTCGATGCCG
>CAZIPY010000167.1:0-12286 GCA_964541125.1 uncultured Luteolibacter sp. | reverse complement strand
AAACTGCGGGAAGCGGTGGTAGAGTTCTTCGGTGATGATCAACTGGATCACCGCGTCGCCCAAAAATTCGAGACGCTGGTTGTCGAAGTGTGGCTTTTGGGATTCGTAGGCGAGGCTCGGATGGGTGAGCGCTTCAGCCAGCAACAAGGAGTTGCGAAACTTGTAATTGATCCTGCTTTCCAGCGGCTGCATGTCGAACGTGGGGTTCCTTCCCTTCCTCCCGGATGGTTTGGGCGCTTTGCGCACATCCCGATGGAAAAGATGGGGTGATCGACGGGGCTCGAACCCGCGACAACCAGAATCACAATCTGGGGCTCTACCAACTGAGCTACGACCACCGTTTTGTTGGCGGACGGGAGGTTTGCGCCATGCCCGGAGTTTTGAAAAGCAAAAATTCGGCCTTTCTTGCCCTGATCCATGCTTGGCAAGCGCCGCGCACCCGCCATGATTCGCCCCCACGCCATCCAGCCATCTGATGAGTCCAGAAGAACAACTTTCCGTGCTGACCGCCGGTGCCGCCAAGGTGCTCTCCGAAAAGGAACTGCTTGAGAAGCTCAAGCTGGGACGGCCCCTGCGCATTAAGCTGGGCGTGGATCCGACGGCTCCAGACATTCATTTCGGTCACACCGTGGCGCTGGAAAAGCTGCGCCAGTTCCAAAAGCTGGGCCATCAGGCGGTGCTGCTCATCGGTGACTTCACCGCGACCATTGGAGATCCCTCAGGCCGCTCCGCCACCCGTCCGCCGCTCACCCGCGACGAAGTCCTCGCCAATGCCGAGACCTACACCGACCAAGCCTTCAAGATTCTCGACAAAGACCAGACTGAGATCGTCTACAACGGCGACTGGTTCCGCAAAATGAGCTACGAGGAGATCCTCAAACTCAACTCACGCGTGACCATGCAACAGATGCTGCAACGCGAGGATTTCCGAAATCGCATCGATAAGGGGCAGGAAGTGCGTCTGCACGAATTGCAGTACCCCATCATGCAGGGTTGGGACTCAGTCGAGATTCGCGCCGATGTCGAACTCGGAGGCACCGACCAACTCTTCAACATTCTCGTCGGCCGCGACTTCCAGAAGGAGGAAGGTCAGGAACAACAGGTCGTGATGGTCTTGCCGCTGCTCGAGGGGCTCGATGGTGTGCGCAAGATGTCCAAGTCCTACGACAACTACGTCGGCGTGTCCGATGAGCCGCAGGAGATGTATGGCAAGTTGATGAGCGTATCTGACGATCTGATGGACCGCTACTACCAGCTGCTCCTGGGTGAGGAGCGCGACGCCTCGCAGCATCCGATGGACGCGAAGAAGTCCCTCGCAGAGCAACTCACCAGCCGTTACCACGGCGACGAAGCGGGTCAGGCCGCACGTGCCGACTGGGATCAGCGTTTCTCCAAGCGAGACCTCGCTGCTGCCGATCTTCCCGAGCTGGCCCTTTCCGATCTTCCTGCTGATGCCACCGTGCTGAGTGTCGCCGCCCTTGCCTTTGAGCAATGCCACGGCCTCAAGAAGTCCAATGGCGAACTTCGCAAACAATTCATCGTGCCCGGTGCGGTCCAGTTGAACGGCGAGAAACTCACCGATCCTGCCGCGGCGTTCTCAGCCAGTGCCGGTGACGTGCTCAAGCTCTCCAAGAAGCACGCGGTGAAGTTTTCCTAAGTCGTCTGCTGGAAGTGGTCCCAACCGCCGCCGAGTCGGTCGCTCTCGTTCTTGGCGCAGAGTGATCCAATGACGGTCAATGGTAGTTCAGGGAATGCATTCGCCCATGATTCGAGCAGTGCGTCGACCTGATCGGCTGCCATGCTGAAGAGGAGTTCATAGTCTTCTCCATCGCCAAGGGCCTGATCGACGGAGCAGCCTGCAGAGCAGGGGATGGATTCGCGCTCTAGGATGAAGCCGCAGCCCGAGGCATCGACCAGGCGAGGCAGATCCTTGGCCAGACCGTCGGAGAGATCCATCATCGCGGTGGGCTTGAAGTTGGAGGTCAGCCAGTCGGCTTCCGCAAGGCGAGGAGTGAAATCCAGATGCTTGCCACTGATTGACCCGCCAAGCCGGCCAGTCACCAGAATGGCATCGCCCTCTCTTGCGCCACTTCGCAGTGCGAGTTGTTCGCGCTGGGTCTCACCCGTGGCGGCAACGGAGATGACGATGGGTGATCCCTCAGGGCTGCTACTGGTTTCGCCACCGGCAATGACACCTCCGTGGGTTCGTAGGCAGTCGCCGATGCCACGGTAGAGATCCGTGGTCCAGTCGGCCGGGGTGGTTTTGGGCATCGCCAGGGTGATCAGGAACTCCGAAGGCTTTCCGCCCATCGCGGCGAAGTCGGAGATCACTCTTGCGACCGCCTTCCAGCCGACGCGCTGCGCTTCGGTATCTGGAGACCAATGCACGCCTTCGACCATGGCGTCGGTCTTGAGCAGTTGGAGGGGGCCGTCGCCACGATCCAGCACGGCGCAATCATCACCTGGACCGGCAGCGCCCTCTGCCAGAGGAACTTCGCACAAGAGACGGGCAATCAGAGCGTCTTCTCCCAGTTCTCGGATCGCTTTCATGGCCACAGAATCATTGCCTCGGGCAGCTCCTCAGGGATCCATCCCGCTCGGAAGGCGAAGAGCAGCCCGATTTGGGCTCCATTGAAGCAGGCGTGAATCGCGATGGGAGTCCAGATCGAGCCGGTGCGCTCGTAGAGCCAGACCAACAGCAGCGCCAGTAGGAACAAGGGAAGAACGTGGGCGAGGCTGTTGTGGACCACGGCAAACAGCAACGAGGAACAGATCGCACCGGCCCACACTCCACCGAACTTCTTCATGACGGGATGAAGGTAACCTCGGAATACGACCTCTTCCCACAGCGGAGCGACAATGACGGCAGTAATCGCCATGAGGCCAAGCACCATCGGATCCTTAGTATTCTTGAGCAGGGCCACGGGTTCCTGTTCGAGCTCTGCGCCCAGGGATTCCATCCAGGCTGTGTAGCCAAATTGATCGATGCCGAAGGTGAAGGCCCATACTAGGATGACCACACCCGGCGCGATGGCAAACACCCATGGCCATTCCTTCCAGCGGAGTCCGAGCCATTGGTTGATGCTTGTTAGGCGCAGGACATATCCGATGACGCCGGCGGTAATGGCCAGTTGAAATCCGATGCCAAAAAGCAATGCGGCCGCCGACATCTTGCTGATGTCCATGGGGGGGCTAATCGCGGCCAAGGCGAACAGGCCGGTGAATAGCAGATAGAGCACCAATGCTGCCACCAGATCCCCGCGTTGATAGAACCAGGCCTGAACCTTGCCGGCGGGCAGGCTTGGGGGGTGTGAACGGTCTGCAGCAAGGACCTTACGAAACACGATAGCCCCGATGGCGCCTAGCAGGGAGGCGGCATAGATCAGGCCAAGAATAGTTTCGCTGAGATCAATCATGCGATGGTGCGACTGAAGCTAATCCCGAAACCAAGGTCGACCAGTGGAAAAATGTTTCTGGTGAAAGTCCGGCCATCGGTACTCCGAAGCCCCTGATGCACAATATTTGACATGGATTGCAAGATTGAGATGTGCGCTTTGGAGACCGGTTGGGCCTAGCTTTTCCCTTGGCGTGGGGCCTGCAGCCATCGTAGTTTTTTGGCTCTTCATCCCTACTACCTGCAGACCTTTGGGCTCCATGCTGGGCGATGGATGGGGAGCTCCCCCAAAGACCTTACGATTTTATGACCCAATCCGACTTCACTCCCCCCGAAGTGGATGATTTGAACGAGCAGTTGCCCTCGTTCGAATTCGTCAGTCGTCTTGCTGCAGACGACTGCAAGGCTGTCTACTTGGCCAAACAGAAGTCGCTCGATCGTCGCGCGGCGATCAAAATTTATTCGCCAGCTCAGAGCGCGTCTCAGGAATTCCGCGAGGACTTCGCCGCCAAGACCAAGGTGATGGCGAAGCTCAAACACCCCAACCTGATCGGTGTCTACGATTCCGGTTACGAGAATGGGATGGTCTATCTGGTCAGCGAGTTTGTCGCCGGTAAGCCGATGTGGAACTCAACCAAGGGGGAGTCCATCCACATCAAGCACGTGCAGCCACTCTGCGAAGGCATTTGTGTCGGCATGGTGCATGCTCACACCAACAAGATTTGCCATGGCGCGCTGAGCCTCAAAAACATCCTTCTGGACGAGACTCGCATGCCCAAGATCGGCGGCTTTGCCCAAGCAAGTGGCGATACGTCGAAGCTGGATCCTAGCGCTCTGCGTTTCCGAGCCCCTGAAATGGCCGAAGACGGCGCGAAGCCGACTCCTCAATGTGATGTTTACTCCATCGGAGTGATCCTGCGCGAGATGGCCGTGGGTCAAACCGAGGGCGTTGAAGCTCTTGGAGAACTCGAAAAGGTCGGGCCCGATCTGAAGAGACTGGTCGAGAAGGCTACATCGCCGGATCCCTCCAAACGTCATCGCACGGTGGAGGAATTCTACGAGGAGATGCTCGACGCCTTCGATCCCGATACGGTGAAGAAGCCGGCGGCCGGAATGCTCAACACTGGAGCGGTGAAACTGCCAGCGGCAGGTGCCAAGCCCGCTGCTGCAATGCTCAACACCGGAGCGGTGAAGTTGCCCGCCGCGGGTGGCAAGGCAGGTGGTCCTCAAGCTGCGGGACGCGCCAGTAATCTCGGCAAGCCAGGCGTAGGCCCAGCAGGGGGTCCCGGAGCCAAGCCGGCACCCATGGCGCCGGTCAAGGCATCCTCGCCTAACAGGCTGTGGCTGCATCTGATTATCATCGTCGTGTTGCTGGTGGCCATCCGCGTGGTGTGGAAAGCCTACAACGACAAGAAGGAAGCCACCCAATCAACAGAACAGGCCACTGGAATCAGTCCGGGACATGAAGTCAGGGTCATCCGCAAAAACCGCCCCAATTCCAACAATCAGCAACGGCCCAGAAATAGGCCTTCGGACAATCCCGGGCCGATCGATGATTTTCCCAACGATCCTGCAATTCCGCAAGACACAGGCCCATCGAGTGATGAGATAGCAGCGATGATGGAGCGCCTCCGCCCCGATTTGGCCAGAGGTTCTCGCGGTCAGATGCCAAAGGGCACCTTGGAGAAAAACGGGCATTATTTTTATCACGTCAACATCCCCATGACTTGGAGGGATGCCTTCTGGTACGCCATGATTCATGGAGGCCATCTCGCCATTCCAGGATCCAAGGTCACTACCGAATGGCTGCGCGATGAAGTGGCCGTCGGAGGAGAAGATCCGTTCTGGGTTGGTGCGGCCAAGAGCGGTCGTCATGCTTGGACCACGGTTGATGGTAGAGCCTGGCGCCCGAAGGATCCCGCAGTGAGTTCCGGTGAGTTCGTAGCCGTTGGCATGGAAGGTCAGTTGGTTGGTGTCAAAGGTCCGACCGAAAGGCCTTTTGTGATCCAGTGGACTCGCAATGGCACCAACCCCGGAGCGCTTGCCGCCCTGTTGAAGATCACCAGAGAATCGCTTGCGACCTCATCGCCGATCTATCCACCGGGAACGCATTCCTACGGCATCCGCAATTACCTTTATGTGCCGCAGCCCCTCAATTGGAAGGATGCGGTGATTAACGCCCGCTCCAGTGGTGGCGACCTGATGGTGATCGGCGGCATTGCCGAGAAATTCAACGCCGAGAAGATCACCAAGAATATCAAGGCAGAGGAGGGCATTTGGCTAGGCGGCTTCCATTTGCCCGGTGAAGGCTGGCGCTGGACGACCAAGGAAGCCTGGCGTTCCACCGAATGGCCCCAGAATAAGCCCGTTCAATCCCCGGATGTCGCCCTGTTGATGACGACGGATGGAGAATGGCAGGAGCGCGCCCGTGATTCCAAGGCTTCCGGATACATCATCGAATGGAGCCCGGACGCCAAATCTGCGGCTAAATAGAGCCCAAATAGAGCTAGTGGGAGCCGGTTTCATTACCTCTTGCGCATGTGCCGGGTACTGGTTAATTTGCGAGGGCGGCTGGTTGTCCCCGGCCGTCCCCTTACGTATCCATGAGTGAGACCGAAGCGACTGCGGCGTTTGCGCCCAGGGACGCCAAAGACCTGGCATCGTTGTTTCCGGGCTATGAGATCCAGCATCTCGTAGCCACCGGAGGCATGGGCGCGGTCTATTGCGCCGTGCAGGAGTCGCTGGATCGTATTGTGGCCATCAAGATCCTGCCCAACGAGCTCTCTCAGGATCCTGAGTTCTGTTCCGCTTTCGAAGCTGAGGCCAAGGCCATGGCCAAGCTCAATCACCCCAATCTCATCGGCGTTTTCGATTTTGGTGAGGTTTCCGGCATGCTCTACATCATCATGGAGTATGTGGAAGGCGAGACGCTCTTCAACATCACTCAGGGTGGCGTGATCAAGTCCTCCGAATCTCTGCGCCTGATGCAGGGGATCTGCGCAGGGGTTGCCAGCGCTCATGAGCACGGCATTCTGCACCGCGATATCAAGCCGGCTAACATCCTGCTCGATGCCCACCTTCAGCCCAAGATCGGTGACTTCGGTCTGGCGCGCCCCGTTGACCGCGAGGTTGAGGATGGCGAAATGATTTTTGGTACTCCGGGTTACACCGCTCCCGAAGTGATTGAGCCGCCGCATGTCTTTGACCAGCGCGCTGACATCTTCTCGCTGGGTGTCATGCTGCACGAACTCATCACCGGCAAACTTCCGGAGGACGATCCACGACCCGCATCGGCCCAGGTTCGCTGCCATCCGCGAGTGGATGCCGTGATTCGCAAGGCGACCCAGCTGGATCCGGAACAACGTTTTCAGACGGCTGCAGACATGGCCGAGGAGCTGGCCAAGGTCAGTCAACCGGGTCTGACCAAGGCCACCACGGCGATCAAACTTCCGGTTGCTGCCGGTAAGCCGACCAGTTCGCTCACCCCATCAGGCGCTCAAGTGGGTGTCTCTCCCCAACAACAGATCGAGATGCTACGCGCGGCTCCGCAACAAGCGGCTCCAGCCGGTGGTCCCGCGCTTCGCCTCGGTGGAGGTGCTGCACTGGCTACCCCAGGCATGGCTCCCCAGCAACAAGCTACTCCTTCCGCTGCCCCAGGGTTTGGCGGTTCCGTCGGTGGCCCCCTCGGCGGGCCTCAAACGGGTGGAGCCTTGGGTGGCACACCTTCGACGATGGTGATGGGCTCCAGTGGTAGTTCCAATACTGGTGTCTGGGTGGCCGTGATCATTCTCGTCTTTGTTGGCATCGTGCTGATCGCGGTCAAAGGCAGTGACGACGGCAAGCCCAGTAACCCGCAGCCGAAGCAGGACAACCTCCAGCAGATGATCGATTCTCAGATGGGTCCGGGCAGTAGTGAATTCGATAAGCAGCCCGAACCCGAGCCCGCTCCCAAGCCGGAGCCCGAGCCGGAACCTGCGCCCGAGGAAGAGGAGTAATTCCGGGCTGATTCAGGATTCCAGAACACCCTTGGCCTTGTCCCAGATACTCAGGGCCTCCTTCACGATCCACACCTCGAGCAGCAGGGTCGCGATGCCAATGGCTCCGAGAAGGTAGTTAGGGCTCTCGCCGGTCAGCCAGGCAGCATCTCCCACGAAGAGCTGCATGATCATGGCAATGGCCGGCAGGCCGAGCATGAAAGACGCAGGAATGGCGATGAACCACTTGGGTAGCTTGCGGCGGTGCAGCCAGAACAGGATGACGAGGAAGGCGAGGCCCGCCAGCAGCTGGTTGGTGGCGCCAAAGAGCGGCCACAGGATGAGCCCACCCTTTCCGAGGTTGGCCAACTCCCATGCGGTGCCCGGGGCTGGCATCGCAGCCATGGCTCCCGCGATCAGTACCGCAAAGATGGTGGCCGCGTGCTTGCCGGTGAGTGCCTTGATGCCGATGGCGTTGGCCAGCTCCTGAGTGACGTAGCGCTGCAGGCGGCAGGCCGAGTCCAAGGTGGTGGCGGCGAAGGAGGCGACAAACACGCCCATGAGGGCCACGGCAAAGGCAGCGTCAATCTTGAGGGCCTTGAGGAAGTTGGCGGAGCCGTCGACAAAAGCACCGACCTTGGGCCCCAAGCCCTTGGCGTCGCCCCAACTGCCGTAGCGCGCTTGGTAGGCGGCCTCGCCGGTGAGCAGCCAATCGGTCTTCTTGCCATCCACAACCTCTGGAATGCCGAGTCCCAGACCCGCCACGCAGGCGAGGATGACGAGCACGGCGAGAAAACCCTCAGTGAGCATTGAGCCGTAACCGACGAACTGGGCGTCGGTCTCGGTCTTGAGCTGCTTGGACGAGGTGCCCGAGGATACCAGACAATGGAAGCCGGAGATGGCACCACAGGCGATGGTGATGAAGAGGAAGGGGAAGATGAAGGGGGCGCCCTCCGGAGCGTTTTCTCCGATTCGCACCGCAGGAGCCACAATGTCGAGGTCGCGCGCGCTTTCGCCAAAGCCGAATATGCCAGCCACGACGAGGCCGAGAATGATCAGTCCGATGGCCGAGAGCAGTTGCAGCGAGTTGATGTAGTCGCGCGGCTGAAGCAGTGTCCACACCGGCAGCACGGAGGCGACGTAGGAGTAAGCGAGGAGGATACCCACCCAGGCGATCACTGGCAGGCTGGCCATAGAGGCGTTGAAGGCGTGGAGAAAGCCCCAGTCGCCGAACCACACCGTGAGATACATCAGGCCCAGCGCCAGCAGCGAGGGCAGCAAGAGCGACTTGCCGTGGCGGTGGAGCCAGAGGCCGATGGCAACGGCTACCGGGATCTGCACCAAGCAGGGGAAGATGGAACTGGGATACATCTTGAACACCGCAGCGATCACCAGGCCGAAGATGGCCAGGACGATGGTCAGGGCGAGGAACAGGATTGAGAGGAAGAGGATGCGCGTGCGCGGCGTCAGAATCTTGCCGGCGACGTCGCCGATGGTCTGACCCTTGTTGCGCATCGAGACCACCAACGCACCGAAGTCGTGAACCGCGCCGATCATGATGGAGCCGAAGAGCACCCACAGCAGGGCGGGGACCCAACCCCAGATGACCGCCAGTGCCGGCCCGACAATGGGACCCGTTCCGGCGATGGAGGTGAAGTGATGACCAAAGACCACACCCTTGGACGTGGGCACGTAGTCATTGCCGTCTTCCAGCTCGATGGAGGGGGCAGTGGCTTCCGGATCTAGCTTGAAGATCTTACGGGCCAGCCAGCGACCGTAGGTGTGGTAGGCGACGAGGTAGAGCACCAATGCTCCGAGGGCGATCAGCAGGGCATCCATGGGTTGGCGGATGATGGGTGGCGGGGCAGGGGGGTGTCACGCATCAATCACCGGCCATCAGGTCTCGATCGCAACAATGCCAATTGCCTCGACCCAACATACTCGGTTGAGTATCTACGAAGGAGACCGAACCGGTTTCATAAACGACACTGTTCTGCTGAAAATTATGCACATGCTCAAACATGCAATAATACCGCTGTTTATAGCCATTAGCAGCGTGGCCGCATCAGCTCATCAGGATACTATTTTGAAGCTGGAAAACGGAGTTCTGACTGGTCTGCCTAAGATCTTTCAGCCTGCGAAGTTCGATGTTGAACACAAAGTCCTAACGATAAGCGGCAAAGAGCTCCGCTTCCCATCATCGCTAAGGCGACTGTTCCCAGATGACGATGCTGAGGAAATATTTGGCGAGCCGCAAAAAGTAGAAGGCATTCCATACGAATTGACCTTCTCTGCATCGTGGTATCACGGACCCTCCTCCATGTTGCCGCCGTATTTGTTAATCCGAATAGCACCCAAGGAGAGAGATTTTCGTTTTGAGGTGTTGGTAGATATAAAGGATCTCAAATTTATCGAAGCCAGAATGGAGGTTAGCCTCTCGCTGAATCGTCATCAGTCCATTCCGATCAAAATAGACGAAACAAATATGTTGGAGGCGGCTGACCTTGATTGGAAATCTGCCATAGGCGTATGGACACACGGCATTGCTACGGCCAAGATATCAGAGAATGCCATATCGGTTAAGAATGGCGAAGAGGTAGTGGATTGGCTGACTGGTAACGTCTCAATATTAGAGCCCGGTGTCATGACGCTTCAATTAGCCGATGACTCCAAGGGTAAGCTTCACTTTAAACGGCATGGCGACTTCCTTATGTTGTTCACCGAGAGAGGAGGGCTTGAGTTTGTTTTGGAAGGAAGTGAAACGGGCAAGTTTTACGAGAAACTTCAAAATATGGCAGAACAAGACGGGGCAGAATGAACTCGCTGCGCTCGTCCTCTACGCTGTAACGTTCACGGATTGAGGAAAAATGTGCAGGCGACCACAGTCAGGGTGCCTCCAAACCATACTGACAGGCGCTCGACCCATTTTTGAGGCCGAGTGGGTTGCCTGTCATCCGACAACTTGTCGATGAGGGAACTGGAGCTGGAGCCGATGATTAAAGTCCAACCACCCAGAAAGAGAACAAAACCAGGCTTATCAAAAGATTCTCTCATGTCAGTCGCGAGCAGGTAGAATCCAGCGGAGATCACAACTCCCATGAGTATGCCGAAGACATAGGATGTCGGCCATTCGTTGCCAAAATTTCGCCAGCCAGCTTTCGGCTTTTGATTTGGCTCTGGGTTCGATGAAGAGTCCATTCGGATAGTCTCTAATCTACCGCTCGCGCTGGGACATGCAATTCTTTGGGTTCGACAACAACGCGCTCTAGCGACGCCTCATCTCACTCACGCATTTCATGCTTCTCTCGTCTCGCTACTCTCGACGACCCGACCCCGCCTTTGGCGGCAGTATCGGGCGGTCATAGACCGCCCCTACATCCGCACAAACTGCGAATGGGCCGTGCTAGGCCTCAGCAGCTAACGTTCGAAACCACTAGGTGGCTGAACATAATACACACAAAACCAGCAGAACCCCAGCTCTGACCTCGCTCCGCTCGCCCCAAGCCAAATGCAGGATGCTCCTCCGCATCCTGATGTATGGAGCTCGCAACGCTCGCGGTGCTTTGTGAACTCAGTGCTCTCTGCGCCTCTGCGGTAAATTATAGCCCGCATGTCTAAACTCCACCGTGGACATTCAGCCTCCCCAACCTCCGTCTTCCTCCGTCCCTCCGTTGTAAAAAAGAAGCCGATACACTCACACGGCAACAAACGGCCATTCACCACATCCAACGGATACAGCCTCCAAACACAAAAACGCCCGGACGTCTGTCCGGGCGCTCTTGAAAACAATAGACTCGAAGGTCTGATCAGCGGGAGTAGAGCTCCACGATAAGCTGCTCGTTGACGATGGGGTCGATGTCGCTGCGCTCGGGGACGCGGGTCATGGTTGCCTGAAGGGCTTCCTTGTCGACTTCGATCCACTCGGCGGCGGGCATGGCCTGAGTGAGGTCAGTCATGCGCAGTGCGAGCTGCTGAGAAGAGGGCTTATCAGCGATCTTGATGACGTCGCCGGGCTTGATTTGGCAGCTGGCGATGTCGGTTTTGACACCGTTGACGGTGACGTGGCCGTGATTGACTAGCTGACGAGCGGCTTGGCGGGTGTTGCCGAAGCCGGCGCGGTAGCAGAAGTTGTCGAGGCGGCACTCCAGCAGTTGAAGCATGGTTTCACCGGTCACACCACGGCGACGGGCTGCTTCCTGGTAGTAGGCGCGGAATTGCTTCTCGAGGATGCCGTATTGATAACGCAGCTTCTGCTTCTCGCCGAGGGCGACGGAGTATTCGCTCTTCTTGCGGCGACCGCCACGAAGACCGTGCTGGCCGGGAGGGAAGTTGCGGCGTTCGACTGCTTTGGAGGGGCCGAAGAGCGAGACGCCGAAGCGGCGGCTGATCTTGGCGCGGGGGCCTGTGTAACGTGCCATGGTAAGTAAAGGGTAGGGGATGAAGAATTAGACGCGGCGGGCCTTCTTGGGGCGGCAGCCGTTGTGGGGGATGGGAGTCACGTCGCGGATGGAGAGGATCTCGAGACCCAAACCTTGGACGGCACGAACAGCAGATTCACGACCGGAGCCGGGTCCTTTGACGCGGACATCGACTTCCTTGAGACCGTGCCCCATGGCTTGACGACAAGCGTCTTGGGAAACCACCTGAGCCGCATAGGCGGTGCTCTTGCGCGAACCCCGGAAGCCCATCTTGCCAGCGCTCGACCAGCCAATGGAGTTTCCGTTCACGTCGGTGACACTCACCAGTGTGTTGTTGAAAGTTGCGGTGACGTGAACAATGCCGCGGGCAATATTCTTGGCCTTTTTGGCCTTGTGGACCTTGATTTCCTCATCGCCGCCGAGGAGTTCGGCGAAGATGTCCTTCTTTTCTTCCTTTTTCTTGGGAGCAGCCTCTTCACCCGGAGTGTCTTGGGTGTCCT
>CAZIPY010000166.1:0-20080 GCA_964541125.1 uncultured Luteolibacter sp. | reverse complement strand
GAGGCGTTATCGCGGTCGACTACCATGAGTTGTTAGATCCATTGTGTTTCTAGGAAATGTGCCGAGCTGACGCAACATGATCAAAAACAATCATCTCGAAATACTTATCGAATGTCTCGCATGAAACTTTCGGCCACAGCGACTCTTCGATACTGAATCCTCTAAGCTCCGACCGCATAATCCCGACCTTTAATGAGTTCAGGTAATCTCGAAGGTCTTCCCCTGATTCAAACGTTCCAGTGGAGGGAATAATCCACACTACGGGCTCCTCCGCGGCCATGATTCGCTCGGCCGTCCACTTCATGGGATGCAAGGGGGCAACTTCCTTGACCCAATCAAGCAGTGGTTGCTTTGGGCGAGCGGTGACCGCCGACTCGTGATCGAAGCGATAGTCATCTGTTGTCGGTCGGCGCTTCATTTTCTTGAGCTAACAGTGTTATTGAGTAACCGGTTAGGATTGTAGGTGAACCTTAACCGGTTAAGTTATTCGATATTACCCACCCGGAAGTACAGACCTCTGGGCAGATCGTTCATAGATTGGATATCTACCAAACCGCGATGGCGATTGAAACAAAATTGAGCTTGGGTGATGGTGTGTATGGGGGAGCTTGTCGTGACAGAATCCTAGACCCTCCGAATTTGATGAAGGGTGGTTAATGGAGGTCCAGCGGACTGGGCGCCCCTGCTCCGGGACGTCTGATGACATGCAGATAAATCATGGTAGTAGACACGTCACTGTGCCCGAGAAGATCTTGCACGGTTCGTATGTCGGTTCCCGCTTCAAGCAGGTGTGTGGCAAATGAATGCCTCAGGGTGTGGCTGGTGACCCTTTTTGGAATGCCGGCCTTCCTGACCGCACGCATGAACTGACGTGACATGGACCCATCATGCAGGTGATAGCGCGCCATGCGCTTACTGTGCGGGTGCTCACAGAGTGTGGCAGATGGGAAAACCCATTGCCATGGCCATTCCTTAGCGGCATTCGGATATTTCCTTCTTAGAGATTCCGACAGGTGGCTCTCCCCCGCTCCTTTAGCCAAATCATGTTCATGCCAGACTTTGGCTTTCTTCAGATACTCTTCCAGACGACCCTCCAAGGCCCGCGGCAATGGCACCATGCGGTGCTTGCCGCCCTTGCCATCGTGGATGGCGATGGTGCCTTGACCGAAGTCAACATCTTTGACTCTTAACCGCATGGCTTCCATGAGCCTAAGGCCGGATCCATACATGACCTGAGCGATAAGTTTCCAGGGATCTTCCAAGTGGGCGAAAACCTTCTGAACTTCTTCGCGGGTCATGACGACGGGCGGACGGCGGTATTGGCGGGCGTAGTGAAAATCGAGGTCGAATTCTCCATGACCAAAGACCTGCTTGAGCAGGAACACCATGGCATTGAGTGCCTGCTTCTGAGTCGATGCAGCGACATTGCGCTCGAGAGCGAGATACTTGAGGTAGGCGCTGGCGGCATCCGGCCCTGCGATGCGAGCGGGCTGTTTCTGGCGCTGATGACAGAAGCGGATGAAGCGTTGGTTCCAGCCAACGTAGGCCTGCTCGGTGGCGATGGCCATCTTGCGCAAGCGCATCGCTTTGCGCAGCACGGGAATGGTGAGTTCAAGCTCTTGGCTCTCATTGAGGTCTTTGGATTCTTCTTCGGAGGGCAAGTCTCCAACGACAGACTCTACTCGGATGGTTTCACGGGCATGGGTGCGATGCTCGGAGGGTAGACTGCGGGCCTGATCGGAAACCGATGACCAGTTGAATGACTTTGCCCAATCCAATCGCAGGACATCCATAGCCAGCATACGCGCCGAATCCACTGCCTGCCGGAACTGCCAGTCGGCAATTTGATCTCCCCTGCCGACTAGAGCTTCGAAAAAAGCTCGGGTTCGCGATTCGGATTCATGGCCACGGGCTTTGGTCCATTGCTCGGCCCAGCGGACGTAGTATGGATGTGCTTTATCAGCGATGCCCTCACGACGCAGGCCATTCATGAAGGCCCGACGCTTGGGCGACAGGGTTTCTGTGTTCGATGTCGGCTGGGACATGATGTGATTATGATATGTTCATATGAACACTTTTGACAAGCTGCAAATTTCACTCATGCCTAAGCAACTCACCGCTCTTGAATCTTTCCGGAACCCGGCATATTTGCTCCACGCAAGCACGCTTCCTGCTACCTCTCCCCCGTCCAAGCAAGGCCCTCCCACCCTCCCAAAATGACCCGCGAACACCAACGATTGGCCGAAGACAAGGCCAAGCAGCAGAACTGGCGTCGCTGGGGTCCGTTCTTGAGCGAGCGCCAGTGGGGCACGGTGCGTGAGGACGACTCCGACCACGGCCATAGCTGGTCGGCCTTTCCCCACGACCACGCCCGCCGCCGCGCCTTCCGCTGGGGCGAGGATGGACTCAACGGCTGGTGCGATCGCCAGGGCCGCCTGAACTTCGCCCCGGCCCTCTGGAACGGCCGCGATCCCATTCTCAAGGAACGCCTCTTCGGTCTCGGCGGTCACGAGGGCAACCACGGCGAGGACGTCAAGGAGTGCTACTACTACCTCGATTCCACCCCGTCCCATTCCTACACGAAGGCCCTCTACAAGTATCCTCAGGCCGAATACCCCTACTCCGGCATCGTTCAAAAGACCGGGCAGATGAGCCGCGAGGAGCCCGAACTGGAACTCGCCGACACCGGCATCTTCAAAGACGGCCGCTACTTCGACGTGCTGCAAGAAGTGGCCAAGCGCTCACCAGACGATCTGCTCTGGCGCATCACCGTGACCAATCAGGGGCCGGTCGCGGCCTCCATCCACGTGCTCCCCACCCTGTGGTTCCGCAATGTCTGGAGCTGGGGCCGGGATCATCAGGAATACCCGCGCCGTAAGCCCTCGATTGAGGGCCATGGCACGCACCTGGTCACCAGCCATCAAAGTTTGGGCGATCATATTTTTGTCTGCGACCATCCGAAGGGTGGCGAGTGCAAGTGGTTGTTCACCGAGAACGACACCAACCATGTGAGCTTCGGTGCGGATGCCAACGAAACGCCCTACACCAAGGACGCCTTCCACCGCCATCTCATCGAGCGCGAGAAGGGTGCCGTCAATCCCGACGCCAAAGGCACCAAGGCTGCCGCGCACATCCAGTTGCTGATTCCGCCCGGCGAGTCGGTGACCATCCGCTGCCGCCTGCATTCCACCCGCGAGTCCAATGGCCTAATGGGCTTCGATCAGTACGACGAAACCTTCGAAGCCCTCATTCGCGAAGCCGACGAATACTACGAAGATGTCGTGCCAGAAGGCATCACCGACGAAGAGCGCATGGTCTGTCGCCAGGGCTATGCCGGTCTGCTGTGGACCAAGCAGTTCTACCACTACGACGTCAATGATTGGATCAAGTCTGGCGCCACTCAGCCGCCTTCAGAACAACGTCTCGAAGGCCGCAACCACGACTGGACGAACTTCCATGCCCGAGATGTCCTCTCCATGCCCGACAAGTGGGAGTACCCTTGGTTCGCCGCCTGGGACACCGCCTTCCACATGATCCCCTTCGCCAAGGTGGACCCGGACTTCGCCAAGCACCAGCTGCTGCTGCTCTTGCGCGAGTGGTACATGCATCCCAACGGCCAGCTGCCGGCCTACGAGTGGAACTTCTCGGACGTGAACCCTCCCGTACATGCTTGGGCGGTGTGGCGTGTCTACAAAATTGCCGACCCCAAGGGAGAGCGTGACCTCGACTTCCTCGAGCGCGCCTTCCAGAAGCTCTTGGTCAACTTCACCTGGTGGGTCAACCGCAAGGACGTCGAAGGCCGCCACGTCTGCGGCGGCGGCTTCCTCGGCTTGGACAACATCGGTGTCTTCGATCGCTCTCAGGCTCTCCCCGGCGGCGGCCACCTCAATCAGGCTGATGGTACAGCATGGATGGCTTCCTACTGCCAGGTCATGCTGATCATGGCGCTGGAGCTGGCTCAGGAGCGCCCTGCCTATGAGGACATCGCCTCCAAGTTTTTCGAGCACTACGTCAACATCTCGGACGCCATCAATTCACTGGGCGGCACGGGATTGTGGGACGGCGAGGATGGCTTCTACTACGACCAGCTGATCATCGATCACGACAAGCCCATCCCGCTGAAGATTCGTTCCATGGTCGGCCTACTGCCTCTCTGTGCAGTCACGGTGCTCAAGCAGGAGACCATCGATGCATTGCCTGGATTTAGAAAACGCATGGACTGGTTCCTGGTCAACCGCCCGGAGCTGCTCAAGTACGTCACCGTGCGCCGGGTCGATGAGGGCGAGAAGGGCGGCCGTGTGCTACTCGCCATCCCTTCCAAGGAGCGCCTGCGCAAATGCCTGTCCTACCTGCTCGACACCAAGGAGTTCCTCTCGGACTTCGGCATTCGCTCACTCAGCAAGGCCCATGACGAGGAACCCTTCGTCTTCGATCACGCCGGCCAGCGTCACGAGGTCTGCTACACTCCCGGTGAGGCAACCACCGACATGTTCGGTGGCAACTCCAACTGGCGCGGCCCCATCTGGTTCCCGGTGAACTTCCTCATCATCGAGGCCCTCGAACGCTACCATCACTTCTACGGCGACGACTTCAAAATCGAATATCCCACAGGCTCAGGCAAGGAAGTGACCCTGGAGGAAGTCATCAACGATCTCGGTGATCGCATGATCAGCCTATTCCTACCGAGCAAGGACGGCAGCCGACCCTGCTTCGGTGATGCCAAACGCTATCGCGACAACCAAGACTGGCAGCAAATGCTCCTCTTCCACGAATACTTCCACGCCGAAACCGGCGAAGGCCTGGGGGCCTCCCATCAGACCGGCTGGACCTCGCTCATCGTGCGGCTGGTCCGCAAGCGCATCGTGCGCAAGCAGAAGAAAAAGCGGAAGGCGAAGAAGGACTGAAGCCACTCCACATGGAGCCCTTCACCCGATTCTTCACTTCGTGGGCTTGAACAGCACGTACGAACTGGTCTCCAGGACAAAACTGTGGAGCCTGAAACCTTCCACTTTGAGCTCACTGACTTGAATTTTGATGTCGTGATCCAGGTAGGATTTACCATTGGGGAATCCTGAGACGAGATTGGCCGCCTTCTTGGTCTTACCCTCGAAAACCTGGCAAGCATCTGCAGGCAGCTTAACGGTTACCGGCTTGGGCATATTGGGGTGCTGTTCAACCAAGTGCTGATTTCGAATCCAACTCTCCATGGTCCTTGTGGTGACCTCTTCCTTGAAAAGCCGCATCTTACCCGTGACCGAAAATTTGACATCTTGATAGACTTCAATCTGATCGGGATCACTAGTGATGTTGAGCTGCAGCACCGCGTGATCGTTTTTGAACATGTAAAAAACGACCGTATCGCAAGGGATATTCGATTTTTTCCGAATGACATACTTTTCGACTCTGGCCGCGGTAATATCCAGATCGCGGGCAGAAACGCTGACAGCGCAAACCAAAGCGCATGCCATGATGGAGAGTAGGATCTTCATGAGTGAGAGCGGGACATTAGTGACCCCGTGCCAGTTTCACAAGACCTTCAAACACACCACCTGCATGTAAAAATGCAGGTGGTGAAAAACTGTGGGTGGGCCGGATCAGCTCGCCTTACCAGCCGGCACGAAGGCGCCGGTATCGAGCGTGAAGCTCTTGAGGCGGAAGCCGTCCATCTTGAGGTCACTCACCTGGATCTTGAGCGAGTGGTCCTCGAACTTCGGTGCCTGACCCGGCTCGGGCGCAACCCGACCACCGCCACCAGCCTTCATGCCGATCATCTTGCTTTCCAGCACCGTGCAGGCCTTGGCGGGCAGTTCCACAGTCGTTGGCTTGGGCACGTCGGGAAAGAGGCCACAGGAATGCTGGTTATTGACCCACTTGCCCATGCCCTCGGCACCAGTGCCCTCCTTGAAGAGCTGCATTTTCCCACTGAGGGTGAACTTGCCTTCGGCATGCTTGATGTTGAGCTGAAGAACGGCGTCCTGATCGCCAAAGGTGTAAAAGATCACGGTATCGCGCGGCCCGATCTGACCGTAGCGAATTTCCTGTTTCTTGACCTTGTCGGCGGTGACGTCGAGATCGCGGGCAGAAGCAGTAGCGGTGGCGCAAACAAGGGCGCAGGAGGCAATGGCGAGTAGAGTTTTCATGGGGCGTATGATTGGTGTTTCTGCAAGTCTGACACAGAATCGCTCCTTTTCTTAGGAAAAAGTCAGCCACTCACTCTGGCCACGTATTTCGCTGCAGCTTCACGGGTGGCAGCAGCCACATCCGCCTCCGGCCTGGCGAAGGGCGGCACAAACCAGGGATAGGAACCCAGCAGATCGGTGACCACGGCCACCTCTCCATCGCAGCTGTGCTCGCCACAACCGATGCCGATGGTCGGCACTGGGATTTCGGCGGAAATGGCATCCGCGGTTTCCTTGATGATGGATTCAAAGACGATGGCACAGACACCGGCCTCAACCAGGGCCTGAGCGCCCTCACGAATATGATCCACCTGCTCGGGCGTCTTGCCCTTCTTTTTGTAGCCACCTTCCTCGAGCACGCGTTGAGGCAGCATGCCCAAATGACCGACCACGGGGATGCCGGCGTCGACAATGGCCTTCACCTTGTCGGCCTGTCGTACACCACCTTCCAGCTTCACGGCTTCGGCACCGGCAGTCACCAGGGCCCTGGCGGACTCGAGAGCCTGAGCAGGATCGTCGTAGCTGTGGATGGGGAGATCTCCGAGCACCAATGCTTTGGGCTTAGCCCGGGCCACAGCCGCGACATGATGGACCATCTGATCGAGAGTGACCTGGGTGGTGTCTTCAAAGCCCAGCACCACCATGCCCAGCGAGTCACCCACCAAGAGAACATCCACCCCGGCTTCATCCAGCAGACGGGCCGTGGGATAGTCGTAGGCCGTCAGCGCGGCAATGCGCTTGCCGCCCTTACGTTGGCGGATGACTTCGGCTTTTTGAATGGCGCTCACGAATTCACTTCTTCTTGAGCTTGTCGATCACCACCTCGGCGTCGTTCTTCTGCTTGGGGCCTGGAGTGCTGCGACCGTCGGCGATCTGCTTTTCGAGGAGAGCACGCAGCTCCTTCACTTTGTCCGGAAACTCGGCCTGCACGTTCTCCTGCTCTCCAAGATCCTTCTTCATGTGGTAGAGCTGAATCATGGGCTCGCCGGCCTTCATTGCAGCCGCGGGCTTTGGATTACCCCAGCCACCGGATCCCGGTCCACAGAGCAACTTCCAATGGCCCTGGCGGATGGCGAAGAGGCCTGAGATGGAGTGGTGAATCACATCCTGGCGCACATGCTCACCCTTGCCGGTGAGTGAAGGAAGGAATGAGATGGAATCCACACCTTCAGTTTCGGGAACCTTGGCTCCGACCACTTCGGCGAGAGTTGCGTAAATGTCGTTGAGGCAGGTGAGCCCAGAGTTGGTGCTGCCGGCCTCGACCTTGCCGGGCCAACGCACGAGGAAGGGCACGCGATGACCGCCATCCCAGAAGTCGGCCTTGGCGCCGCGCAGCTTGCCGCTGGGGTTGTGTCCGGCCTCCAGCAGCTCCGGCAGCCCGGATGTGTTGGGAGAAGTGCCGTTATCACAGGAAAAGATGACAATGGTGTTGTCTTTGAAACCATGCTCTTCGAGCGCCTTAATCACTTGGCCGCAGCTGTCATCGGTCTGCATCACGAAGTCGGCGTGGAGATTGAGGCCGCTCTTGCCCTTCCACTTGTCGTTGGGCACCACCGGCGAGTGGGGTGAGTTCCAGGGCACATAGAGGAAAAAGGGCTCCTCCTTACCCTTGCGTGAGGCGATGTATTCGACAGCCTTCTTGGTGAGGTCGGGCAGCATGTCGACGTGCTCCATCTTGCGGGTGAGTTTGTCGTTCTCGATCCACAGGTTCATCTGGCGGGCGTGATGGAAGCCGTGGAACTCATCGAAACCACCGAAGTCGATGGGCCCGTGGGTCACCTTAGCGCCGACCGGCACCTTGCTCGTTGAGTTTTTCTTGCCGTCGAACAGCGTGCCCAAATGCCACTTGCCGACAATGCAGGTGTGGTATCCCTGCGCCTTGAGCAGCTTGGCCATGGTGAGCCTATCCTTGGCGAAGAGCGACTCACCACCGACCAGCACCCCACTCTGCAGGCGGCTGCGCCAGGAGTAGCGCCCGGTGAGCAGGCCATAACGAGTCGGCGTGCAGACCGCGGAACCGGAATGCGCATCGGTGAAGGTCATGCCCTCCTTGGCCAGTTGGTCCAGCTGAGGTGTGGGAATCTTGCCTTCGGGGTTCAGGCAGCTGAGCTCGCCGTAACCGAGGTCGTCTGCCAGGAGGATGACCACATTGGGTTTTTGGGCAGCAAAGACCCAGCTGGCCATGGCGGCGAGGACGAGTAGGACGTGTCGGGTGACTCGGAACATGTCCAACACTACACATCCAAGGCCGCTGTATTTGCAAGACCCACCTGAATGATTTGGAGTCCAATAGGCGATTTAGCGCACCAATGAGTTAGTAATATTGGGTTGATTTGGATTTCTTGAGGACTAGGATGATCAATCAATTCACTGACATTGCCCGATGTTGTGAATTTATCCCAATCGCATGCTTTTCAGCCTTGAGCCACTCCGCTCATGGCAGTGGCTCCGAATAAAACAGAAAACCCACCCCTATGAGCGTGATCCGCCCAAAGATCCTCATTGCTGTTTGCGCCTGCGCAGTCACAGTCGCATTTCCCTACTACTTGAGTCACACCGGCTCCAACGAGGGCGCAAGGTCCACGGACCAACATGGGTGGAGTCACAAGCAAACCAACCCCCATATCAATACAGGGCGCTCTCGACCCAGCAATGTCCGCCATTCGCAACACCACGCGGCTCCAGGTTTGGTGCAGGCCGCTGTGGAACTGGAAGCATTGCCATCCAAAGATGCCGAACACGCTCATGACTGCAGCTCTTGCGCCTCTTGCCGAGCGTTCAAAGAGCATACCATGCAACAATTCGGTGGCCCGGGCCATACGGTGACCGTCGAAAACCTACCCCCAAGTAACCTCAGAATTCAGGTGGCCTCACTCGAGGCCGAGAAAAGGGAGCGGGTGTTGTCCATTCTCAGTTCCATGCGGTTCACGCAACAAGATGCAGACAGGATGTTTGTCACGCCGGACGGAAAATCCATCGGCATCAATTGCCGACCCCTGGAATTGGGCAATGCACGGTCGAAATCCCAAAATTCTGTCGATGGCGAGCTCTTTGCGATGGTGCATGACTGCTTCAATCCGGATCACGAAGGCCCCGATCTGACTTACCACCTAAGAGGCTCATACCTCGGCAGAGAGGCTAAGCTGGATACCAATGGTGTGGAATTACCAGTGGATTGGCTGGGACGAAGCACGACCATCAACGGCAAAATCGTCACCCTTGGCAATCAATCGGCGGCGAGCGCAACCATCTCAGAATTCCAAGTGAACGAAGTCATTTACGACCACGAAACCGAACTGGCAAAAGAGGAGGCCAACAGCAGTCCCGAAGAACCCAGCAACCCTCCAGTCCAATCAAGCAGCCCACAAACCGAGGTCCACTCCTTGCTGGTCATCTATGCCAACACGAACGACTTCACCTACCCAGAGTCCAAGAAGCAGGCTGTCATTGATACCCTGTTCAACAACACGCGCAATGTCGACGGCGCACTGCGGGCAGCAACTTACGGACAATACGGCATTTCTCTGGGCGATGCCGTCACCGTGACCCTGAACATCAACGCATCTCAAACCGAATCCGACGTCATGCGGGCCCAGATGATTACTGCCGTCGAAGGCATGAATTACGACCTTTCCAATTACAATCGAGTCCTATTCAAATGCCCTCAAGGCACACTGAAGAACAACAAATCCAGCTGGACCGCCTACGCAAATTTACCGGGCACCCAGTCCACCTACTCCTACGCATGGAGCGGCGTACACGTCGATGGCGTGGCACATGAACTCGGCCACAACTATGGTCTGGGCCACTCCGGGGACTACAATTCAAGTAGTGAATACGGCGATGTGAGCTGCATCATGGGCTCTTCACACTCCGACGGCAAATCCGCGACTTTCAGCGCACCCAAGAAATTCGAAGCGGGTTGGATGACAGACCATCCTACTGCCGAAATTCAGATTTCCGGCGACGCCACTTACGACATGTATCCGGTCGCCGTCCGACCCGACCTCACCCCGGGCATGCGCATGGTCCGTTTGCCAGGAGGCTTTTACAGCTCCTACGTTCGGGACGATGACGCGAATTATGCAACCCTCTGGGATAATAACGATCACGACAAGGTGCTCGTCCATCAGTCTCCGGGAGTTGGCAACATATCACGCTTGCATGCCAAATTGGCCCCTGACGCAAGTTATTCAGGCAATGGTTTTGATGTCATTGTCGAGCGCTACGGCCCATCCAATGAGTATGTCACCGTTAGCTATGATTTAGATGATGGCAACAGCAAGCCCATCGCCAACGACCTCACCGTGGCCACCCAAGAAAACAGCTCGAAGCAGATCCAGCTTCCTGGCTACGACCTCGATCCTTCAGACACCTTGCAATACAGCATCGTCGTGGATCCATCCAATGGCCAGGTCACCGGAAGCGGATCCACCAGAACCTACACACCCACACTGAATTTCACCGGCACGGATAGTTTTGTTTACAAAGTATCCGACGGCAAAATCAGCTCATTCGGCACCGTGACCATCACGGTTTTCGATACCTTGGAAATGTGGGTCTCCTCTCCCAATGGCGGCGAACAAATCGCCATTGGCACAAGCAGAAACATCCATTGGGGTTCATCAGCGGGTGGTGATGTAAAAATCGAGCTGTACAAAGGAGAATCATTCCATTCAACCATCGCAAGCTCCACACCCAATGATGGCCACTATCTCTGGACCGTTCCAGCCGTCGAATTGGCGGCCGACTACAAGATCATCATCACCAGACTCCAAAGCCCCAACCAGACGGATGACAGCGATTCGGCATTCAGCATCATCAATGCTCTTCAGCTGACCTCCCCATTGGGTGGCGAAACCTGGACGCAAAGCACAAGCAACACGATCACCTGGAAATCCTACATCGGTGGAACGGTGAAAATCGAACTCTACAAAGGTGGCGCGATTGACAGGACCATCACGTCGGCCACCGGCAACAGCGGATCCTACGATTGGGTCATTCCCACTCTCCAAAGCCCCGCAAGCGATTACCGCATCAGAATCAGCAGTGTGGAAATACCCGAAGTCAATGATGCCAGCCCATCCAATTTTGCCATCGCCATCGCCACAAACACCCTTCTAGACGAAAACCTGGACACAAATCCGGGGTTTACGATGCAAGGCGAGTTCGAATACGGCACTCCCTCAGGCAACAATGTCCCTTCCCAAGCCCATACCGGAACGAAAATCTACGACACCGATCTGGACTACACCGCTTTTGGCAGCGGCACCCTGACGACTCCTCCCCTGAACTGCAGCAATCACGAGAACATCGTTCTGAGGTTTTATGAGAATATTCATACCTACAACACCTACACCGTAGAGGCATCAATTAACCAAATCGATTGGACGATACTGCACACTGTGAACAGAAATTACAGTCCAAATGACAACTGGACACTGCGCACCATCAATCTACCAGCTGAATTCAATCGAAAGGAAACAGTCTATATCCGCTGGGCAAAGACTGGTGGTAGCGAATGGACGGGGTCTGGTGTCGCCATCGACGACATCCTAATCACCGGCACCTTCGTGAACGACCTGGCCGTACCTGGCATTTCAATTGCCGAGTCTGAAAGCTCGACCGAGCTCACCGAAGGTGGAGCTGGTGATAGTTACACCGTGCAGCTGGACTCAGCGCCCACCCATGATGTGGTGATCACCGTTTCTCCTGATGGCACTGATGTGACCGCCTCGCCTTCCACACTCACCTTCAACTCTTCAAATTGGAACACTCCCAGAACCGTCACCGTCGACGCGATTGATGACAGCGACCATGAATTGCTACACAGCGGCATCATTACCCACTCCGTGGCCAGTGATGATTCCAATTATGCCAGCCTCTCCGTGGCCAGCGTGATTGCCAGCATTCAGGACAACGACAACCAGGCCCCCACCGCCAATCCGGGCTCACCCCAAACCGTCGCCCTCGTCTCAGGCAATGGCGGCAGTAGAGATCCAGTTGCTGATCCCTATTATGAATGGGATGCCGCCAAGGACACGAGTGGAGTGGATACTTGGGAGAGCACGGCGGCAAGCACTGCCACAAGCGCTTACAACTGGACTTTTGCCCAAAATCCGCGGCCTACAACCGTCATGGTGGATGACTCACGCTTCGACAACTTGAGCAAGGCCTATCCATTTCCGGCAGCAAGAAGCATCAGCCAAAGCTCATTCGAGGGCAACATCTTCGAGAATGGCAGCGGCACCTGGGAATTCGTATTGGACACCGATGCCGATGAGGGACTGATCATGGAGTCGGGCGGCGGCACTGACGGGTTCCAGTTCTGGATCACTGGTGGAACGCTCATGGGACAGATCAGGGATGGTGGCAATGGAGGAAAAGTCACCACGGTCAGCCATCCTCTGAGTGTCACAGACAAAAGTCGTTTCATTCATGTGGTTTATGTCATCGACATGACAGTAGATGATGAACTCCGCCTTTATGTAGATGGAACTGAGGTCGACCAGGCTTCCTGGACAGGCACGGACTACTGTGGAGGCGACAATGCCGGACTTGGAACTACTGGCGGCTCATCACCCACAGGATACAATACGCAGTTTACCGGAAAAATCGCCCTGATCCGCTACTATGAGGGCAGCGCTTTCTCCGACCCTGAAGTGACCACCAACTTCAATAGCCTCAGCCTCGGCAACTCTGCCACCGTCACTCTGGGTGGCGACGTATCGGACCCGAACAACGACCCCCTCACCTCATTATGGGAAGTGGAGAACGGCCCCGGACCGGTGACCTTTGCAGATCCTACAGATCCTGACACAACCGCCACCTTCACGATTGCTGGCACCTACACCCTGCGTCTGACCACCACTGATGGCGTCGCTTCGGACTCCAACACCGTTCAAATCACCATTGAAAACCCCTCCAACAACAACTACACCAGTTGGCTTGCAGGCTTCGATCTCGGTGGCCAAACCGGCTTCAACGAAGACCCGGATGGAGACCTCATCACCAATGGCCTTGAAAGCTACTTTGGCACCGATCCAAGCAGCGCATCAGGTGATGCGAACCTGTCAGAACTGACCGTGGACCCTCCGGCCAAGACCTTCACTTTCCGCCACCCGCTCAACCCAAATATGGCTAGTGACATCGTGGCCGTGTATCGTTGGAGTCCCGATTTGGGCACTTTCCATGACGATGGGGCAACCGCCGGGCCAACGACTGTGGATTTCACCCAAAGCACACCAACGAACGGCTGGGTCACCGTGACTGCCACCGTCACCGGCACCATGCCCGAACGCTTATTCACGCAAATCCAAGTCAGCCAGCAGAACTGACTGGCCAAGCCACAAGGCTCACATCCTCAGTGATTCGGGACAGTTGCTGAGGATCTCAGGGATAAGAAGACCGAAATTGGTCATCTTGGCGCTTCCATCGGAAGCCAAGAATCTGTAACAAATCAAATAACCGCACCGTTCCCATTTCCATGCATCGTCCTTCCCTGTTTCTCTGCCTACTGCTGGGCCTGTCGCCACTCGGCGCCATGGAGGAACCGGCTCAGGCGCAGCGACCCAATCAGTTCCAACAGGTCCTCGAGAACAAGTACCAGACTTCCCTCGAACGCCTGAGAATCCTCGACTATTCGGAGACCACCAAGGTGCTCGGGTTCGACTTCGAACTCTCCGGAGACAAGAGCTGGTGGGGCGGCATCAATGTGGTTGAGGTGGACCGCGAGGGAAATCCTCTCTTCTGGCATGACATTCCCCAACCTCCCACCGAAGCCGGCATCGAGCGCCTTCGCATGGTTGAATTTTCCGGCCGTAAGTATCTCGAGGTCATCGGCTGCAGTCACAAGGGCAACGGCTCCCTCTATCTTTACGAACTTCGCAGCGGCGGTCTCCAACTCCTCGTTCAGTGTCGGGTCATGACCAATCTGGCAGCCATGCACTTCGCCCCAGGCATCGCCAAAATCAGCTACCGTGACATCGACGGTGATGGCGATCAGGACCTAGTCATCAAGGCGGACTGCCTCAAGGGCCCCATCATCGAAAAATCCCGTCAGATCATCGGCCATTACCGCCGAGTCTTTCACTACGAAGGCGGGCAATTCATCGAGCAGATCTCCAAAAGAGACGGCGCTCCGATGCTGATGGACTGAGACGGGGGCGGGAAGAAACACCCCCCTCTTGAGCCCACCCGTGGTTCTTGGGCATTCTTTGGGTTGCGCTATAGGCATTCGGTTGTAGATGTGAGTCTACTCAACGATAGACCCATACCATGAACGTCACCGAAGCCATCAACAGCCGCCGCTCCGTCAAACACTACGATCCCGAGCACGTGATGCCCGAAGAAGATCTTCAGGAGCTGATCCGCCTCACCAAACTGGCCCCCTCTTCCTTCAACATGCAGAATTACCGTTTGGTGGTGGTTCGCGATCCGGAATTCAGAAAAGAACTACGTGCGGTTGCCTGGGATCAGGCTCAAGTCACCGATGCCAGCGTGCTCTTCATCATGTGTGCCGACCTCAGTGCACACGAAGCGGATCCCTCGCTTTACTGGGGGCATGCGCCACAGGAGGTTCAAGACATCCTCGGCCCCGCCCTCAAACCGTTCTACGACGGCAAACCCGAACTCACCCGCGACGAGGGTATCCGCTCCACCGCGTTGGCCGGCATGACCCTCATGCTCGCCGCCAAAGGCATGGGCTACGACTCCTGCCCCATGGTCGGTTTTGATTTTGATGCCGTGGCCAAGCTGATCAACCTGCCCCAAGATCACGCGCTCAGCTTCATGATTGCCGTTGGCAAAGAGACCAAACCTGCCTGGCCACGTGGTGATCGCCTTCCCGACGAAACCGTCGTGATTCAGGACAAATTCTGAGCCATCCGGCCTGACAGCCTTAGAAAAGGGGTTACAAAAGGCGTTACAAAATCGAATCCCTCAGGACCATTCGCGCCTTGGCGAATGGTCCTGATTTCGTTATGATCCGGGCGGCGGAAGCCCCTTCCTTCCGCCCCCTCTCATGAAAGCACTGATGTCGGTCATCAGCGCCCGGATGCATCCGCGGGCGTATCAGTCGAACCTCGTGGTCCTGTTCCGGCTGCTTGCCGTTCTCTTCGGCCTAATTGTCGCCTACAGCATCATCTTCCATAAGTTGATGGAGTGGGAAGGCCAGGATCACAGTTGGATCACCGGCGTTTATTGGACGCTTACCACCATGTCCACCCTGGGCTTCGGTGACATCACCTTCGACTCCGATATCGGAAAACTCTTCTCCATCGTGGTGCTGGTCACCCGCGTGATCTTCCTGCTGGTGATCCTGCCCTTCACCTTCATCGAGTTCTTCTACGCACCTTGGATGAAGGCTCAGGAGAAGAACAAGGCCCCGATTAAGGTTCCATCCAGCGCCGAGCGGCATGTCATCTTCACTCACTACGGACCGGTGGCTCAAATGCTGGGTCGCTTGCTCGAAGAATACGGCCACTCTTGGTATGTGGTGGTGCCCAGCCTGGAAGAGGCCCTCAAGCTTCGCTCCGAAGGTGTGCCCGTGGTGATGGGCGACCGCAGTGATCCCCAGACTTATCGCCGCATGGGCATTGAGCGGGCATGCATGGTGGTAACCACCCTCGACGATGTCACCAACACCAACGTCTGCTTCACCGTTCGCGAACTTTCCGACAACATCCCCATCGTCGCCTCTGCCACCACGGAAATCGTGCGCAGTGCTCTGGAGCTGGCAGGTGTCACTCACATTCTCCGGCTCGAGGAAATGATGGGCGAAACCCTCGCCCGTCGCGTCATCGGCAACGATGCCAAGGCACACGTCATTGGCGAGCTCGACGGCCTGATCATCGCGGAAGCCAGTGCTGCCCACACCCCGCTGGCCGGCAAGACCATCGCCGAAAGCGACCTGAGGGAGCAGACCGGGGTCACCGTAGTCGGCATTTGGATCCGGGGACAGTTCGTACCTGCCGATCCCGATACCACGATCGACACCCACACCGTACTGGTGATGGCCGGCGCTCAAGAGCACTTCGACAAGTATGATGAACTCTTCGGCAAGAAGGAGATCACCGAGAAAAACAAGGTGGTCATTGCCGGTGGTGGACGCGTCGGCCGCGCGACTGCTCACGAGCTGACCAAAGCCGGTGTCGAGTGGACCCTCATCGAGCGCCTTCCCCAGCGGGTGGTGCACATGAAAAATACCGTCATTGGTGACGCCTCCGATTTCGACGTGCTGGTCGAAGCAGGGCTGCAGGATGCCGCATCGGTCATCATCACCACCCATGAGGATGACGTGAACGTGTTCCTCACGATCTTCTACCGCCGCCTCCGCCAGAAGATGCAGATCATCAGCCGCTGCACCCATGAGGACAATGCCTCACGCATGCACCGTGCCGGTGCCGACGTCACTCTGTCCTACGCTTCGATGGGTGCGAACACCATCTTCAACCTCATCCGCAGCAACGACACCCTACTCTTGGCCGAGGGCGTGAACATCTTCTCGGTAAACGTGCCCGACTCCTTGGTTGGCAAGACGCTTGCCGACTCGGCGGTTCGTTCGCGCACGGGTTGTTCGGTATTGGCGGTCGAATGCGAAGGCGAGCGCAATATCAACCCGGATCCCTTCGAACCCCTCCCGGCCGAGAGCCGCCTCTACCTGATCGGCACGCTCGAGGCCGAGCGCGACTTCCTCGAGAAATTCAAGCCGGAGCTGGAGGAGTAGGGTCAGTAGCGTCGGCACAAGAGCCACACAAGAGCGGCAGCAAGCCGCCTAAACCCGGAGAATCTGAGGATAACACACTGACAGTCAATACCTTGGGGTTTGTTTTTGGCGTCGGTCCCAGCATCTTGACCTGGCCTGAATGCTGGCTCAAAATCGTTGAAACCCCCTGAGCATGAACCTCCCCCATCTTCAACGCTCGATTTCAGCGGCCGCCTTGAGCGTGGCCGCTCTCATCTGCGCATCCAGTGGCCTTGCCACGGCTCAGACCACCTACTCATGGACTGGCGCCGCAGATGCGGACTGGAGCAACGCGGCAAACTGGACGGGAGGGCTGGTACCAACTGGAAGCGTGCCTGAGGACGGATCACGCATCGAATTCAACGCGGTTGGATCCAGCAACCCTGTGCCAACCAGCAACATTCCCACTCTTTCGAGCGGCAACACCAGTGTCCTCCCTCCCATCGATCTCCTCTGGGCTGGCGCCGGAAGTGGCAGTCTCACTTTTTCGGGTGGATCCAGCAACTGGAACCCGACTCTCAACATGGGCACAGTCGGTGATGGAGATCTCGGCAACGGCACCGTCACACTCAACTACAGCGATCTGGGAGCGGACCTCAAACGGGATCCCGACGGAGCGGCGCGTTGGACCGTTAATGCCGATGGCGTCCTCAATCTTACGCGCACGGGTAACATCGGCTTTGGCTTCAACTCCAACCGCCCGGGCCAATTCATCCTCAATGGCGGAACGATGACGCTGTCGGGTCCGACCAACAAACTCGATGACCACCCAAACGCCTATATCCAATTCAGCGCTGCCGGTTCCAGCTTCACGGCCCCCTTTGGAGCCGATTTCCCAAACCTTACAGCGGTAACAGCGCAAATCGGCCTTGATAAGAGTTTCAGACCGACCAGTCGCGACATCGTCCTCACCGAAGTAGACAATGGCACCACCTTCACGGTGACTGCAGACACCCCGCTCGTCGTACTGTTATCCAACGAGACGGTGGCCTATGACGCAACGAGTGGCACGGTGGTTGGCACCATCTCGGCCAGCGAGGATTTCGTCGAGCAAACCGGCTTCACCTTCTCGCTCGTCGCGACCGGCGATCACGCAAAATTCCAGGTTGTCGGCAACGAGTTGCGCACGATGGGCCCAATGAGCGATGAATTTTATAACATCAGGCTGCGGGCTGAAAATGGAGGCACCTCGGTCGAGAGCGACTACCTGATCGACGTCAGCACTCCACCAAGCCCGCTGACCTTCAGCTGGACCGGAGCTGAGGATGGCAACTGGAACAACACCAACAACTGGACCGCAAGAAGGCTTCCAACGACCAATGGCAGCGGGCAACTCGCCATTCCCAGGAACACGGGTGACCGCATCCAATTCAATGCCACCGGTTCATCCAATCCCCTACCGACAAGCAACATCCCAAATCTCTCGAGCAATCCCTCTGCTCCCATCGATCTGCTGTGGGGTGGGGCCTCGACCACACCCGCTGACAACGCCCTGAGCTTCGGGGGAGGCACGGAAAACTGGGGCAACGACCCCCAAGTGGTCACCGTGGGGGATGGCAACACCGCCAATGGCGCCGTGCGCTTCACCTATACCCAGCTCACCAATCTCAATCGCGATCCGAATGGCACCAAGAATTACACCGTCAGAGCCGATGGGGAACTCATCTTCAGTCGGGACACCACCTTCGGCTTCAATGCTAGTAGCGTAAGGAACGTCACGTTCACCATTACCGGCGGCAAAGTAACCTTCAATGGTCCTCTCAACAATTTCACCAGCACCACGGGCAGCTTTTTCCTCTTCGATGCTCCCGGCGGCAGTTTTACCGCCGAATTCGGCTCCATCTTCCCGAACCTTACGGCAGTGACCGGACAGTTCGGCAACAGCATAAGAACCTCTGCAGCCGGCATCACGCTGGAGGCAGTCGACAATAGCGATGGCACGTTTACCGTCACCTCCGATGCTCCCCTGCTAACCGTCCTCAGCAACGATGCCGTCGCCTATGACGATCCTGTGGGAACGGTGGTCGGCAACCTTAGCGTGGAGCAGAACCTCGTCGAACAAACGGGATTCACCTTCACACTCCTACCTACAGGAGATGACTCAAATTTCGAGATCGTGGGCAATGAACTGCGCACCGACGCCGCCATGGATGATGGGATTTACTACCTCACCATTCGGGCCGAAGACGGGATGGAAACCGTCGATACCGAGTTTGAGATCACCGTATCACTTCCCCCAGGCCCCACCACCTATTCATGGACCGGTGATGATGATGCCGACTTCGCCAACCCTTTGAATTGGGCCAATCGACGAGTTCCGCCCATTTCACCCACCAACGTGATGGGTGTCCCTGAAGACGGCACTCGCATCGTGTTCAACGCACTTGGCTCCTCCAATCCATTGCCGACCAGCAACTTCCCTACACTATCAAGTGGATCAAGCAGCAGCGTATTGCCTCCCATTGATCTTCTTTGGGGAGGAGCCGGAAACGGCGCCCTCACCTTTTCCGGCGGCCAAAACAACTGGAATCACACACTGGATATGGGAACCGTTGGCGACGGTGACGTCGGCAATGGTACCGTCTCTCTGACCTTGAACGACATCGGGCAGGAACTCAAACGAGACCCGGATGGACCGGCCCGTTGGACCGTTCGCGCCGATGGCACCCTAAATCTTGCGCGTGCCGACACCATCGATTTTGCCAACAACGGCAATCGCCCAGCAAAATTCATCCTCAATGGTGGTTCCCTGATTCTTGGAGGCCCTGTGAGGGATTTGGATAACACGGCCACCTCCTACATCGAGTTCACCGCACCTGGAGCCAGCTTCACCGCCCCTTTCGGACAAGACTTTCCCGACCTCACGGCCGTCCAAGCTCAGATCGGCAGTGGCTTGAGTTTTCGCTCAACCACGGGAACCGATCCAACCGCCGTCGCCAATCAGGATGGCGAAGGCAACGATGTCTCCTTCACCGTCAGCCTCCCCCCAGCCACCCCCTTCGAGAGCTGGATTGCCGGCTTTGATTTCTCCGGCATCCCCGGTGCTGATCTGACGCCAAGTGGCGATCCGGACAATGACACCCGTAGCAACTTCGTGGAGTTCGCCTTTGGTTTTGATCCAACTACCGCGGACGGTGGCGGCACTCTGACCATCGAT
>CAZIPY010000165.1:0-3308 GCA_964541125.1 uncultured Luteolibacter sp. | reverse complement strand
GGTGGGCGATGACCTTCATGGTTGTTGATACAGGTTCACGAACTTGGTCTTCATGGAGTCCTTCACGTCTGGCTGGGCATGGTACCAATCCCGTGCAGCTTCAAAATCGATGGCTGCCCAGCCGGTGGCCAAGTTCCACCGGGCAGAGAAGCGATCTGCTCCTGGGGGCATGCTTTCGACCAACGGCTGGATGATGGCAATATTGTCAGGCGTGATCGTCGCCATTTCGTGCCTTCTACTGTTGAGGTTGCCGGCCAATCCATTGATAAAGGCTGTGCGGTCGGGCAACTCGGAGAGCTGCTCCAAGTAATGACCCGCCGCAGACAGAGTGGTGAGGCTCTCGGCGAAGGCTTCAATGATGTTCCCGTCGCGACTCTTTTCAGGAAGATCTAACAGAGCGGCAAATGCCGCAGCGGCATCCGATTCGGCCCATGGCTGAATCACTCGGCGTAAGGTGGATTTGCGTTGTTCACCTTCTGTGGATTCCAGCGTCCTGGCAAAGGCCTCGGCAGGTTCCGTTTCAGCTAGACTGGTTAGCAAGTTGTGCATCCACCCGTCTTTGCGATGGCTCGGTTCCACCTTGTCCAACCATTGCAGAGCTGCGGCAGGATCACCCCACCAGTAGAGAAGTACGCGCTGAAGCCTTTGAGTTTGGTCGTCTGGATCGGAGATGGCCAGAGCTTTGTCGGCTGCAGTGGTGGGATGAGCGTACGCTAGGTAAACCCATTGAGAGGATTCGAGCTGCTCACGAATCTCGTCTTGGGGCAACGCTTAAATGAAGTGTTCCAAAGCGGTGGGGTCACGTTCGACCCAACCGCTGGCCAAGCCTGCGAGCATGCGTCGATGGAGTCTTCCACCATCGCCCTCCAGTGCGATCTGTCCCGCAGTTTCAGGGTCAAAAGCCACCCAGTGGTGAAAGAGCGCAGACGCTGCTTCATGAATGCCGTTGCTCTGGGATTCATCCCCAAACGCCCAGAGGGCTTCTAGGGCAGCAGGCAGTTCGTTTGGGCGCAGACTGAAGATGAACGCGCGCATCCTCAAACTGCATTGATAGGGATTCCGGATCTCGGCAAGTGTTCGCAGTTTGGTAAGGATCTCTGCCCTTGTGCGTGCCGTTGCTGTTTCCGCAGTGGCTGGAGGAGCGGGCCCGTTGAGCAACACCCGAGGGGCGCCCTCGCCAGTGAGGGATGGCTCGGACGAAACAGCCTGGGCATGGTTCGCCTGCCATTGCAATCCGATGGGGATCAGAGCGGCTGCTGTAGCGGTGACCAGTGTGAGTTTGTACGTCGACATGACAAGTAGGAGGTTGGCGAAGGTGCTCGTTTCTGCGGCGGGCGGTGATGCGAGTGCGAGCTTGGCGATGGCCCCGGACGCCATAGGAAGGGCGTCTTGAGTCAGACAAGTGCCCATGCCAATGCCGAGGGTGGCAGGTGGAATCAGGACGCCCCGCTTCTTGAGCAACGATGCCAGCTTTTCCAACGCGCGATAGACGCGCTTCCGGCACGCGTCCTCAGACTTGCCGTGCAGTTTGGCAATGTCTTTGAAGCTGGCTTTCTCATAGAAACGCAGAATCACCGCCTCGCGATCCGACGGTTGAAGCTGATCGATCGATGCATCGAGGTGCGGCAGGGCTTCTAGCCACGCGGCCTGATCCTCACGGGAAGCGCCTGATGACTTAGGGAGTTCGTTAGCATACTGATCCATGAGTCGTCGACGTTTAGCCTCGCGGCGATTGGCATTTGCGGCGCATTGCATGGTTGTCCGGTGAAGCCAAGCACCTAGTTTGTGAGGTTCCCGGATGGTGGCAGCTTTTCGAACGAGAATGACAAAGACTTCCTGGGTGACCTCTTCAGCCAAAGCGCGATCCCGTGTGTGGCGCAAAGCGGCTCCGAACACCATGGCACCATGGGCGTCGACAAGACGCTCAAAGTCGGCACTGGAGCGGGTTTCTAAATATCGGCTGAGGATTGCGGTGTCTTGCATGGACGGCGCGTTCTACCCTTAATGTGTCGGGTTCGGCCTGAATGGGACATAGAATCTTCAAAATCTACGCGGCAAGGAGCCGGCGGCATCGCTGTCTCAGTTTCGCTTCACAGGAGTGGCTGAAGATGAGAGCATGAAGACGCCTATTCACCGATCTATAATGAAAGTTATTCTCGCACTCTTCACAGGAGCAATGCTGCTGTCACCACTTGAGGCTCAAACTATTGCTCCGACCAAGAGCAACATTCCTTACGTGGAGAACGGACACAACCGACAGGTGTTAGACGTCTATTCGCCACCGGCTGCGAAGAACCTGCCCGTGATGTTCTGGATCCACGGCGGTGGGTGGCAGGTCGGCGACAAGAGCGACGTCGGACTGAAACCCAACGTATTGACGAAGCGGGGATTCGTCTTCGTGTCGACCAACTACCGTCTCTTGCCCGAGGTAGAAATGAGTCCGCTCATTGAGGATGTTGCCAAAGCGTTAGGTTGGGTGCACCGCAACATCTCGAAACACGGCGGCGATCCGAAGCAGATCTTTGTCGGCGGCCATTCGGCAGGGGCGCAGCTGGCTGCGATCGTATGCACGGATGAACGCTATCTGAAGAAAGAGGGCGTGAGCTTCGATGTTCTCAAAGGTTGCGTACCCGTGGACGGCGATACCTATGACATCCCGAAGATCATTTCGACGGCCGAACACCGTCAGACGCTTTATGGAGGAAAGATGTTCACGTTTGGTCATCGTCAGAAGTTCGGGAACGACCCCGAGAGACATGTCGATTTCTCGGCCGTCACCCACGTGGCGAGAGGCAAAGGGATTCCCCCCTTTCTACTGCTTTATTTCCCAGGGAATCCTGACACAAGGGCCCAGGCGAAGATCTTCGAAGCCACATTGAAAGCCGCGGGGGTACCCGTGAGGAGCTTTGGCAAACGAGATAGCAATCACAGCGCTTTGAACAACGATCTCGGAAAGCCGGAGGACTCGGCTACTGAGGCGTTCTACCACTTTCTGGATCCGCTCGTGGCAGGCGAGTAGCTTTTTATCCAAGTGCCGCCCGGGTTCTTTTGACGAGTTTATTGTCAGGCTCCTTCGAGCCCCTCAGGTTGTAGACGCTGGCTGCCAAGAAAGGTTCGCGGAGACCGGGGGAGATTTGATAGTAGTCTTCGAGGACCGCAGAGGTGAATTTGTAGTCGTGGGCGTTAGTGCCTTTCATGAAGAGCATGCGCCGGGCGTTGTCGATGAACTGCGCGGCGTGAGTCGCATCCCTTCGGCAGAAGGTGAGGATCTTGCGGGCGGCGACATAGCGGTTCTCGGTTACATCGGT
>CAZIPY010000164.1:0-7203 GCA_964541125.1 uncultured Luteolibacter sp. | reverse complement strand
CGACCCAGTTGCCCAAAATGGTAGCTGAGGCTCTGGGTGAAACTAAGGGTCGCATTGGCTGCACCCAGCCTCGCCGGATCGCGGCGGCAAGCGTGGCCAAACGCGTCGCGGAAGAACTCAAGGTGCCACTCGGGGAGTTCGTCGGTTATCAGGTGCGCTTTGAGGACAAGACGACACGAGACACTCGGATCAAGTTCATGACCGACGGCATCCTGCTTGCCGAGACCCAAGGGGACGCCAATCTCAAGCAATACGCCGCGCTGATTCTCGATGAGGCTCATGAACGCTCCCTCAACATTGATTTCCTGCTCGGCTACCTAAAGACCCTGCTCAAACGCCGCAAGGATCTCAAAGTGGTGATTTCCTCGGCGACTTTGGATGCCGGTTCCTTTGCGACTTTCTATGGCACCGAAGATAAGCCTAGTCCCGTGATCGAAGCTCCTGGCCGGATGTTTCCGGTGGAGGAGCTTTTCGTGCCGCCGAATGAAGACGAAGACCTAGCTCAGTCCGTGGTGCGTGGCATGGAGGAGTTGAATCAATATGGTTCAGATGGCGACGTTCTGGTCTTTCTGCCGGGTGAACGCGAGATTCGCGACTGTGCGGACGTGCTGGAAGGTCAGCAGTATCGCAATACGGAAATTCTTCCGCTCTTCGCGCGACTCGGCCTCGCGGATCAGCAGCGCGTCTTCAATCCGGGTAAGCAGCGCCGAGTGATTCTCGCCACCAATGTGGCCGAAACCTCACTGACCATTCCGCGCATTCGCTGCGTCATTGATTCGGGTTTGGCTCGGGTCAGTCGCTGGGCACCGGGGCGAGGCGTGCAGCGGCTGTTGATTGAGCCCGTGAGTCAGGCCAGTGCACGCCAGCGTAAGGGGCGTTGCGGCCGTATTGCAGAAGGTACCTGCATTCGCCTCTATGAGGAGGAAGATCTGACCGAACGTTCGGAGTTCACGGATCCTGAAATTCGTCGCAGTTCACTGGCGGGCGTGATCCTGCGGATGAAGTTGCTCAATCTGCCGGACATCGAGGATTTCCCCTTCCTCGATCCGCCATCACCCAAGGCCATCTCTGAAGGCTATCGCACGCTGCGCGAGGTCGGTGCACTGACACGCGACAAGTCGCTGACGGAGTTGGGTCGAACGCTATCGCGCCTGCCGGTGGATCCACGGCTTGGTCGTATGCTCATTGAGGCCAAGGATCAGCATTGCCTGCCCGAGATCATTCCCATCATCGCGGCACTCGAATCCAGCGATCCGCGTGAACGCCCAGCCGACAAGGCTACGGAGGCCGACAACGCTCAGGAGCGCTGGAAGGACGTGGATAGTGACTTCCTTGGCATTCTGCGCATGTGGGTGGATCTTCTGCCCATGCGTGAGAAACGTGGTCGCTGGAAGGGGAACCAGCTACGCAAGTTCTGCAAGCAACACTACCTCAACTTCCGTCGCGTGCGGGAGTGGGGGAATGTCCTCGAAGAGCTCAGTGAACTGATCCAACGCGAATGGGATCTCAAATTGGACAAACTCGATGCCAAGAGTTTCAACTTCGCCGCCATTCACCGTTCGCTCTTGGCTGGGGTGTCGCGCCAGATCGGTCTGTGGGACCGTGAGAACAAAGCCTACCGCTCGGCTTCGGGCGGATTCTTCTCGGTCTTTCCAGGCTCTGGCCTGTTCGGTCTACCCAAGCGCCACGAATGGGTGGTCGCGATGGAGTTGGTGGAAACCAACAAGCTTTGGGCCCGTCGTGTGGCGCGCATCGATCCGGAATGGGTGGAGGAAGTGGCGCCACATCTCTGCAAAAGCAGTTATGGTGAAGCTCGGTGGGATGTGAAGCAGGGGGCTGTCTACGGCAAGCAACGAGTGGTCTGCGGAGGGCTGCCCATCATTGCCGGCCGACGTTTCCACTATGGCCGAATCGACGAGAAGGTGGCGCATCAGGTCTTCCTGCGTGAGGGGCTTCTGGGTGATGGGATTCGCAAGAGTTCGAATTTTTTGAAACATCTCAAAGCCAAGCGCGAGGAAGTGGCCGAAGTGGAACAAAAGCTCCGTCGTCCCGGTGGCTTGTGGCACGAAGAGGAACTTCTGCTCTGGCTGGAGGAACGCATCCCGCAATCGGTCAACACCGCGGCCGCCTTCCACAAGTGGCTGGTGGATCACGAGGAGACACTGATGTTTACCCTGGAGGAGATCATGCATGAGGACATCCACGCCCTCGGTGCTGAGCTCTATCCCGATGTCCTGAAAGTTGGCGGTCAGGAATACACGCTCTACTACAATGCCCAGCCGGGTGAGCGCGATGAGGGCATGACCATCGGTGTGCACGTGGATCAATTGCCGCAACTACCGGACTGGATGCCGGGCTGGGGTGTGGATGGCGACTTGCCCGAACGGACCGAATTGTTGATCCGATCCCTGCCCAAAGATTTCCGCCGCATCTGTCAGCCAGTTGCCGATCTCGTGGATGGCTTTGTGAATCGCTGGATGCGTGCGCCCAAGGATGTGCCCATCACTCAAGCGATCTCGGATTATGCCCGCGAGCAGCGCGACGTGATGATTCCCGAAGATGCCTATGACTTCGGCAAGCTGCCCGACTATCTCATCACCAAAATCTGGGTCTGTGATGATGAGGGCGAGGAATTGGCCATGGGATGTGATTTGGCTGTGCTCAAGCTCGAGCTTGCTGATCACATGAAGGAACGCTTTGAGGCGGTGGTGAATCTGGATGTGGAACAAAGAGGCATGAGTGCCTGGGATGGCGAACAATTGCAGGAGGTCGTGGAGACACCCGGTGGAGCTGTCTATCCAGCTCTGGTCGATGAGGGTGTGACGGTGGGTATTCGTGGCTACATGTCTGCGGTGGAGGCGGCTGAGTCACATCGCGCAGGTGGGGCTCGTTTGCTCTGCCTGATGCATTCCGATCAAGTGAAGTACCTCACCCAGAAGTTCCCGCTGGATGTGATGAGTCGAGCTTCGCTCAGCCATCTGGGCGCGGGTGGGACCCCCATCGAAGATCTCATTCTCCTCGCGGCCGAGGGTGCAGCAGGGGAATTCCCCAAGTCACCCCAGGCCTTCCGTGAGCTCAGTGATCAGGTCCGCTCTGAATGGCATATCTCTGCTCAGAAGGTCGCCGATGCGATTGAACTCATTCTGGATCGACTGCCGGGCATCAAGGAGTGGATCGCCAAGCATCAGGGCGACCGGAATCTTGGTGTGGTTGCGGAAGATCTGGAAGAGCAGTTGTCTTGGCTCTTCCGCGGCCGCTTTGCCTGGCACGCCGGTTTCCAACGCCTGCTTGAAATACCCTGGCATCTGCAGGCCATCCAGTCGCGCCTAGGACGGATTAAGTCGCTACCCATCGGCAAGGATCTGGAGAAGCTGGAGATCTTTCGTGGGCATTGGGAACCGTGGTTTCAGGAGTGGATGGCCGAGCCAGAAAATCCCAAATGGTGGGCTCATGGTTGGCTTCTCGAGGACTGGCGGGCGGTGTATTTTGCGCCGGATCTCAAGTGTCCGAGAAAGTCATCCGAAAAGCGCGTTCATGAGAACTTTTTGAAGGTGTCGAAACAGTCTTGACCGGGCTTTTTTTTCGGAGCAAATCTCCCGCGACATGAGTTTTGACGTTGAGACAATCGAATGGAGCGACGAGGTGTTGGTGCTTGCCGACGAGCTCGATGGAAAGCTGGCCGATGGAGGCCTTTCCCGTGAAGAGCGCGCGTTGCTCGATGTGATTGAAACTGTGACCCTGCTCGATCCGCAAGGCGATGGCCTGCACGAGTTCTGGCAAAGCGGCGTGGATCACCAACGCATCATCAACTCCTTCGACTTGGTCGGTTCCAGCGCCATGGTCGACGTCATCAATGCCAGTAAGTGGTGTCAGTCGCGCACAGAAAGTCGCGACGATTACAGCGAGACCGAGTCCGAGTATCTCGCCAGTATCGAGGACGACATGTATGAGGCTCTCAGTGAGTTGCCTGATCTAGTCGATGATTTCATTGAAGAAGAAATGGGCTGACTCTGTGCAATCGTCGGAGGCAGTCACTAAGCAGCTATCGATCTTTGTCGAGCTGTGTATCCATGGAATTGATTTCATCCATCAAGAGTTGATGGATTTCATTGATTGAATAGGCGTCGATCCGATTATGAGTAGGCACAATAATTGTCTGGTCGATGATCCATGGGCCACCACGGATTTGGTTTAAGTGTAGATTCTGATAATCTTCAACGAGTAGGTCCATGAAATGCATCCTGCAAACAGTGCGACCCGTCTTGTTGTGAATGAAGTGAAGCATCCAATCAGTTCCCAGTACTGCCGTAAACTCGGGAACGGACAGTAGAAATCGATACTGGTCAGGGTCGTGTTCCCTGTTGAATTGGCTGAGGCCCAAAATGTGATGAGCTGGACGGAAATCGATTTTATTCTGCCAAGCAATGGATCCGTCAGTCAGATTTAAGCAGTGCAATTCTCCTTCATTTGATAATAGGCGAAGGTGGTTTCTGGATGCATCAACGATGGCGGTCTGGCTAAATAGATTTCCCTGAATCTCTTTGCTCCATGCTTCCTCGCCGGTAGTGCTTTCTCTGGCGATTACATGAAATGTCTTATCAAAGCGTGTGATGTTGTTGCCGTATTCGTATATGTATTTGTGATCTGGAGAAAATACAGTGCCCATGCCTTCGATTTTCGATGATTTGCTCCAGACAATTTCACCTGTGTGTGTATCGATTGTATAGGTGGAGCGACCGCTTCGTCTCTTTGATGTGCCATGCGCTGCCAGAAGGGTGAATTTCTCCACGGGACTCGTTTGGTGTGAAAACGTTGAGTCACTTTCCCAGATCAGTTGGTGGTCAGGTGTGTGGCGTGTGGTTCCAGGTTTCTCGGGTAGTGACCTCATGATGAAGCCGTCATTCAGGCCAATTGGGCGGTACCGCCTTCTGTGTGCCAATGCTGACCGCTGTTCCACTTCACCGGTTTCCGAATTCAATGTGACGGCCTCTTTCTCGGAGAATAGAAGGATTTTGTCTGGTGAGGTGGTTCCGATGGCCCATTCAGGGTCAGGAATGGAATTTGAATCTACTGAAAAAGATAACTTTCCTGTGTTGGCGTCTATCGCAAGCAAAGAGTTCCTGCGATGGTTCGGCTCGATGATGATCGTCTCATTGGCGAGCCAAGCTTTGTCAATGTAGTCCTTATTCAGAAGATAAGTCCAAATCGGTGTCGGTGGCTTGATGGCCTTAGGTGGCTCTTCGACTACATGATTCTCAGATTCAATTTTGGGACGGTATATGTGCACTTTTCCAGTGCTTAAGTGGAGGTGTCCTTTGGGGCTTAAAAGCAGTTTTCGTGGTCCGAAAGGACTAGTGTCCATTCGATAATCAAACCGATGCATTTGATCATTTTTGATCTTCACCACGCCATAATCCATGATGGTCCAGGTTGTGCCGTCAGTTGCAGTCAGAATCTGCTGGTGATTGATGTCATCGATTCCAGAAGAACCTTTGATGAGGTGGATCTGGAGGTTTTCGTCGATTCTGAATAGTTGCTTGTATTCCTTGTCTCGGTCATAAGCGACTACCCAGACGTCATCATTTGTCGCATACAGTCGTGAAATAAAGACTCTGCCCATTGACTTGTTGATGAGTGAACAGTCCAATGCTGTGCCATCAATGAGGCTGATGCCTAATAGGGGGTGGGAGTAGAAATCCGGATTAATGTAGATGAGTTTGTCGTTAGCAAGTAATGCTAGGCTCAGGATGCCCCTTGGGGGCTCGGACAAATGGATCGTGCGTGGTGATGTTCCCTTGTGCCGATCGATGACGTGTATGGTGTCCTTGTAAAAGAGCGCAACGCTTTCTTCGGTAGCCATCAATTTGGTGGCATGCGTAGGAAGGCTAGCGTCCTGGTCGTGCCATTTTCCATCGCTATAGATGCGTATTTTTTCTCGATTCCAGTTCAGGTATCGGCCTTCCGATAGGATCGTAAATCCCGGTCTATGGGAATTTGGGAAATACTGTATTCTACAAATGGATTGGGGAGCCGTCTTGTCAGCAAGATACAGCTGCATCTCACGTCGTTTGGATGTTTCTCCAGGCGGCTGTTTTATGGGTTTGAGCCAATGAAGTCCTAACTCAGAGTTGCCATAAAACTCTGTGTTGTATGAGGTGGGGGAAACTAGCTTTTGGACCGTATTCCATTTTTGTTCTGGAGTGTCCCAATAATGAATGCTGCGTATGGTATAACTCCATATGGTGCCTTCGCGATCGATGGCGAAAGATCTGATTCTGTTGTGCTCAACATCCGGTAACGGAAGAACTTCCCATGACCACTGGACGAGATGTTCGGACTTTTTCAGGGAATTAGCGGTTCCCTGTTTGTCGTGCTGATGTCGGAGCCAATGGGTGGCAATGACAAGTGTCACCACACTTGCTAATAAGATTGCCTGGAGAATTGATTTTTTACGACCGGACATCTGACCTCAAGTATAGAGGTCAGCGTGTGTCAAAACACAGTTTCTATCAAGCGTAACTCCGGATCGAAGCCTTAGTCTCTTCGTAGACAAGATCCTCCTTGTGGAGGACGGGGGCTTCGCCCTCCTTGTATTCCCAGCAGGAGACGTAGGAGAACTTGTCGTCGTGGCGTTTGGCTTCGCCGGGCTGGGTTTTTCCGTCCTGCACTTCTGGGTCGGCATCGGTGAATTGGTGCTCGGTGCGGAAGTGACCGCCGCAGCTTTCTTCGCGATCGAGGGCGTCGTAGCACATGACTTCGCCGAACTCGAGGAAGTCGGCGACGCGGCCGGCCTTTTCCAGCTCGGCGTTGACGCCTTCGCCTTTGCCCGGAATGCGGACATTGCTCCAGAACTCTTTGCGGATTTCGGGGATGCGCTTGATCGCCTTCTTGAGGCCTTCTTCGGAGCGGGCCATGTCGCATTCGTCCCACATGATTTGGCCGAGCACGCGGTGGAAGGAGTCCACGGTGCGGGTGCCTTGGATGGAGAAGAGCTTGTTGATGCGTGCCTTGGTTTCTTCCTCGGTCTTTTTGAACTCGGGAGCGTCAGTGGTGACGGAGCCAGGCGTTTGAGTGACGAGATAGTTGGCGATGGTGGAGGGGATGACGAAGTAGCCGTCGGCCAGGCCCTGCATGAGCGCGGAGGCGCCGAGGCGGTTTGCGCCGTGGTCGGAGAAGTTGGCCTCGCCGACCACGAACAGTCCG
>CAZIPY010000163.1:0-2978 GCA_964541125.1 uncultured Luteolibacter sp. | reverse complement strand
CACATCGAGGTCGCCTTCACTTATTTTATCAAGAAGGCGGCTCCGGTAAGTGGCGCTAAAGCTAAGATTGGTTACGACTGCGTGTTTCAGGGAACTTCCAGCAGCGACAAAGACGATCTGGTGTTGGGCATCACGGTTCCGGTGACCACGCTCTGCCCCTGTTCCAAGGAGATCAGCGAGTACGGCGCCCACAACCAGCGCGGCTACGTGACCCTCGAGGTCCGACCCAAGCGCGGCGAAGACGGCCACGAATTCATCCTCATCGAGGAGCTGATCGAGTTGGTGGAGAAGTCCGGTTCCGCACCACTCTATGCTTTGCTCAAGCGCCCCGACGAGCGCCACGTGACCATGCAGGCCTACGAAAATCCAGTGTTCGTGGAAGACGTGGTTCGCAATGCTGCCGCCCTACTCCGTGCCGACTCCCGCGTTGACTCTTTTACGGTGAAAGCAGTAAACCATGAGAGCATTCACGATCACAACGCCTTCGCCGTCATCTCAGGAACAAACGACTGATGTCAGGAAACCCTCCAGATTATGACCGGGTGATTCCCGTGCACACGTTGCTCGATGCTTACTCGAGGGGCATCTTCCCGATGGCGGAAGATGGCAAGATCCTCTGGTTCTCACCCGAGAAGCGAGGCGTGATCCCGCTCGACGATCGTTTTCACGTTCCCAAGAGCTTGCAGAAGACGATCAAGCGTCGCCCCTTCGAGATTCGCTGGGACACCGCCTTCCACGAAGTGGTCCGCAACTGCGCCGACCGTGAGAGCACCTGGATCGATAAGGTGATCCTCGATAGTTACCGCCTACTGCACCGCATGGGATACGCCCACTCGGTGGAGTGTTGGGACGAAGACGGTCTCGTCGGCGGCCTATACGGGGTCTCTCTCGGTGGCGCCTTCTTCGGCGAAAGCATGTTTTCCTACAAGACCGACGCCTCCAAGGTGGCTCTGGTCGCCCTCGTCGAGCGCCTACGCGGCCTCGATTGCGAGCTGCTCGACACCCAGTGGATGACTCCCCACCTGCGACAATTCGGCGGCTACGAAATTCCCCGCGAGGAATACCTCGACCGCCTGCACCGCGCGATGGAGGAGGACTTCAAGCACCGCCCGGTGCGGCGGATTTGAGGAATGGCCATTTTCGGCTTTTCAGTCTGCCGAGGATCACAATACTTCAGTCCTCACGCATTGAGACGCCGGTATAGCTCAGTTGGTAGAGCAGGTGTTTTGTAAACATCAGGTCGTCAGTTTGAAAACGCCCAGAGCCGCTTGTAGCGGCGGTAATTTCTTCCGCAGCGTAGCTGCGCTCATAGGTTTGGGGTCGAGCGTAGCGAGAGCCAATCTGACGGAGATGTGCTGTATTTTTAGAGTTTTAGCTTTTCAGGATCTTGAGGATTTCAATACTTCGGGCCTCCTCAGCGAGTCAGGCCGGTATAGCTCAGTTGGTAGAGCAGGTGTTTTGTAAACATCAGGTCGTCAGTTCGAATCTGTCTGCCGGCTCCAGACTTCGCTTTCTTGGTGAGCTAAGGATGATCAGCTTTCGGTAAACTGAGAGTCGGGGATCACCAGCCCGCCCCATGGAGAACTTTCCCGATATTTCTGAGCACCTTCACATCCACGAGGGGTTTTGCCATCCCGACTGGGGTGCCGTGTATGATGCAATTGAGGCCGGAGTTTCGGAATCAGACAAGCATGCTGCCTGGGAGCACGCTGCGCGTCTCTGGCTCAGCCTGAATGCCAAGCATCTCGGGCCCGACTATCAGCTTCATACCACCGAGAACTTCATGCTGCTGACAGCCGCTTCCATGCGGGTGGCGAAGGATGCCTGCCGTTCCTGTGAGCATGCCCTGAAGGAAATCATGGATATGATGGAGGGCGTTGCCGCAGATGAAGGCTATGGCAAGCACGTGGTCATCATGTTTTCCAAGGTGGACGATTACTATCGCTACATTTCCCATTACTACCCCGATGGCAATCATGCGACCTCAAGCGGCATGTGCCTTCACGGTGGCTACAATCACCTGGTGTTTCCATCAGAGGATTATTTCGATTATCGGGCGGTCACCGCGCATGAGTTGACTCACATCTGCCTTAGTCATCTGCCCATTCCCACCTGGATCGACGAGGCTCTGGCCATGACCATGGAGGAGGTCGTCTGTGGAGTGGACATGCTGCGATTGGACCGAGAGCGATACGAAGAACATGTCGGGCATTGGAACCCGGAGACCATTCAGGAGTTCTGGAATGGGATGTCCTGGGCTAGGGCGGACCTCGGCTTCACGCTTGCATATAGTTTGGGGCAGGTGCTTTGGCGCAAGATTGAGAAGGACCTCTCCGCTTCACGCGAAGAGATTGTCCGTTTTGTGCGTCAAGCCACCTACGAAGACGGTGGCGAAGCCGCCTTTCGGGCAGTATTCGATCTTTCCCTGGGTGCGCTGGTTGAGGATTTCCTCGGTGAGGGGGACTGGGAACCCAAACCGGGTGAGTGGCCGCAGGAAGAGCCAGTAGAGGATCCTCCCGTCGACTCCTGAATCGATATACGGCCTTGTCCGCCGAAGCCCGGAGGGCGAAGGCGGATTACTCAAATTCGAGCGGATCGAAGGTCGGAATCGGAGCGGCCTCGGGTTTGTACACCTTGAGCAGGGCTTTGCCGGCACGGGCCTGCATGGACTTCCACTTGGGGTAGACCCGGTAGTCCTTGCCGACCGGGCCACCACGCAGGTAGGTGACCTCGATGTATTCGATCACGTTGCGCAAAGCATCGGCCGCCACCTTTGAGTCTTCGGTGCTGTATGCCGGAGCATTCTCGGCATTGCTGACCAAGCTTTCCACGGCTCCGGAGACACCGTTTTCTAGGCAGTAGTTGAGCGAACGCAGGGCGCGAGCATCATAGATGGTGGCGAGGAAGGTGATGAGCTTCTTGTCCATGTTCATCTTGATCATGGGTTCGACGAAGTCCATGCGCTCCTTATCGGTGAC
>CAZIPY010000162.1:0-3212 GCA_964541125.1 uncultured Luteolibacter sp. | reverse complement strand
ACCACCACTCACTCGCAGCTCGAACCCGAGCAACAGCTGCAAGCTGGCATCCCGCCGGAAATGGTGCGCCTCTCCATCGGCATCGAGCACATCGACGACATCCTCGCCGATCTGGATCAGGCCCTTGCGAAAGCAAGCTCTTAACAGCAGCGACGGCGTAACCAATCAGCATCATGCGTGCGCTCCTTTGTTACCTGTGGCTGATCCCGGCCACCCTCTTCGCAGCCAAGCCTAACATCATCCTCATCCTCGCAGATGACATGGGACCGGGTGAGCCCAGCCACATGGGCGGCCTCATCCCCACCCCGGCGCTCGACAAGATGGCCGCAGAGGGCATGCGCTTCACCGATGCTCACACGAGTTCCTCGGTGTGCACGCCCACCCGCTACGGCATCCTCACTGGTCGCTACAACTGGCGCAGCAGACTCAAGCGCGGCGTCCTCGGCAAAGCCACGGACAAGGCGCTGATGGATCCCAAGCGCATGAGCGTGGGAAGCTTGCTTCAAGACCAAGGCTATCACACTGGCATGGTCGGCAAGTGGCACCTCGGTGCCGACTTCGTGAAACTGGAGAAGCCACCCGAAGGCAAGGATCGCAAGGACGCCTCTTGGAAGGTCGATTACACCCAGCCGGTGAAAAATGGCCCGGTCGACATCGGCTTCAACGAGGCCTTCTTCATCCTCTCATCCTTGGACATGGCGCCCTACCTCTACCTGCGCAACGACAAAGCCCTTGCCGTGCCTACCGAGAACGGCGGCTGGCCGCACAACGAATACAACAAATACGTCCGCATCGGTGCACGCGATCCCAAGTTCGATGCCCATGACTGCCTCGCCGACTTCGCCCGCGAATCCCGCGAATACATCCAGCGCCAAGCCAAGGACAAGGACAAACCCTTCTTCCTCTACGTGCCGCTCACTTCGCCGCACACGCCATGCACTCCGGGCAAGCTCTTCAAGGGCAAGTATCCGCAGTACAGCCTCTACGCCGATCTTGTCGCTGAGACCGATTGGGTGGTCGGCCAAATCATCGAGCAGGTCATCGAGAGCGGCATCGATGACAACACCATGATCATCTACACCTCGGACAATGGCTTTGCTCCCTATGTGAAGATCCCCAAGATGCTCGAAGCCGGTTACAAACCCAACGGCGATTGGCGCGGTGCCAAGGCCACCATCTACGAGGGCGGCCATCGCGTGCCCTTCCTCGTGCGCTGGCCGGGTCAAGTGAAGGCCAACACCACCTCCGACGTCACGCTGTGCACCACGGACTTCCTCGCCACCTTCGCCGACGTGCTGGGCGCGACCGATAAGATCCCTGCCAACGCAGCCGAAGATTCCTTCTCCTTCCTGCCGGCGATGAAGGGCAAGACCGACCCCATCCGCCCCTTCACCATCCACCATTCGATCAGTGGCGCCTTCGCCATCCGCAAGGGCGACTGGAAACTCATCCTCAACAAGGGAGCCGGTGGTGGCTGGAGCAGCGGCCCCAAGACGCCCGCTAAGTTCGTCCAGCTCTACAACCTCAAAGACGATCCCGGTGAAACCAAGAATCTGGAGGACGCCAATCCCGACAAGGTGAAAGAACTCATCGCCGATCTAGGCAAAGCCATGCGCGACGGCCGCACCACACCGGGCCCCAAACAAAGCAACGAAGGCTGGCCTTTCCTCGACAAGAACCTGGCCAAGCAGTTCCCCCAACTCTCCGAAAAAGGAGAGTGAGCCTCACTCCTCCACGACAATCCGCGTGCTGAGCACGTGCGTCTGTCCTGGCATCACGATTTCCGCACGGTCATTGGCGATGGCCGCCTCGATGCAGCAGAAGTGGCGGTAGTCCTCATTGGGTAGATCGGCCAGCGACGCCGCCTTCTTGGCCCAGGGATTCCACACCACCGTGGAAGGACTTCCCTTCTTCTCGACCAGCAGGGTTCGACCGGAGAGATCGTCCACCAACAGCACACTCTCCGAGCTGTTGTAGATGGCATCGACCTCGCCTTTAAATTCCAGCGGGCCGTCGTGCTTACGGGTCGCAGGTTCGCCTGTGGTATCCAGATACTCGGTATCTTCCAGATTTACCACTCGCACCTGTTCGATGTCCGAGATGGCATAGTAACTGTGGAGTGCACCTGAAACGAGAATAGGAATCTCATTCGCATTCACGGTTTTGAGCGACACCTCCAGGTTGTCCCCCATCAGAATTGTCACCTCGGCTGACCAAATCCCCTCCTTCATCGAAAACTGAAGCCTTACACCACTTTCATCTTCGGTCGCTCCTTCAAAATCCCAAAAGCGAGTCCGAGCAATGCCGTGAGACGGCACCGTTTCATCCGAAGGATGGGCATTGAACCACGGCCAGCAGATGGGAATGCCTCCACGGATCGCCTTGCCTTCCTTGTAGATGGCATCGGGACTGAGATAGAGCACTTCCTCCTCATCCACCGGCTTCCAAGACATCACATGGGCCCCATGCAGGGCGACCTTACCCGAACAGATGGCGTGGTTCACCTCATAGACCGGATAGCCTTCAACCGGCTCCGTGAGTTTCACCGATGGCGGCAGGTCCATAGTCCGATGATGTCAGAAAGAATCAGCTCAACTCCAACTCGAGATACTTCTCGATTTCGCGGGTCGGATCATCGGCGCGCATCAGGGTCTCACCAATCAGCACCGCGTTGGCACCAGCTTCGAGCACGCGCATGGCATCCTCGGGTGACTTGATGCCGCTTTCCGAAACCAGCAGCACATCGTCGGGTACTTCGTCGGCGAGTTCGGCCGTGGTTTCGAGATCCACCTCGAAGGTCTTGAGGTTGCGGTTGTTCACCCCGATGAGGTCGGCACCGAGCTCGAGCGCTCGATCCATCTCCTCGAGGTTGTGCACCTCCACCAGCACATCGAGCATGATGCCCTTGGCTTCCTCGTAGAGGCGCTTGAGTTGTTCGTCGTCCAGCGCGGCAACGATCAAGAGAATCGCATCGGCACCCGAGACACTGGCCTCGTGAATCTGCACTTCGTGAATGGTGAAGTCCTTGCGCAGCAGCGGCGCGTCCGAAAACTTGGAAATCTGGGTCAGGTAGCTCAGTGAGCCCTGGAAGTATTTCTCATCGGTGAGGATGGAGAGGCAGGAGGCACCGCCCTCGATGTAGCGCTTGGCCTGGCGGACAGGGTCAAAATCCGGGTCGATCACGCCGGCGGAGGGCCAGGCCCTCTCGACCT
>CAZIPY010000161.1:0-16362 GCA_964541125.1 uncultured Luteolibacter sp. | reverse complement strand
GTGCGACCGAAGAGGATGAGCCACCGCTGGCTGTACTTGCCAACAAGTCTGCCGCCATCCTCGCTGCCTCACCGGGTGGCTACGGTGGCAGTCGTGGTCTCGACATGCTGCGCAAACAGCTCGAGAACATCCGCATTGAGGTGCTGACCAATCAGGTGACCGTCCCCAAGGTGCACGAGATCATGGAAGACGACGGCAGCCTCAAGGATGAGAAGCTGCACGCCGCGACCATCGCATTGGGCGCGGAACTCGCGGGGGTGTGAGGCCAGGGTCATCTCTCCGAGATGACCGGAACATCGCAGGCCATGCGATTATCAATCAACTCACAGAGCCCGCCGTGAGTCGTTTGTCCTTACAGCTTCCGGACGCCTCGGAGAGGCGTCCCTGCCTGCGTAATGGAGTGATCAGCCGAGTTTGTAGTAATCCTCCCAGCCCTTGCGTGGAGCAGGCCCGTCGAGGTGGGCCTGGGCCTTGGCATTGCCGACAATCTTCTTGGTCTTGCGATCAAAGTCGAAGCTCTCGTTGAGAAACTGACAGGTCACACCGAGGTGCAACAGTTGGGTGAGCTCGCCACCGATGCTGAAGGGTGAGGTGGTCTTGCCGTTGCCGAGGCAGGCTTGAACGAAGGACTCTTGGTGTTGATGAGGCACCTTCGGCACCTTCATGTGCTCGAGGTATTCCTTCATGGTCAGGCGTGGCAGGATGGTGGAGGCCGCATTGTGGCTGGCGCGGTGGATGACGAACTTCTCGTCCTTGCGGTGCATGAGGGTGGCGCCGATGCCGCCGAGTTTGGGATGCTTGGGCGCACTGCCGTCCTTGGGTTTGTCCCAGAACTGCTCGGGCACCTCGGGCTTGCAGCCGAAGCCGTCCTTCCAGATCAGATCCACTTCGGGCAGACCTTCGCCGCGTGAAGGGAACTTCATCGAAAGCTTGGAGAGGGTGGGGAAGATGAGTTGGCCGTGGTCCTTCATCTCGAGCGCGTCGACGCGGGTGGGGAGACCGAGCTTCAGGTAGTCGTGGGGGAAATCGAGGATGTGTGCACCCCAGTCGCCGAAGATGCCGCAACCGTAGAGGTGGAAGGCACGCCAGCGTTGCGGGTGGTAGAGTGAGTTGAATGCCTTCTTCTCCTTGGGGCCGACCCACAGATCCCAGTCGAGGGTTTCGGGGATGTTTTGACCAGCTGGGTATTCAGAGATGCGCTTATCGGGTTGGTAGAACCAGATGCCGGGATGGTTGAAGGGTTTGAAGAAAGCTTCGATCTTGGTGATGTCCTTGGTCACCCCACCGGCGACCATCTGCTGGAACTGACTGGCGCCACCCGACGTGTGGCCCTGGTTACCCATCTGGGTGACCACGCCGTATTTTTTCTCGGCCTGAATCAGCAGTTCGGATTCGCGGAAGGTGTGGGTGAGGGGTTTCTCACAATAGACATGCTTGCCACGGCGCATGGCTTCCATGGCGACCACAAAGTGGGTGTGATCCGGAGTGGCGATGCTAACGGCATCGATGTCGTCGCTCATCTCGTCGAACATCTTGCGGAAGTCCCGATAGCGCTTGGCTTCAGGGAAGTGTTTGGTTCCGGGGAACTGTTTTGCGATACCCTGAACACGCGCGGTATCGACATCACAGAGCGCGACAGGAATCGCGTTTTTGGCAGCGGTCAGTCCCTTAATAACCGCGCCTCCACGACCGCCCACGCCTACACAGCCGAGATTCAGGCGCTTGCTTGGAGGAACGTTGCCGTCAGCATCGGGTTTGCCGAGTGCCAGGTAGGAAGGCATCACGGTGAAGCCAAAGGCGGCGGAGCTGGCTCCGATGAAACGGCGGCGGGAGAGATTGGTGTTCTGAGACATGGTAGGAACCATGAATACGGATACGTTGCAGTGCAACCTTGCGTGCAACTTGCCGGAAACGTAAAAACCGGCGTCTCATCTGAGTCGCAGGCTCGATTGAACTTCGCGAAGTCTAACGCTCAGCCGCGACGGCGGCGCAGCAACAAGATGGTGCCGAGACAGCCGAGTAGTGCGGCGGAGGGCTCGGGGACGGTAGATAGCTGGATGTTGGAGAGGGGTTGAATCGTGTCGGAAGCTTGAGCGAAGTATGGGTTTTCATATTCCACGCGGAATCCAATCCAGTCATCCCCCGAGTCACCTTCAGTGATTCCAGTAAGGAAAAAGTCGCCCGAAATTCCTGTTTGGGCAGCAGCGGTATCGACAACACCAGTTGTGACGCTTGCGACATTTCCAGAAAGCACACCTGGATTGCCTGGGGCAGAAGCGAAATTACCGGTGTTGGCAAAAAAACCGGCGTAAGTAATTACATATTCGCCAGGATTGCCGGGAGTGCCGTTGGCTGCTTCCAAATTGATCGAGGCATCTGTATCGAAACTCAAAGTAAAAGTCGTGGTGGCCAAGTCGCCGACGGTAAGCCCTGTTTCGGTGAGGATGTCCTGAACTTTGAATTCAATGAGTGCAGCGTTTTGGAAATTGCCTCCACCTGCGGTTCCAGGGCCTACAAGAATATTTTGAAAACCATTGGACTGCATGCCCCGAGTATTATCTGGCAGAATAACGGTTGCTGCTTGGGTTGCAGCACTGATGGCTAGAAACGCGGCAACTGATGAAATGGGAGCTAGGCTCTTTTTCATGGCTGATTGATTGAGGCGCATGACGAATGGGTTGGTGGGGGGCTCCGGGGGGGGCTCAATCAATCTGGATCCATAGAGCCGATCCAGCGACGCTTTTCAGTTTTGACAACCTGCACGAAAATGTTCACGTTAAAGCATGCTGAAAACCTACACGCTGGTCGATCAGGTTGCCAATCACCTGCGCGAGGAGATCACGCGAGGTCGCTGGACGACCCACCTCCCGGGGCGTGATTTCCTTGTCAAAGAGCTCGGAGTGAATGGGGGGACGGTGGCGCGCGCTATTGCAAAGCTTGAAATGGAAGGGGTTCTCCAAGCTCAGGGCAAAGGCAAGCGGCGGCGGGTGGTCAGAGATCTTCCAAGGTCCCAGCCGACCACTCGAGTCCGCATGATGCTCTATGAGGCACGCGACATCTATGACCCGATGATTGTTGGCCTGAGCCATAAGCTTGAGAGTCTAGGGCATCAGGTAACCTTCACTCCTAAGTCTTTGATGGAGCTGAAGCATGACACCAAGCGGGTGATTGCGACCCTAGAGAAGGAACCGGCAGATGCTCATGTGTTGTTGGCAGCACCCAGATTCGTGCTCGAGGAACTGGCCACACGATCCATACCCACCTTTGCCCTGTTCGGGCGTATGTCGGGCATTCCGATTGCAGGGGTCGGGCCGGATACCATTGAGACCATGCGAGACACGATCCAAAGCCTTGTGGATAACGGTCATCAACGCATCGTCAAACTCTCACGTGCTGAGAGTGTGCAGCCGGAGCTTGGACGACTGGAGCAAATCTTTCTGAAGGAGCTTGAGATGCATGGTTTGCCAGCGAGTTCGTATAACTTGCCGTATTGGGAAAACGATGCCGAGGGTTTGCGTCACTGTTTGGACCAGCTCTTTCGCATCACGCCCCCAACAGCCATTATCATGGATGAGTGGATGCTCTATTACGTGCTGCAGAATTACCTCGCAGGAAAACGGGGCGACGCCTACCGCGATGCGATCTGCATTTCCATGGACCACCACACGAGTTTCCATTGGTGTCAGCCACCCGTGCCGCACTTCAAGTGGGACCCCGATGCTTTTGTTCGCGCAACGGTCAGGTGGGTCAATGCGGTGGCGCGCGGCGCCCAATCCAAGAAACAGCTGCGAGTGAAGACGAAGTTTGTGGACAACGGCCGTTTGGTGCCGATTGACAAGTGATGGCATCAGCCAGATTTCGAAATATTGCGCCGGACTGAAAACGGCAGGCACAGCAGGAAGAAAAGCACGAAGGCGAGCGGCCACATGGCCACCAGATACCAGGGCCAAGGGCCGAGGTGATCCATGAGGCTCGGGTTGTATGGCTTGTGCATAGTGAAGCCGAAGTTGGAGCCGAGGATCTTGTTGAAGCCCAGCGAAACGGCCTGGTAGGCGATGCCCATCAAGAGTGCTGTGAGAGGTGTTCTCCAACGTGGGCACTTGGGTCGCCAGCCATCGACCAGCGGCAGGTAAAAGGCTGCGGCGACAATGGCGAAGTGCTGGGCGAAGAAGGAGACGTGCGGCCAGGAGGGGTAACCTACGCCAAGAGCTGGCGTGATTAGGGCCTGGGCGGTGGCGGCGAGTCCCCAGCAGTAGGTGAGAGTGCAGAGCAGGGAGTTGCGTGTCAGCAGGGCAAAGCCGGCGATGAAGGCGGCGAGGTCGCAAAGGTGTAGCGGCAGAGAGTTGTCGAGGTCAATGGGTTCGCCCAAGGACATCCAAGAGGCTTGGCTGTAGGCGTAGGCTCCGAGATTGAGCACGGCGAGGATGCCGGTGGTGATGAGTTTCCAGCGTTCGTTGCGGCGACCCAATACGATGATGATCACCGTGAAGACCACCCCAATGACTAAGGGTACGTAGTGCTGGGCGGTGAACGGGGTGAAGGAGGCGATCGAACTCATCTAAGCTTCGGGTTTAATCTCGGCGATGGAGGCAGGTCCCGTCAGGAAATTGCGGCAGACTTGTTGCACATCTTCGCGAGTGACGGCGAGCACCTTGTCCTTCCATTCGTCGCGGCAGGGGACGTGGCCGAAGTCGAGGACGCCTTCGCCGGCCCAAGTGGCGTGGGCGCTAGTGCTTTCGAAGGAGAACTTACTGGCGGAGATGGTCAGGCGCTTGGCGCGATCCAATTCGTCGTGTTTGGGGCCATTGGTGGCGATGTCGGCGATCTCTTCTTCGATGCACTTGATGGCCTCGTCGCGACCGGCTGGATCCAGACCGGCGACGACCTCGAAGCAGCCGGTCTCATGGTAGAAGGTGGTTTCGCTGTGGATTTGATAACAGAGACCGCGTTCCTCTCGCAGTTTGATGAACAGACGAGAGCTGGAGGCCTCGCCGAGGAGTTGGCTGAGGAGGCGCAGCGCATGGCGTTCGTCGGCATGGCGGCCGGGCGTATGCCAAGCGATGGCGAGTTGGAGTTGGTCGGTAGCGCGTTCTTCGATCACGTGGCCGGCCTTCGCTTGGCTGGCATCGAAGTTGGTGAACTCGCTGGGCTCGGTGAAGGATTCGGGGAGGTGGCGAGCGATCACCTGTTCGAGTTCAGTCATCGAAAACGGTCCTGCGGCGGCGATGACCATGTCCTTGCGGAAGTAGTGGAGATCGCGAAAGGCCAACAAGGTGGCGCGATCGATTTTCGAGATCGTTTCCATGCTGCCGGCGATGGGCAGGCCGAGGGGATGGCTGCCCCACAGGGCTGAGCATGTGAGATCACCGATGTGATCGGTGGGCGACTCACGATACATGGTGATCTCCTCACCGATGACTTCGCGTTCCAGTTCGATCTCGCGCTCGGCAAAGACCGATTGCCAGACCATGTCGGATAAGACTTCGGCGAGTAGAGGGAGGAGCTCAGCTTCGCCGCGACCCTCGTAGGTGGTTTGGTCTTCGGTGGTGTAGGCGTTGATTTGTCCACCGAGGCTTTCGATGGCCACGCTCAGGTCCTTGGCGCTGCGTGTGGGCGTGCCCTTGAAGGCCATGTGCTCCACAAAGTGGGCGAGACCGGTGGGGAGTCCCTCTTCGTCACGGCTGCCTGCAGGAATGTGGAAGCTGAGGGTTGCGCATTCCGCTTCGGGAAGGTGTGCCAGAGCCAAGCGCGGGCCGTCAGGCAACTGCTTCCACGAGTATTTCGCTACGCTCATACAATATTCAATCTCCAATTCTGAGCAGAGCCTTGGCGATGCTCAGATCATCGGGCGTGGTGATTTTGAGGTTGGGGCTACTGGGCTCGATGAACTTCACTCGGCCACCAATGGTCTGCAGGGCACTAACCTCGTCGGTGCAGTCCATGCCAATGCCGCGGGTGTGTTGAGCGGCCTTGGCCAGTTGCTCGGTTTCGAAGACCTGAGGCGTCTCCATGAACCAGATCTGCTCGCGATCCACACGTTTTGTGGAAAAGCCGTCCTCGTCGGCGCGCATCATCGTTTCCGTGGCGGGTTTGGCGAGAGTGGCGGCGCCATAGTCTTTGGCGGTAGCGATGCATTCCTCGATGTCAGCAGGGGAGACCAGCGGGCGGGCACCATCGTGAATGGCGACGAGTTCGGTGCCGTCAGCGAGTGCATCGAGGCCGGCGTTGACTGAGTTCTGGCGGGTGGCACCGCCGTCGACGCGGGTAATGCGCTCATCGGAAATGTTGATCTGGCTCCAACGCTCCTCGGGACAGACCACCACAATCTGTTCAATGCCTTCTACGGCGAGAAAGGCTTCCAGGCTACGTTGAAGGACGGGCTTTCCGTCGATATCGGCGAGTAGTTTATCAAAGCCCATGCGTTGGCTGGACCCGGAGGCGACGATGATGGCGGCGGTCATGTGTGTCAGTAGTCAACAGTCAGGGCTCAATCGGGGCAAATGGATTGTTGGGGTCGAGATCTTCGGGATCGATGTTTTTGAGCGATTCATCCGGAGGCATGACGACTTCGACGGTCAGATGCTGTTTCATCCAGCCGGTCGGATTGACCTCATAATAAATACCGCTGGGGTAAGACATGCGAATGAGAAAGTTGCCGTTGTCCAATCTCCCTCTCAAACCAGGGATGTTGTGTTCGCTGATGAATAGCCTTTTGGTTTTCCAAGCATTGGTCTCTGTTCGCGTAAATACATGAACCCAGCCCATCTCTCCCAAATGCGCACATCCACCTGTGCAGAAAAAAGAGTGTTCATCAATTCGGGCAATGGAATCCACGTGTTCATTCAGAATGAAGGTTCGCTTGGATCCGTCCTGACTGTAGTGGACCAATAATCCTCCAAATTCGCCTCCAATGTAGGCGGCCAGATAGCCGTCAGAAATTTTCCAGATGCTTTCAGGGTTCTTCGAGTGTCCACGGAGCATTCGTAGATCTTCGATGAATGCTTTCTCTGGCCTGCATAGCTGATCCAAAGTCATGTCGAATGGGGCTTCGCCAGATTTCAGCTCAGGTAACGGACGCTCCTCAATCGTGAGCGTTAATTTCCAATCCTGAGTGTCTGGGGTGTCTCCGAGATGAGTCGCGCATCCTGTGATGCACAGAGTCAATAGCAGCCATCGGGAAGGAATCATGGTTCGGAGCTGACAATGAGTCACTTTTGATCAGGCACAGTCAGTCCCGAATTTTTGATCAGTTGGCGGACGACTTTGGGGTCAAAGCCAAGGCGCGAGTTATATCGTGGGTAGCTGACATCAGACGATGAGCATTTGAGGCAAATGCGTGTCGAATAGATCTCACGTCCCTCTGGGTCGAGAAATCTGACGCCAAAGCCATAGTCAGGGATGCACATCGCAAAAGGTTGTTCTTCCGCTGGTAGGACGGCGTCTGCCCAAGCTTTGATTTCTGCAGGTTTCTTGGCGGTTTTCCCACTCTGTAAAATCAGGAGTTTGTAGGTGGATTCATCTTCATCGATCGTGAAGAAGACATTTTTGTCCACGGATTCGAGAAGATTGGTTTCCGTGCGTTTGCCTCCGATTTGCAAGACTTCCACGGAGGCTGCCTTCAGCGCCTTCTCACGCATGGCATTGATGTATTGTTGCTCGAGTTTCTGAAGTCCCTTGAAAAACGCGACCTCTGGCCCGAGTTCAGGCTCTTCAGCACTCACCATTGCCGAGCAAATCCATGCGGCTGCGAGGCCGATGACCGTGTGGAACCTCATTACCTCGAAAGATCCGCCTGATACATCAGCTTGAAGCCGCTCTGGTGAAGGATGGCCACGGCGAACTCATAGTCTTCCACGTGCATGGCCAGCATGGAGTAGCCCTCGGGATGAGGGAGTAGGGCGTAGGCAAAGTCGATGTTGGTTTCGGCCACCATCAGGGTGTCGAGGCATTGCAGGAGTTCGGTGCCGGACTCCTTGAAGGCGACGACCACGATTTCGGACACGGCATGAGCGAAGCCTCGCTCCATGAAGAGGTTTTCGGCGGCATGAGGGTCGGACACCACCAGACGGGCCACGGTGGCATCGCGTGAGTCCTGTACGCTGAGCCCGAGGGTCTCAATGTTTTGGCTGCGCAACAGCTTGATCATGGCGGCGAGGGCGCCGACGCGGTTGGGCAGCATGACCGAGAATTGGCGAACGGGTTCGCCGTGGTCGACGAGACTGCCGGTTTCGAGATCGAGATCGGAATCCATGGGTGGGGCCTTGCTCAGAGGTAGGGGCGGATTGAGCGGACGGATATTAGCATGAACGGTTGTTTGAAGACAAGAGGGGAAAAGGCGGCCCCGTCATTGGTCAACAGTCAGCAGTGACCTCGCATCCGCTCGATCCAATCGGTTTGCATGGCCTGCCGGCGATGATTGAGAGAACTTGTCGCTGCGGGCGACCCTTCGGGATTTCATCAGGCTTTTTATGCGGAGCCTGTTGACAGATGACCGTTGACTGGTGACTGCCACATCTGCCCTTGCCTTACTCCATGGCCAAATGATTCGCTGCGGCCGTGGCACGTTACACCAATGTCTCAACCTACTGCTTCGCCGAACTCAGCGGCTTGAAGGAGTTGCGTGCCGAGCTCTTGGAGAAGTGCAAGGCCTGGAACCTCAAGGGAACCATTCTTCTCAGCGAAGAAGGGATCAACCTCTTCGTGGCCGGTGAGCAAAGTTCCATCGATGCTTTGATGGAACGCCTGCGTGCCATTCCGGGATTGGAAGGTCTCACTCCCAAGCTGAGTTACAGTGATGAGCAGCCTTTCAATCGAATGTTGGTGCGACTGAAGAAGGAAATCATCTCCTTCGGCATGGAGGGGGTGAATCCCGCCAAATATACCTCGGCCAAATTGCCCCCCAAAGAGCTCAAGCAATGGTTGGACGAAGGCAAGCCTGTGACGCTGCTCGATACCCGCAACGACTACGAGGTGAAGCTGGGTACCTTCAAGGGTGCCATCGATCCCGACATCAAGACCTTCCGCGGTTTCCCCGATGCCGTGCGCGAACTGCCCGAGGAGCTCAAGGAGCAGCCAGTGGTGATGTTCTGTACGGGAGGTATCCGCTGTGAGAAGGCCGGGCCCTTCATGGAGATGGAGGGATTCAAGGACATCTACCAACTCGAAGGCGGCATCCTCAAATACTTCGAGGAATGCGGTGGCGATCACTACGACGGCGATTGTTTTGTCTTCGATCAACGTGTGGGAGTAGATCCCGCGCTTGCTGAAACGCCGCATGCCGTTTGCTTCAACTGCCAGGCGCCTCTCACCGAGGATGACCAGGCCGATCCGCGCTGCGAAGCCGGCAAAAGCTGCCCGCATTGCTACGTCAGCGAGCCCGAGTTGATCGGCGAGCGCGTGGCTGAGCGCCAAGCGGCCTTGGATAAAGTCTGCAATCCACTTCCAGGCGCGACCGCACAGGAAAACCGCCGCCCCTTCAGTATCAAGCAACACCACGACAAGTGGCCGCTCATCGACGTGCTAGTGGATCTCTTTCCGCACATTGAAAAGGACGAATGGCTACGCCGTTGTGAGGCTGAGCGCTTTGTCAGCTACCGCGATGAAGTGCGCGCTGCCGATCACATGGTGCGTGCTGGGGAGCGTGTCTTGCAGATCTTTCCGCCTGAGGTTGAGCCTGATGTCTCCGCGGATATCCGCATTCTTCACGAAGACGAAGCCATCGTGGTGCTGCACAAGCCGGCGCCACTACCCATGCATCCGAGCGGGCGCTTCCACCGCAACACCCTGCAATACCTGATGGGTTTGGTGTATGAGGCGCCGCAGGTGGTGCGCATCGTTCATCGACTCGATGCCAATACCTCAGGTCTCGTGGTGATGGCGCGCACGCGTCACTTCGCGAAGTTGCTGCAGCGTCAGTTCATCGAAGGGAAGGTTGAGAAACGTTACCTCGTGCGTGTGCAGGGGAGTCCGAGCGACGATGTCTTCACTTGTGAGGCACCCATCTCCGATGAAGCCACCCAAGCAGGTGCGCGAGCCATTGATGAAGACGGTCAGGAGGCACGCACCGAGTTCAAAGTGCTCGAACGCAAGGAAGACGGCACGACCCTGCTCGAAGCGAACCCCATCACTGGCAGAACCAATCAGATCCGCATCCATCTCTGGCATTTGGGCATCCCGGTGGTCGGAGATCCGACTTATTTACCGAATGGCGAGAGGGGCGAGCGCCAGACCTTGGAATTGGGAGACGCTCCCATGCAGCTCATGGCCTGGAAACTGGCCTTCGAGCATCCGCTCAAGCACGAGCGGATGGAATTTGAGGATGTCAGACCAGATTGGGCATAGACCGCTCTCAATCGGCTTTTGCGAAAACGGTTTTTCTTCAATTGGAAATAAAGCCGCTTCGCGGTGTGGTGGTTTTCCGGGCATGAATCCCCGGCTTCTGTGTTGTTCTTCAGTCACTGAGCTCGCTCAGCTCCTTCATCACGCCTTGAATCCGGAAATTCCTGCCTCGGCCTTTCCGCAAAATCCTCCTGCTCACGGTCTAAAACTCGCCCCCTCCCACTCGAGGAGGAGCTTCTTGCGGTGGCTACCGGACCGGTAGTTGCCGAGCTTGCCGTCCTTGGGCAGAACTCGGTGGCAGGGGATGATGATGGAGATGGGGTTGCGGCTGACGGCGGATCCGACCGCCCGAACGGCCTTGGGATGTCCACATTGTTTGGCCAATTCGCCATAACTGACGGTGGTTCCCAGCGGCACTTTGAGGAGAGTATTCCAAACATCCATTTGAAACGGTGTGCCATGAGGTGAAACACTGATGCCCAATGACTTACCGCTCATCCACTTGTTCACAATGGCTGTTGCCCAAGCATCGTCCTGTGAATAACCCGGACCCGGATGGGCGGCTTTGAGCTCGGCCGACTTATCCACATACTTGAGCAGGCAGAGTCCATCGTCGTTCTTGGCGAGGATGAGTTTGCCGAAGGGGCTGTCAGTAATTCCGTAGGTCTTCATTCGATGTAGGCTTGTGCGAATTCGGCGTAGGCCTCGCCCACGGCACCGGCCACCGAACCGGAAAAGACGAGGAATTGATCTCCCTTGAGGGCTTCCAAGATGTCGAGAGCCACGGTTTCGGGTGGTTCGGCGATGTCCTCGATCTTGGCATGCACGGCCATATCGGTGAGCATCGGGCCCGGGTGAACGCTCATCATGCGCACACCAAGTTCCGCAAACTCCTCCTTCAGGCCCTGACAGATGAGATATGCGGCAGCCTTAGTGGCTGCGTAGATGGAAAATCGGGCTGAGCAACGCATGGCAGCCGAGGAATTAACCTGTGCGAACACGCCTGAACTGGTTTTGAGGTGGGGTTTGAAGGCTCTGGCGACGTGTAGAAGGCCATTCACGTTGATGTGGCTCTGTGTATCCCACGATTTGGCGGCATTTTCATCGAGTGGGCTGCCGTTTTCGAGCACGGCGGCGTTGTTGATGACCATGTTGACCCGCTTCACGGCGTCAGCGGCGGCTTGAATGGATGTGGTATCCCCCAAGTCCATTTGAATGACCTCAATGCGGTCACCGTATGCCTCGACCAAGGGTTGGGCAGTGTCAGGCGAGCGAACGGCAGCGATGATCTTTCCGGCGCCGTGATCGAGGAAGGTCTCGACGATGGCCTTGCCAATGCCGCGGTTGGCGCCGGTAACGAGAATGGTTTTGCCGCGGATGTCGAAGCTCATGTCACTCAGGGTTTGAGGTGCCAAGTTTAGCACGTGGCACCGGAATCCGGTACTGGCCAGTGAGCTTGTAGGTGAAAAGGTCGTCGTCCTCGCTGGCGCCGCTGCCGATGTTGTGGATGACCAGGGGCTCGCCCTTGGCGTTCTTCTTGTTGGAGACGATCATGATGTGCGGCAGGTTGGGTGGCACGATACAGGTGACCAGATCGCCAGCTTGGAAGTTCTCAGCCTTGTCGGTGAGTTTCAGTTGGTAGCCCTTGCGCTTGAACAAGGTCTGGAGATTGGGAACGCGGCGGTGGTCGATGTTGCGGTCGGTGCGTTTGAGGCCCCAGATCTTCGGGTATTTCGAGAAGTTGGCCTTCATGTCCACATGCACGAGCTTCTGCAGGTCTTGTTCGTAACCCTTGCGCAGAGCGCGGATGACCACATCGGTGCAGACTCCCGTCTCCATGGGAATGTCACCACCGGGATAGTCGAGGGCCACGTAGCTGCCATCGTAGCGTTTGGTGACACCTACCTGACTGCGCGCGGCGTCCACCAGAGGGTGAGAGGGGCCGTCGGCGACCTTTGGCTCCTCCTTATTCTGACAGGAGGCGGTGCCAAGCAGCAGGGTGCCGGCGATGAGAGTCGTCCACAGTTTGATCATAGCCCTAAGATACTGGCGGAAGGTCGGTGCATCTTCCAATCATCCATGACAAATCCATTTCCGATGTCCGCGACGACGGCTTCGCCTTTAAAGAAACCCACCCGCTCGTAGAAGACGATGGTGCCGTGGTTGTGCTTGTTGACGGTGAGGTGGATTTCGAGGTCAGGATGAGCTTTCGCAAGTTCCTCCACAGCCCAGCGACCGGCGCCGCGCCCCTGTTGCTCGGGCAGGATGTAGAGCTTGCTCAGGAAGAGCTGGTCGGAAAGATCCGTGGCGAGATAGCCCAGTGGGGATTCATCCTCGATGAGGCGGTAGTCGCGGCCCTCAGCGATTTGCTCGAGAATGGCCGGAGTCGACTGGAACTTGGTCAGCATGTAGTCGACTTGGGCCTCGCCGATGATGGGCGTGTAGTGGTGTCGCCAGCAGCGTTCGGCCAAATCGGCGACGAGTTCGGCATCAGTAGGGGAGCTGACTTCCCGCAACCTCATGGGAGGAGATCATCGTAGATGCTGGGGTCGCTGCCGGTGATTTCCATGGCACCGCAGGCTTGTTCGTAGAACTCGCGTGGACCGACGCCGCCGATGATGGCGTAGGCGTAGCCTTCCTCACGCAGGGCTTCGAGTGAGCGGAAGAGTAGGGCCTTGCCGATGCCTTGGCCGCGGGCGGCTTCGAGCACGCCGGTGGGTCCAAAGAAGCCCTTCATGGTGGTGTCGTAGCAGGCAAAGCCGAGGATCTTCTTGTCCGCGGTGGCGACAAAGCAGGCGGCCGGCTGGCGGGTGATGGCCACCTCGACCTCGCTTTTCCATTTCTCGGAGAAACTGGCGGCAAACTCGGCCACGTTGTGTTTTTCGAAGGCTCTGGCGCGACGGAGGGTGATGTCGCGGTCATCCATCTTGGCGTAGAGCTCGGAAACATCCGGCAGGTCGTAGAGGCGGACAAGCATGTCGATCATTCCACGATCCAAGACCAATTTGGCCAAGTTGGCTAGTCGCCGTTTGATCTTTTTGGGCTGAAGGAAATCGGCTAGATTAGAGGGTGATGAAATTGATGCCCATCCTGTTGTTGGTCCTATCGCTGAGTCTCTCAGCCGAAGAGAAAAAGGCGCTGAATCCGGCGTGGATGAAGCTCTCGGTCTGCGTGCAGAATGTTGCCTTTGAATTCGAGAAGCTCAAAGATGGAGTGGTCCCCGATCCAGCGATGTTTGAGAAGGATGTGAAAACCATCGATCAGGCGCTGGATCAGTTGGTGACAGATGGTGAGTTGGTGGAGCGGAAAGTTGACTTGCTGCCTGTGGGAGATCTGGGTGAAGAGGGTTTTGAGTTTCTCATGGCGGCTGCAGATGACTTGTCTGAAAAGTTTGGACGCTACACGGCCATGGAATTAATCGACCTCGGCTTGAAGAAACGCCTGATGGCCTTCCAAGAAGACGAACCATTCGTTTTACACCTTCGTCTACCGGCGGAGCAATTGAATGACCTGCTCAAGAAGCTGGATGAGAAAGACCTGTTGATGCGGGTCAACGATGACAAATGAGACTGAAGCCATGATTTCACGATATGCCATACCACTGACAGTTCTTGCCTGCCTTTCGATGATGCCCTGCCTGTTGGTAGGCGAAGAGACTGATGAGGATTTATCGCGACTTCTTGGGGGAGATCTTGCGTTCAAACCCAATAAGGCAATGGATGCGCTGGCAGATGCGCATGATGCGTGGATGGAGGGTGTGGAGAAACTCAAGGAGCCTTATCGCAGGGATTTGGGTAAGGCGATTGAGCTGTCCGATGAAGCACATGTGCTTCTGCTGGATTTTAAGATGGTGGAGGAGGTGCCAGACGGTGAGGACGATAACTATTTTTCCATCGTTCCATACGACAGTTCCTCAAAGATCCTGAAATCGAAGAAGCTGGTGGGTGAGGAGTTGGCGGAGTGTGCCAAGGCGGCATCCAGTTTTGTGGCCAGTGAGGACCTGCCCGGTGCATTTTGCCATTACCCGATTCATGGGCTGCGCTTTTATCGAGAGGGTCGTTTGATCTTTGAGACGTCGATTTGCTGGAAGTGCGGTAACTACTACCTCAGATATCCATATGATGACGACGCAGGTTGGGCCGGTTTCAAAGATGTGAAACTCAAGGCCTTCCTCGAGAAGGTGATGCCCATACCGAAGGCAGAGATGGAGCGATTTGAGAAGTTCCAGAAGGGCGGGAAGTAAGAATGAACCCCAAGAAACTATCTCCCTGGGTCTGGGTTCCGCTGGTATCGATGGCGGTGGTCGTTGCTAGCTTCATATCAACCAGTCAGATCCGTGGTATGCGTGCTGCTGCAGATTGGCTTAATGAAAACCGACCGGCTTGGGAGGAGTTTAAGGCGTCGGATCCCGCCTATTCACTAATGACCCTGGGTACGACGACGGCTCAGAATGGCAACATCATGGTGTTTGGTCAGACCTATGATTCAGACGCTAGATTGCGGGTGAGGAGGTTCATCAACGGGCTCAAACCGCCGCGTCGGGAATGGAATGTAGCGGTGAATGTCGTCTCCAAGGAGGAATGAGAGTCATTCCAAGAGATGAAGCGAGAACGAGAGAAGGAGGGCTCAGGTGTGGGAAATTAGCCAATGGATCGCAGGTGGCCTTTTGGTTCTGTTCGGCGGCTATGTCGCGGCGATGAACTGGACCATCTTTTACCTGCAACTGTTCAAGAAGAGTAATAGCTCCTTTGCTCCCTTTATGGGTGGGTTGATGCTGATGGCAGGCTTTTTGATTTTGCCCGTTGATGGGCTACGGGCTGCAGCAGGGATCGGACTATTAATCGATTTCGGCTGTGCGCCTCTGATTCTGTGGACGCTGCTTTACGGCGCCTGGAAGGGCGTGGTCTTTCTCGCGGGAAAAATAAACCCGTTCAAGTCGGAGGCAGACTAGGGTAGGGACGGCTCTCCGAGCCGTCCGTAGTTCTTAGAGCAAGGCAGTCCTTTCGACCTAACTCTCTGCAAGTCGAGTTGCAGAACAACGGACCTTTCGGAGAAATCCCGAAGGATCGCTTGTAGCGATGATCATCAAGTCATGGCCGGCTGGCCATGCATATCGATTGGATTCAACGGAGTTGGATCAAAGGTCCCTACCTTACTTCTTCTGCTTGGCGTTGGCCTTGAGGCGTAGGGCGTTGAGGGCGATGAAGCCGGTGGCGTCGTCCTGGTTGTAGGCCTCTTCCTGACCGCCTTCCATGGTGGCGACGTCTTCGTCGTACATGCTGTGCGGGCTGCGACGACCGGCCTGCATGACGTTGCCCTTGTAGAGCTTCACGCGGACTTCACCCGAAACCGTCTTCTGGCTCTCGGTGACGAGGGCTTGGATGGCCTCACGCTCGGGAGCGAACCAGAAGCCGTTGTAGACGAGTTGGGCGTACTTGGGAATGAGGGTGTCGCGGGTCTGTTGCAGCTCGCGGTCGATGACCAGAGTTTCGAGGTCTTGGTGAGCGGCAAGGAGGATGGTGCCGCCGGGGGTTTCGTAGATGCCGCGCGACTTCATGCCGACGAAGCGGTTCTCGACGATGTCCACACGACCAATGCCGTGTTTGCCACCGAGCGCATTGAGCACGCGCATCACACCATAGGGAGAAAGCAGGGTGTAGCCGTCCTTCTCACCTTGGACTTCGAAATCACCAAGCTCGGCGATGAGTTCAGCCAAACCTTCGGTCTGGAGGCCGATGATGTTGCCCTTTTCAAACAGGCATTGCAGATACTGAGGGGTGTCGGGAGCCTCCTCGGGGGAGACGGAGAGCACATACATGTCGCGGTCGGCTTCGCCGGTGGCGTCATACCAGGTGTCCTCGAGTGCGCCGGCTTCAAAGGAGATGTGCAGAAGGTTGCGGTCCATGGAGTAGGGCTTCTTCATGGAAGCCTTGACCGGGATGTTGTTGGCCTCGGCGTATTCGATCATCTCGGTGCGGCCGGGGAACTGGGCGCGGAACTCGGCGTCGCGCCAAGGGGCGATGA
>CAZIPY010000160.1:0-5148 GCA_964541125.1 uncultured Luteolibacter sp. | reverse complement strand
CTGCATGATTCCCGAAGCCGAAGTCTTCCTCGGTCAGATCGGCCTCGCCGAATACCAAACTCCCGGCACCCCGGCCAACGCCGAGGTTGTCGGCAACGCCGCCGTCGATCACATGGCTGTGCTCATGGTCAACCACGGTGTCATCACCTGGGGCAAGGACATCGAGGACGCCTACTGGAAGATGGAGAACGTCGAAGCCTACTGCAAAACCGTGTGGGTCGCCTCGCAACTCAAGGGTGGCGAACTGCTCACCATCACCGGTGGCCAGGCCAAGGAACTCATCAACCTACGCAAGACCCTCGGCATGGACGACAAGCGTGCCAACTGGCAGGAATGCCAACTCTGCGACAACTCCGACTTCCACCCCGGTACCGTCTGCCGCATCGAAGGCGAAGACTCCTCCGGGGGCGGCGGTTCACTCGACCCCGAAGCCGAGAAACTCGTCCAGCAGCTGACCGATCAGATCGTCAGCTCGATGAAGTAGAAAGACAGGTCATTTGTCTTTATTCTTGGTGTTGATCTTCATCACACCACTAGCCGGATCGAAGCTAATTACAGGCAGACTGAAGGTTTTACGAACGGCTTTGGCTCGCTCGTCACAAAACCAATAGCTCAGCGCAGTCACCTTTTTGGTTTCGATTGAGTAGGTCGCAATCAGGGCGCCTTCATTGACGACCCAAAATTTGAGACTTAATTCTTCATCCCAGACCATCAACTCCAACTGGGTCTCTCGATAACCTGATGCCTTCATTGCCTTTGCCACTGCATCGATGTCTGTGCCTTCCTGCACCTCTTCGGCCACAGAAGCCATCGTACAGCAAAGCCACACGGCCAGAGGACCAAGCATCTTGAGCCACTTATTCACGCCTCGCAGGCTATCAGCACCTGACAGGTGAGCAAGCTCACTTCATGAGGGACGTCCAATAGGCACCATTCTCACTTGCCTGTCTGAATTTTGACGAGGGAATCACCCAATGCCTTGAGCTCAACAATTTCTTCTTCCTGGGCATTTTTCAAAATGGCCTTCATGTAATCCAATTGCGAATGGAGAACTTCATCGTCTTTGTGAGACTTGCGAATCTCATCCATCACCAAGAACACGTTGTAATTGCTGCTGGATCTTGAGCTCTGAATCCGGTGGCCACTCTCATGCACCTCTTGCCTAGCCTTCACGATTTTCTCGTTTTTGTTACAGGAGGTCAGACTCAACATACTTAGGCACAGAGCAACGCTGAATAAGATTCGGTTTCGCATGTTGCTTTCTAGCAGCCTCCACCCGTTGAGCAAGCTACTTCAGCAGGTCATCCAAACCATCGAGAGGCTCGCCGGGCCCAACATTTTTTCCGAAGCGGTTGATCAGGCCCATGAGGATCTGCGCCCACTTGGGAATTCCGGAGTTCTTGTAGCAAACCGTCTTCACCAGCGTGGTCTTGTCCACTCCCTCTTCGATCAATTTGAGTTCCTCATCGGCGCTGCCCGCCATCGGGCCGTCTTCGTAGTGGTAGCGGAAGACGATTCGGGTCTCAGGGTCGATCTCGAGAACCTCACCGGTGCATTGCGTCTCCTTGTCCTTCCAGCGGTAGGTGAGGGAAAACTTCCGACCCACTGCTGCGGTGCCAATGTTCTCGGCCTGCACGCACTTGGGATTCCACGCCGGCTGATTGCCAGGCTCGCGTATAATCTCCCACACCCGGTAAGCGGGAACATCGAAAGTACGCTGCTCGACGGATTTCATGGCGTCTTCACGGAGAGAGCCGATCAATCTTCCAGCCATCTCCCTCACTCGTGTAGAGGAAGCGATCGTGGAGACGCGCGGGCCCGCCCTGCCAAAATTCGATCATCTCGGGCACCAAGCGGTAACCACCCCAGAAGGAGGGCAGCGGGATCTCACCTTCCTTGAACTTGTCTTTGATCTCCTGGAGCTTCTGCATCAGAAACTTCCGCGAACTGATCACCTCGCTCTGGTTGGACACCCACGCGCCGAGTTGAGACTCACGAGGACGGGAGGTGAAGTATTTGAGCGACTCAGCGCTGCTGATCTTTTCCACCCGCCCCTGAATGATCACCTGGCGCTCGATTTCCACCCACGGCACGAGGATGGAGATCTGCGGATTGGCCTCCATCTGCTTGGCCTTGCGGCTCTCGTAGTTGGTGAAGAAGACGAATCCCTTTTCATCGAAGACCTTAAGCAGAACGGTGCGCTGGTAGGGCATGCCTTGTGCGTCAACGGTGGCCAAAGTGACGGCATTGGGCTCATTGAGTTTCAGCTCGATGGCCTGCTCAAACCATTCGGCAAACTGAGCCACCGGCTCTTGATTGAGCTCTTCGCGGCGCAAGCCCTTCTCAGAATACTCCTTGCGGAAGTCAGCGAGATCCATGCCTAAGACTAGCCAGCTACGCGTCGTGCGCAAGGGGTCAGACGCCAAAACAGCGTTTGGCGTTCTTGTTCGTCAAATCAGCCAACTCTGCGGCCTCCATCCTCAACTCCTTGGCCAAGACCGCCCCGATCGCCGGAAGATTGGCCGGATGGTTGATCCCATCGGCCAGCGGATGTGTGACGACTTCCTCTGGCGGGGCCATGTCTGGAGCATCGGTCTCGATCAGGATGCGATCTTTAGGCAGTTGCTTAAAGACCTCGATCACGGCTGCCTTTCGCGGTTGCAGGAAGTAGCCCGAAAAGGAGAAGTAAGCTCCAAGATCGATCAACTGCCGTGCGAACTCGATCGAACCGCCATAGGAATGCATGAGGAAGGGCGCGGTTGGTGGGCAGGCCTTGAGTTCCTCCATCAGCGGACCCCAAGCCTTGAGGCAGTGAATGCTCATGGTCTTGGAGAGATGAGCCGCTAGCTCCAACTGCGCACGAAAGACCGGTCGTTGCACTTCCAGATCGGGATCCTCAATCCAGCTGTCCAAACCAATCTCTCCAATCGATGCGTTGGGATGAGTCACCAGATAGTCCTGAAGGTCATCCAGCCAACCCTCTTCCGCAGTGTGCGCATGCCAGGGATGAATGCCATAGGCCGGCAGCAACTCGGGCACGTCTTCACCCATGCTCCACGCGATAAGCTTGTGGACCTCGTTCCAATCGAACTGCCGGGTGGCATCGATCACCGCCGTGGCCACTCCGGCCTGCTTCATCTCGCGAGCCACTTCGCGGGAATCACCCAAGCGGGGATCCTGAAGATGCAAGTGGGCGTCGAACCAGATCGGTGGCATTAACGGATTCCTCGGAGATTAACGAAGTCCCGGACGGGGTCTTGCGGCGCCCTTAGGTTTATCGAAAGTCATCTCGGTAATGGAAGTCCGACGACCATTCTCCGGATTGTGGCTGGAAACCTGCATTTTCTTGAGGGTCCAGGTGTCGTCGTCGACCTTCATCACATCCTCCACTTGGAACTCCTTGATCACCGTTCCCTTGGCGTTGTAGCCGCGGATCCGCATGAAGGCGCCGAACTTCGCATGCACCCAGATGTCCACGTGATCGTAGTTTCCGGCCACGCCATCGGGTTTATTCACCCGAATGAGATGGCATTCCTCCCGGCCCACCTTATCCATCTTGATGAGCTTGGGATCCGGCCAGTAGAAGAAGCGCAGAGCGAGGTCCTCATAGGTCAGATCGGTACCGGCAATGGGCTCGGTGAGTTTGTTACGATCAAAGTTGCGAGTCTTGCCCTTGATGATTTCAAACAACTTGAAGTCCTGGTTGGCGAGACGCATGTGAAAGATGCGCCAAGGCTCATTGTTTTCTGAAAATTGAAACTGAATGTTCTCTCCCTTGAGGAAAAGGGTCACGGGCGTCTTGCTGCGTCCCTTGCGCAACTGCCCCTTCAAGCCTTCATCCATATTGACTAAGACTGCCGACAGTCGTGCCCCCTCGAGAATGTGTCGGGGGTCGGGTTGTTGAGCTTGCGGCTCTTGAGCGGAAGCCGTGGCTAGTCCGAGGACCAACACCATGGCCATCCAAGATTTGGAAATCATGTGGGTATTCTGACTCATCTTGGCACTTGGACAAGTTTACGCCGGCCTTCATTCAAAAAAAGTGAGGGTTATTCACAGGAATTTTAAAAACCTGCTTGATGAAGTCGGCGTGGCTGAATTGGATGGATGGGTCGGATTTGCAAACCGACGCGTCCCAAAAAAGGCATCCGCCCACCCAACCAAAGGCCGCCCGCCCACCCATTTAGAATGAGCCTCCGCAAGCAACTCAATGACATCCTGCCCACCCTTCTTCCGGGCAACCCTGCGGACGCAATCAAGGGCACCGAGTTGATCCGGCTCGCCCGCCTACAACTCAACGGCACCTATTCGGACGCCTCACTGCGTTACCACTTTTCCATCATGTCCTGCGATCCGGGTTCGCCCATCGCCAAGGTCGAGAAAGGACAAGGTTACTACCGTCGCAGTGCTCCACTTCCCGCTCTCTCCGGTGCGCAGGAACTCGTCGCTCTCACCCAGGGCCGCCTCGAGGACCTGACCGAGGCCGACCAGGAACTCATCGACAACACCATGCTGCGCATTCGCAAGTTTCGCGCCGTGGTTACCCGCTACTTCGAGATCAATGGGCGATTCCCCTTCTCCTTCCGCGATGCCTTTGCCAAGGAGGCCCCTCTGAGCAACCTCTGGAAGTTTCCGGAAATGGTCCTCGTCGACTGGGAAACCGGCACCTCCGCGGATGAGGAAATGGCCCTGGACGACGCCATGCTGGGCCTCAAGCAAAGGCTCGGAATCACTCCATTTCGCTTGGTTTCCACCCGATTGCGCATCCAGCCATCCCTCGAAACCTTCCGCGAGGATTTCTACCAAGCCTTGGCCGTCTCGTCCTGGTCTCAAGGAGGCGAGCTGATCTACGCCGCGCCCGTTGAAGACGAAGCCCTGGCCGACGCCCTGCGCCGCCTCAGCTCCATCCACGGCATTGGCGTGGTGTCCTTCGGGCTCACACCTGAAGCGCTTGATGAGCTGCCCCGCCCCGCCAACATTTTCAACGCCCACCCGCGTGAAACTGAGGCCATCATGGCCAAGCTCGAGGTCAATCGCATCGCCGCTCCCAAGTCGCGCAGTCACTTGGAGTGGATGGAGCTCGCTTCGCTGTGCAACGAATCGGAAGAAGCCGACAAGTTGGTGCAGTGGCTGAAGCGCTGCATCGATGAA
>CAZIPY010000159.1:0-3566 GCA_964541125.1 uncultured Luteolibacter sp. | reverse complement strand
GAGGCTTGCGCTCCCTTGCGGTCGCCCGCTGGGCTTGGTTCCGGCTCTGGTTCCGGCTCTGGTTCCGGCTCTGGTTCCGGCTCTGGTTGAGAGGCTTGCGCTCCCTTGCGGTCGCCCGCTGGGCTCGGTTCTGGCTCTGGTTCTGGCTTCGTCTTTTTCCCGCCAAAGAGCGCGGCAGGCATGGCCTTGAGAATCTTACTTTCAGTCGGCTTGGGTTCGGGCTCTGGGGCCGGTTCTGGCTCGGGTTCTGGATCTGTGATGGCCTTTTCCCAAGCATTTGCGGCTTCCCGAATCAATCCGCGGGCATGCTCACCAGCCTTTTGACGGTCCATCTTTGCCAGCAGACTCGTTCCTTTTCCAAGCGCACGAGACTCCAGCAGTGCAACCATCTCCATTTCCCCCAACGGCTGAAGCTCGACCAGACGTTCGGAGAGACGATCGGCGAGGCCCTCACTCAAGCAGGGCACAAAGACATTGTCCCAGACGTCCTGATTGAGCGACACCAACACATCCAGACGAGGCACAGATTGGCGCAGCGACATCACTAGCGTAGCGAGACTGAGGGCGGCTCCCTGGTCGGAAGAGAAACCTTCCAAATCGTCGGCAATCAACACCACCCGCTTGCCCTGACACATCAGACCGATCAAAGCCTCAAGGCGACTGGTCACACCCGCTTCACCCGAGGAGTTGTTGCGGACCTTGTCCTCGAGCAGTTGGTGACGGCGCAGGTCATCGAGTGGCGCCGATGAATGATGAAAGAGAGCTTCGAGCCAAAAGTTAATTTCACGACCCGGCAGATCACAGGCACGAACCAGATGTGGTAGCAGGCGCTCGCGCAATGCGGGGAAACTTTCCTTGGCCCACTGCGCCGTAATGGCATCGGGGTTGTGGAAGTCAAAAGTGCCGAGGGGATCGTTGCGCAAGGCATCGGTGGCCGCGGTCTTGTTTTCGGAAGGCACCTCTCCTGATTCGATCAAGGGAATCAATGCGGTGGCCATCATCCTCCGGGCCAGTACATCCATGCGGGTCAGACTGGGATGACCAGGTTCCTCATCGAGGAGATGGCGCACCACATCCTCGAGCACGGTCGAAGCATCGATCTGATAACCCCGTGAAGCGCGCAAAAGGATGGCCTCATGCGTCTTCATGAACTGATGACGAATCCGCGACAGCAGGTGGGTTTTGCCATGACCGGCACGCGGCGCTCGCAACAGGGTGCAACCCCCGGGATTGGCCAGCGCCACATCGAGCCAGCGCACCAGTTGATCGTGCGCCGCACGATTCACTTCCGCGGCATGCGCTTCCGGCGTCCGTCCGAAGGTCTCAAACAGCATGTTGAATGGTTGCTCCTCGGCCATGTCGGGATTCATCCTTTGCTTTCAGGCGCCATGCGGCAAGCGCGTTTCACCGTTGGCAAGCATCGGTCACTCTGTTCTCATCCCGTCATGAATTGCGATCTGATCATGACCGTCCTCGGCGCTGACCGTCAGGGCCTCGTCAACCAACTGGCCCAGACCGTCGCCGACCACGGTGGCAACTGGCTGGAAAGCCGTATGGCCCGTCTCGCTGGTCAGTTCGCTGGCGTCGTGCGCATCCAATGCCCAGAAGACAAGGTTGATGCATTGGTTGCCGCCCTCAATGAAGCTGGCCTCAACATTCAGGTCGCCCGCGAATCCGCCGGCGAACCCGCTACTCTCCGCATGGTCCAAATCCAGGTCATGGGCAATGATCGCCCCGGCATCGTCCGCGAACTGACGACTGCCATCACTCAGGCCGGCGGCAACGTCGAGGAGTTCTCAACCGGACTCGAGAGCGCGCCGATGAGCGGCCACCCCATGTTCCGCGCCGAGGGCTCCGTCTCCATCGGCATGGACGACAGTCTGGACGCCCTACAGCAGGCCATCGAACAACTCGGTGAAGATCTCACCGTCGACTTGCAGTCTTAAAACTTCCAGATCAGCGGGATCAGTGTACATGCGATCACCCAACAGATGAGGTTCAGCGGTAGACCGACCCGCAGGAAGTCGGTGAAGCGATAGCCACCCGGACCGTAAATCATCATGTGGGTCTGATAACCCATGGGCATGGAGAAAGCACAAGAGGCAGCAATCGTCACGGCGATGATCAACGGCCGCGGATCGATACCGAGTTCCAGTGCGAGTGTCACAGCAATGGGAATCATCATCACCGCTGTCGCATTGTTTGAGAGCATCTCGGTGAGCACCATGGTCAGCAGGAAGATCAACCACAGCATCACGATGGGAATCAGGTGGCTCGGCACGAAACTTTCGGCAAATCCCACCAAACCCTTCGACAGCCACACCGCGGTGCCTGTGGCCTGCATAGCGATACCGAGGCCGAGTAGACCGTAGAGCATGAGCAGCACCTGCCAGTCGATGCTGGAGTAGGCATCGCGCGGGGTGAGCACCTTCAACCACATCAGGGCCAGCGCACCCACCATCGCGGCATAGTGGATGGGCACTTTCGGAACACCGATGTCGAAGCGACTCAGGAAGTCGGTGAGCGCCGCAGTCAGCACCACCCCGATTAGCGCCATCCACGCATACTTGGCATGCATGGGCTTGTGCTCACGAGCCAAGGCCATGGGACTTTCATCGGGGGTATCCGTCAGCACGAAGTCGCGGGTCCTCTCGAGGGTCTCAAGGTTGTTGCGCGCGGTGATCACCAACAGGGTATCACCGATCTCCAAGGGCATGTCCGCAATCTGGCTGGTGATGTTGAGGCCATTGCGATGAACGGCGAGTACCACACTGTTGTAGCGCTGACGGAAGTCTGCCCGGGCGAGCGACTTGCCGATGAGGGATGACTCATCGCGCACCACGAGCTCTGATACGATGCCCTGCACTTGTGACAGCAATTCGGCACCAATGGATTCGAACAGCTCAGCTGGCTTAGCCGCACCGCCACGACGACGATGCAAGGCGACCATGAAGCGGTCGTTCTTCTCGATAACAATTTCGGACAATGGCAGCATGACACGAGTGCCATTGCGCCGGATTTCCATCACATGAATGCCCGTGTCACGCTCACCCAATTCGGTCTCGGTGAGTTTCTTGCCAATAATGGGTGAATCCCCACCCACCAGAAGGTGATACAGCTGAGTGGTGCGGTGATCGATTTCGAGCGAGCCGGTGATGGACGATCGCTTGGGCAGCACTTTGGGACCGACGAGTGTCAGATAACCAATAGTCGCCACCGCAAGTGGTATACCAACCGGCGCGAGCTCAAACATACTCAAGGGCTCGAGATTCAGGTCGGCATAGCGCTTGTCGAGATCCTTGAGCGCTCCATTCACCAGCAGGTTGGTGGAGGTACCGATCAAGGTGCAGCAACCGCCAAGCATGGAGGCATAGGAGAGCGGCATCAGCAATTTGGAGGCGGGGATGTCCTTAGAGCGGGCAAAGCCCAAGGTCACCGGCAGCAGGATGGCGACGATGGCAGTGTTGTTCATCCAGGCACTGAAGGAGGCGGAGACCACCGAGAAGGCGAGAATCGCGACACGGGTGTTTCCCGAGAGCTTGTCGCGCAGCATCTTGCCCATGTGA
>CAZIPY010000158.1:0-16308 GCA_964541125.1 uncultured Luteolibacter sp. | reverse complement strand
CAAGATCAAGGGAGGCGTTGCTGATGTCGTCGTCCACACCATCGAAGGCGAGGAGGTTGAGACCGTTCAGGGAAGCGACTCCTGTCTGGGGTTGTTCCGCGGCAGCCGGCTGAGTCAGGTCATGGCCATTGCCGCTCTTGTCAGCCCCTTGCGATACGAACCCACCGCTTTCGGTAATCGTGCTCGCGTCACTCGCGTCATACCAGGCAAGCGCTGCAATCTCAGCGGGCGTCCATGATGCATCCCCATTCAGTGTCGCCGTTGGATCGGCAACGATATCCACCTCCGGCGCAGAGTTCACGCCTTCCACAATCAGGTCGAAGGTGTGGGCGACAGGCGTGTGATTATTGTCGGTGATGCTGATGGTGATGGGCGTGGTGCCGACATCGGCCTGGCCCGGAGTCCCGGTCAATTCACCACTGGTCAGATTGACGTTGATCCATGCCGGACCAGACACTTTGTTCCAGTAGATCGAGTCTCCATCGGGATCACTGACGCGCCATGAAATGTACTTTTGAAAGGCCACGCCCTGAGTCGCGGTGAAGCTGGTCGGCGGTGAGTCCCACACCGGAGGCTGATTGTTGAGTTGCTGCACTTCGACGGCGACACCATCGGTGACCGTGCCGCCATTGCCATCGGTCACAACCACTTGCAGCACATAGCTGCCTGCCAGGTCGAAAGAAGCCGTGGTGGTGGCGCTGGTGGGACTGTTGTTGGTGGTGAAGTTTACGGTGCCGGGACCGGAAGCCATGCTCCAACTGTAGCTTAGCTCATCTCCATCGACGTCACTTGCCCCCACGCTCAGATCTGTTGTCGCGGGGAGGATGACCGGATCCGCAGACGAAGTCGGCGTCGCGTCGATCACCGGTGCAGTGTTGCCGCCTCCTGCTCCCGGATCGTAAGCGAGCACTTGGTTGATTTGCACTGCGTCGAGTGCCACGTCATAGACCCGCACTTCGTCCACCACGCCGGCAAAGAACTTGCTGTTGCCGCGGTTGGCCCCCACCTGCAACTGGCCGAAAGCATTGCCTGCTTCGTTGCTGGTGCCCGTCAAGACCCCATCCTGATAGAGACTCACTGTAGTCCCATCAAAACTGATAGCGATATGAGCCCAGTCCGTGGAGACCGGGGCAAAGAGGACGGCATTCTTTTCGCCCGAACGGGTATAGCGCAATGAGCCGGGTGACAAACCATCCGTATCAATCTGAAAATCGCTTCCGCTGCTGTTGTTGTTGAAGACTCCAGTAAAATCAATCTGCCCCAACTCGGACGCTTTCACCCACATGCACACGGTGTAGGCGGGCCAGGTGCTTTCACTGAGCAGATGGGTCACCTTGTCGTCGACACCATCCAAGGACAGAGCTCCTCCGACATAACCCTCAACCCAGGTTCCGCCAACGATGGCACCATCCCGGCCATTGCCGGAACTGTCACTGGCGGTGTTGCCACTCTCGTCGTCAAAGCTCCAATGGACAAAGGCCGTGGGTAGCGTTCCTGTGGTGGACAAGACCATAACATTGAAAGTAGTCGAACTGGAGTTGCCATTGTTGTCCTGCACCAGAACGGTGAAATTGTTGACTCCGATGTCGCTGGCTCCGGGCGTTCCCGAAAGAACCCCATTGCTGGCCACGCTCAGCCATGCGGGGCCATTGACCTTGGAGAAACTCATCGGGTCGCCATCGGCATCGCTGGCATGATCCGCCAGAGTGCCGCCGTAGGCCTGATTCTCACTGGCGGGTTGTCCGACAAGCGGGTCGCCATTGAAAACCGGAGCCTGATTGGTGGATCCGGTGTAGTCGCTGGGAGTACGAACGAAAACCCACTGGTCGATATCGCCTGAGCTGGAGGCACTGACGCCAACTTCCCCGTTATCCCGGCCGTAAAGGTAATTGCCACTGGCGGCATGCTTGAGCTTCACCCAGTTGTAATCGGTGGTTTCGAGAAACCACTTGGCGGATGAGCCATTGGCACCGGCAGTCCATGTGGTGGTGATGCCATCCGAGGTCAGACGCTCACCCGTGTTTTTGCGCGCAATGAAGTAATTGCCGCCTCCAGCATTGATCAATTCGAACTCCACCAGATTGCCTTCGGCGTGAATGGTGGACATCGAAGAAGCGCCACCACTGCTGCTGAGGTGCATTTTGCTGCCCTTGTTGTGCACGTGATACCAGGTCTGGATGTACGGGCCGTTAATGTCGACTGAGCGATACTCGGCATAAAGTCTGCCGAGAGGGGTCAGGGTGTCGGTCTTGTTTCCCTGGGCATCCATCTCAAAGATCGGAGAAGCCTCAGACTGCGATGTGTTTCCTCGCCATGGGAAAATCGCATAACGCTTGATGTATTCCGTACTTTCCAAACGGAACAGAACCTCGGCCATCCAGCCGTAACAGTCTGCCTGGGTATAATCATTCTCGCCGTTCCAATCCGCCGCATTGAACTCAGTGATCCACACATCCTTGCCGTAGGTGTTGTGATACCAAGCGGCGCCGTTGAGAATGTTACCCGAACTGGTGGGCGTAGGATATTTGTGCATGGCCATGAAATCCACGCGCAGGTTTTGAGCATCCGCCTGATTCATGAAATCGATGATCCATTGATGCCCGGGATTGGCGGTCACCGGGCTGCCCATCAATGCTCCTGGAAGCCCGTGCTGTTCCACCTTACTGGTGATGTTGGGCCATTGGCTGATGGCCTTGGCCACGGTGATGTCACCTTGATCACTGCGTTCCGGCTCGTTGAAGCCCAGGTAATGTTTAAACTCACCGATGTTGGCCAACTCCTTTTCATTGCGCCAATACTCGTTATGCTTCATCGGCACGTACTCGATGGCAGGATCGACTCCACCCACTCGCTGAATGTTCCAGTTGTAGTACCAACTGACATTGAGGGCGGTGATGTGCTTCTCCTCGCCAGCGCCAACTCCCTTCTTGGACGAATGAAATTCGGCATGGGCCTGCACACTGAATACGAAGAGAGCAAGCAGTGCCACAGAGAGGCGATTGAAGATGAATGGTGGGGTTTTCATGCGGGTGGTTTTGGGTCGGTGAAGGCGATTCCTAACCATTCCCGCAAGATGCACCATTCATCAGTCCCCTTTCTGCCATGCCCCAAAAGAGCGTGGTTTACCCGAGGGTTAATGATGCTCAATTATCTGGTTTACAGTGTGTTATGTCGTATTTCTGGGCCCTAGAGCTATCCAAGCCCCCACAAACCAAACTCTTTTGGGTTATAGCCGAAGACCGGCAATGTGTGGATGAAGCTGAGTCTGAAGCGTAAGTTTACAGCAAATCAATTCACCCCCGCTCTCACATGACACCCGCCGTAATTTCCAACCACGATTTCGAAACTGATTCAGCACCTATGTTTGAATCCAGCGAGACCAATATCTTCATCAGTCACGGATGGGATTGGAACGAACACTATTCCAAGGTGCTTGAATGGCTTTCTTCAGCCAGGGACCTCAACTGGCGCAACTGCAGCTTTGCATGTCATGGAGGCATGACGAACACATCCGTGAATAGTCTTAAAAAAGAGATGACTCGCCAGATCCAGTCAGCAGACATCGTGTTGATTCTTGGCGGCATGCATCCGCCACGCAAAACATACACGGATGAGAAGCAATACGCCGGACACCGAAAGTGGATTCAACACCAAATTCGTGAAGCCGCCCGACTGCACAAGAAAGTCATCGGAGTGAAGTCGTGGGACGGTTCTACCATTCCATCCATCATTCGTGATGCATCCGTCTGCAAGCCCGTCAAATGGGATCGCGACTGCATCGTCAAGGAGGTCAAACGGCAGGTACTTGATTTGCAGTCTAGATCGTGTTCACGACCTAGGGCATCTCAACGCCCACTCGGAAGAAGCGAGGTATCAGATTCTCTGTGTCTCCATGAGCGGGCACCATCGCTGGATATGACACACTGACCGCTTCCATGTTTCCCAGGGCCTCCACATCTGTCAGCACTGTCGGCGTCGCTTCGCTGGTGGTCCATTGATTGAGTTCCGCGGAAAAATCAGCCGCATAGAGCAGGCCAGCGGCGACATGATCCCTGCGCCGCAGAAACACCGCACGGTAATCGGGTTCCTCGCCTGGATCCGCAAAGTTCATCAAGACGGGTGAGCCGGCTTGGCTCACTTCGCCGCCCATCTCGAAGGATAGAGCTGAACCAACCGGGCTGGTGGGATCCATGCCAAAGGCGAACTCCTGAAGGTTGGTCATTGCATCCCCATCGGGATTGTCGTCGGGATAGTTCAGCGTGAATGGATGGGTAAAGCTTTGAGCCGCCCATTGTGCATACGCCGTTGGCCAGCCATCCGAAAAGGTGACCTGAATGTCGAGCCACTCATTGCCTCCGCTGCCACCTTGGGCGATGGGCGTGAAGGAGATCCCCTTCTCGGGATCTTCGTAGGTTTGCCCAATCGCCAATCCGGCATCTTTAACATCCGAACCGGGCGTGTTCATGTCAAGGAGGTCGCCCTCATCGTATCCGAAGTTATAACCCCACAACACATAAGCTCTGTCGGCCATGCTGCCCAGCGTGCCATTTCGCCGATAACCGATCCAGTAGTCCCGCGTGCCATCGCGCACAATCTTGAGCGCACGCGCCTGATTCAAATCGGCCGATTCATCATCAAACTCATAAACGCGGTAAACTCCTGATGTGTCAACCGTGGTCACCGATGCATCGGGAATCCACCACAAGAGCGACTTGGCCCAATGGCTGAAATGCTTGGTGTGGGAGCCGGAAGCGGCGCCCATCGTGTCGTGGCTGTCACCGTAGGCCTGGGAGCTGCCGAACATGGAGCCTGGCCTGCCATCGGTCACCTTCCACAAGTTGGCGTGGCGCAAGCCCCAGTTGTGACCCAACTCGTGGGCGACCACACGAAAGTCCCAGTAGCCGTTGATCCAACAGTTCTTACCCCCAACGCTGGCGCGTCCGCCCCAACCGTTGAATTTGGTGCCGCCATCAAAATTGGCGAGATTGGTGAACATGTAGCACAAGCGATCGTAGTTATCGAGGTTGTAGCCAGCCGCCGTGGCTGCCGCGCGTGCGTCCGTGCCCAGCGCACTTGAGCTGCCGGTATTGGAATAATAAGACGCCGTCCGATCCACTCGCAGCACCTCAGTCACATCGGGCGAGTCACCGGCTACAGGAGTTGTCAGCAACAGATCGGTGCTGCCAAAGCTGCCATCCTGAAAGAACTCACGCACGCCATTGGAGCCGTTGATGAGTGCGTCGATGTCATCTTCTGTGACCGGAAGGTCTTTGGCAGGAATGCCGGAACCAGACTTTTGAATCGGACGACCTGGCAAATCAGAGAAGTCGATCATGATGACGAGGATCTTCTTGTCGCCATTTGCCCATGACTGAGAGGGCCGATTGCTGATGGTGCTGGTACCATCTCCCGAATCGGAGGCAATGTGAACGGGATTCTCCTCCTCATCACGCAAGGTTTGTTCGTAGGACTCCAGTTCCCCAGCTGAAGCCAAGAACCTGATCTCGCCATTCGCCTCAACGGCCAGAGATCCAGGAGTGGGTGGCCGCACACCCTCGGGCAGGGACTCGTCTGGCTCAAGCACTCGGACTCGTGATTCGCTCACTGCCATGTGACCATCCAACACGATGCCGTGTATGGAAGTTGCCGGAATGGAGAGGTCATTGAGACGTGATCCATAGGCATGAACTTGCACTTCACGGCCATCCATCACGGTGGCCCGATAGAAATCGTGTTCATGGGCGTGAGTGCAGCCTTCGGGATGAAAGCAGCTCTGCTTCAACTCCAATGGAGCCTGCATGGACACAAACTGCTCCAAATGCTGCGAGACTTCAGCGGGCATTCGGGCATGAACAGCTCGCGGCATGGCTGCGGCGAGAGCCGCTTCGGGATCGGATTTGATCAGCTCAAGAAGGCGCACTCGGCGTTGCTTGGCTAGTTCTACAGCTTGCTCGACGCGCACTTCGCCTTTGGCAGTCTGCGCACCATTGAGCTGCAACCAGGCTTCGAACACATCCAAGGGATGGGTGTGCGGTGCCTGCTCTTCAACGGACGTATTGATTTCGGCCGTCTTACCCTTGAAATTTGAGGTCACCTCCCAGACCAGAACCCAAACCAAGAGCCCAAGGGGCGCGATCAGCCAATAAGGCCGCCTGTTCTGGGTTGGGCATTTGGAAGGCATGGGTTTCCTCGTTAAGGGGCCGCCAAATTAGCCGAACAACAGTGCCTCGCCCACAGGCAAGCCTTCCACCCGCCATGACCCAAAAGACCATGGCGGCCAAGCCCTTATCAGGGCATCTCCACATCCACTCGGAAGAACCGTGGTGGCAGGCTTTCGGAACCCCCGTGAGCAGGCACGGTCCCCAGATAAGACACACTGACCGCCTCCATCTCACCCGTGCTTTCTGGATCGGTTAGAATGGTGGGATCCTCAAAGCTGGTCGTCCACTGATCGAGGTCCGCTGAGAAATCCACCGAGTAGACCAAGCCGGCAGCTGCATGATCCTTGCGACGAAGAAAGACAGCTCGGTATTCGGGGGCCTCGCCTTGTGCGGCAAAGTTCATCAGCTTTGGAGTGCCGGCCTGTGTGACATTGCCGCCCATCGCAAAGTCCAGTTCTGAGCCAACTGGACTGGTCGGGTCCAATCCGAACGCGAACTCCTGTAGGTTATTGAGCCTGTCCTGGTCTGGATTACTACCCTTCGGCGTGTCCGTGAAGGGACCGGCGAAGCTCTTGCGCGTCCAATCGATGTAGAGACTCTGGCCCAGGGTTGGCGTCACCGACACATGCTTGAAGATGGCATCGTTGAAATTGCCGTCGTTGTATGAGGTCACCACCATGCCCACATGCACATCGGTACCCATGGCGATGGTCTGGGGTGAGCCCAACTGGGTCCAAGCGATGCCATCGGGGGATTGATAGGCGCTGAAGTTGTCGCCCTCACGCACCAACCTAACCCAATATGGAAATCTGGGAATGCTGCCATCACCGGTTACATCGACATCGCCTCCAACAGTAGTGCGGCGGCGGAATTTGGATCCCTGACTGGCAGATAAGGCCATGGTTGCGTGCTTGGAGTCCGCATCCAGAGTCTCGCGAATCATCACGCCAGACATACTCAGGTTGTTGCGCCAGATCTGGGAAGTGACCAAGGCGGTGATGGTGCAATCTCCAGAGATCGGTTGATGCACAAAGCGACAGCCATCGCTGGCCCCACTGAGGCCAGTGCCGGAACCCACGACTGTGTAGCTGCCGTTGTATAGCGTATCTCCGGCAGCTGCTCCGCCGATGTCAGTGCTCTGCCATTCGCTTGGCACTTCGGTGCTCAGGTATGCCATGGGCGACTGATGGTCGTTGTAGATCTGGCCGGTGGTGGTCAGGCTGTCGTCGGCTGGCTCCACGAAATACATGGTTTTACCTGCCTCAGCCGGCCACTGGTAATAGGCGTAGCGCTCGACATAGGCGAGGTCGTCGAGATAGGGCATGATCTCCTGCAGAAAGCCGTCGTGCACCGAGCGAGGACGGGCCGGATTGGCGTTGAACTCCGTGAGCCAGATGGGCTTGCGGTAGCGCTTGTAGACATTGCTGAGGTAGACCTTGAGACGATTGGCGACATCTGCCGGATCCGGATTGGGGTTGGCGCCCGGGCTGCTGCCCCAGTCGTACCAATGAACGTTGATGAAATCCACGCGCACACCCTGCGTGTCCGCTTCAGCCATGAAATCGGTCAACCACTTGCCGGTGCCGAACGCGTTCTCCTCACGGCAAGCCGGTGATCCAAGCCTCAGTCCTGCCTTTTGCAGCTCCTTGTGCAAAGCAACAGCGGCAACAACATCGGGCATATCGGCCTGATCGCGCCCATCGGGCTCATTGAAGCTGAGCAGGTGGGTCACCTGATCCTGAGCCAGGAAGTCATCAATCTGCACGAAACGCTCGTCCCAACACATGGGTGCATACTCCGGACCACTCGTGCGCTGTCCACGGTCCACGCCCTTAGTCCAACTGTAGTACCAGCTGTGATCGAAGTGGGCACGGTAGTCATCGTTGCCTCCGCAGAAACCCTTTTTCTTGGCATTGATCCACGGTACCACCCGCAGGAAGGATATCTTATTGTCGAATTCGGTGGGCAGTGAATTCACCGTCAATGGCCCATCGGCAGCGATGTAGACCTTGCTCGGGTTGAGCCCAGTAGCGGGATCGGCAATCACCGCCATGTATCCTTGCTCCAACACAAAGGAGGAAATCTGATTGTCGAGCCCACCCGGGATGTCGGTGTCGGAATAGACCACATGGGTCGCATCCACCGTCGCGCTGGTTCCGGTCAAATTGGCCCCATCGTAGACCGTCATGATTTCTCCGCTGAGTGGGAGGGTTTCAATGATGCTGAGATAATCCATGGTCGGACCCTTGCTGCCGATGGTGGTGACTTTGACCGTATTGCTGCCCTGATTCAGCGTGGCCGTCAGAACTGGCATGGTCGTCCAACTCTCCCAACCGCCGGAGTTGGGAAAATTCAAACTGGGAACCACTGTCGCGCCATTGACTTCAACTTTCAGGGGACGATCCGCGCCAGAGGTGTATCGGAAGAACAACTTTGCTTGACCCGCATGATCTGCGCTGACCGTCCACTCGATGGAGTCTCCGCTGTCGTTAGGCATGGTGATTGCCCCTGCGCCCGAGTAGCCGTTGCCCCAAGTCCGGAGAGTCCCTCCAACCACTGTGGCAACCGTGACATCTTCCGCTTCATAGCGGGTCGTTTTCTGAGTAGTGGCTGAAAACGCCAAGCCGTTGCACACCAAAAGAATGGCTGCTGCCAATCGCTGGCAGTAGCGGAATCTTTGGTTGAACAGCATGGAGGGCATGGTCTTGATACACCATTTGACTGAAAATCGCCCGGATGGGCAATCCAGAGACACAATTTGCTTTTCTCCATCCATGACCCAAAAGACAATGCTTTGAGATGAGGCCCTTCCAGCCCCTATCCGCCGTTGACCAGCTCACCAAGCATCTGCGCCAGCAGATTCTCATGGGTGAGCTCAGCGGCAACATGCCTGGAACCAACGCTCTGGCCAAAGCATTAGAATGCAGCCCGCGCACAGTCATCGCCTCCATTGAGCAGCTTGAACGCGAAGGTTTTCTGCTCAAACAGGGAGTGGGGCGCAAGTCTCTCATTCAACTGCCTGATTCGGCTGAAGAACAAAAATCACTAAGAATCGCCATCCTATTGCTCATCCCTGAAGACATCGGTTTGAGCTACATGGGCGCTCTAGAGGATGAGCTCGAAAAGCAGGGACACTCGGTCAACTTCATTGGCAAATCGCTCAGCGAGATGAAGCACGATCTTAGCAAGATCAAACGCCTGGTCGCGACCACTGAAGCCGATGCATGGATTATTGAAGGCGGGACTGGTGAAGTCATTCAGTGGTTCGCCAGTCAGCACCGACCGGCCTTCGCGCTGTTCGGCCACCAAAGCGACTTCGACATCGCAGGCATTGGCCCAGACAAACACGAGTCAATGCGCCACATGGCTCGCCATTTGTTAAAGATCGGGCACACCCGGATCTCATGCTTCGTGCGCTCGCAGTGGCTTCCGCTTCCACCAACGAGCCCAATAAGACCATTTATGGATGAACTCGAAGCGGCCGGAGTAGTCACCGGGACATATAATCTCCCCGAGTGGGATGGCTCCATTGAAGGTCTGCACCAACAACTCGATTCTCTCTTTCAGATTACGCCGCCAACGGCACTCGTTATCGACGAGCCTCCTATTTTTCTGTCAGCCCTGCACCATCTCGCGCGCAAAGGAGTTCTCGCACCCGAGCACGTCTCCTTGATCTGTACGGATCGGGATCCCTATTTTAAATTACTCCGCCCAAGCATCGCCCACATTGATTGGGACAGCCGCCCCTGGGTAAGGCGCATGGTTCAATGGGTTAGAAATATTGCTGAAGGCAAGGTGGATAAACGCCAAAGCCGAACCAATACAAACTTCGTCCAAGGCGGCAGCATCGGCCCGCCTAAACAGGCGTCGTCTTTGCCAAACCTCAAAACCAACTCATTCTCATGAAGCCATTTCAACCCCTCTCAGCAATCGACCAGCTGGCCGATCACTTGCGTTCTGAAATATTCTCCGGACGTATCATCCGAGAAATGCCCGGAATCAACCAGCTGGCCACCATTCTGGGTTGCAGCCCAAGGACGGTGATTGCCGCTGTGAAGCAGCTTGAGCACGAGGGTCTAATCACCAAGCAGGGGGCAGGTAGGCCAAACCTCATCACGCCCGAAAATTCAGACAAACCACCAGCCCTACGCATTCAGATGGTCCTCTACGACCGGGAGGATAACGAGTACGATGACATCAGCGCCTTTATCCTGCAAATCAAGGGTCATCTCGAAAATGCAGGGCATGCGTTTTCATTTGGATCAAAGACGCTGGAGCAACTCGGCATGAGTGTGAAACGGCTTGCCCGGTACATGAAGGATGTAGATGTGGATGCATGGATCATCTCGTCCGGCTCCCGAGAGATCCTGCAATGGCTATCCGAAGGCAACGTCCCGGCTTTTGCACTGTTTGGAAGAAGGCGCGGCCTTCCCATCGCGGGTGTCGGCCCGGACAAGGAGGGCGGCATCCGAGATGCAACACGACGTTTGATTGAGCTGGGACACCAACGAATCGTGATGCTGACCCGGCCATCCCGCAGGCTCCCCAACCCCGGTCTGCCGGAACGGGCCTTTCTGGAAACTCTGGAAAAGGCCGGCATCATGACGGGCGGCTACAACCTACCCGACTGGGATGGCACGATGGAAGGCTTACCGAAAATCCTCAGCGAAACTTTTCGGCTAACCCCACCTACAGCTGTCGTAGTCGACGAGCCGCAGATCTTCATCTCCGCCCAACACGAACTGGCCCGTCGCGGCATTCTGGCGCCAGAACACGTCTCTTTGGTCTGTACAGATCAGGACTCCTATTTCAATTACTTCAGGCCATCCATCGCACACGTCCGCTACCACACCGAACCTTGGGCCCGCCGCATCACCAAATGGGCGAATGACATTGCCATTGGAAAAGACGACCGGCGTCAAACACTGACGAAGGTCACCTTTGTCGAAGGCGGGACCATCGGCCCGGCTGCCAGATCCTAAACCCTCCGACATTATGGCAAAGCCCCACTCTCTCTCCAAAAAGATCGGCCTCTACCTCGGGCCCGGCGCGGCTTTGTTGATGCTTCTGATCGGCGCTCCTGAGGGCCTAGCGTGGGAAGGCTGGGCCACCGCCGCCCTGTTGGCCTGGATGGCGGTCTGGTGGGCCACGGAAGCCATTCCCATCCCGGCGACCTCGCTGCTGCCTTTGGTCGTCATTCCCCTCATCGGGGCGGGCAGCGCAGGAGAAGCTGCAGCGGGTTATTCGAGCCCCATTGTCATGCTGCTCTTGGGTGGCTTTGTCATCGCCACCGGCATCGAGCGCTGGAAACTTCACAAACGCATCGCACTCAATATCGTCTCTCGAGTGGGCTCGAATCCCGGGATGCTGGTGCTCGGCTTCATGGTCGCCACCTCACTGCTCTCGATGTGGATTTCCAACACTGCGACCACGTTGATGATGGCGCCCATCGCGATCTCTGCCGCTGCCGCCCTCAAGCAGAACAATGAACGCTTCATTGTCGCGCTACTCTTGGGCATCTGCTACGCAGCTTCGATTGGAGGCGTTGCCACGCCGATCGGCACTCCTACCAACCTCATTGCCATCCAGTGGCTGCAGGACAACACCGGTGCCACCATCGGCTACGCTCGCTGGATGAGCTTCGGAGTCCCCGCCCTGATACTACTTCTTCCTGTGGCTTGGTGGGTGGTCACTCGCGGCATGCCCAAGATGGAGAGCAGCAGCAAGATGGCCGATGAAATCCATGATCAACGAATCGCTCTAGGCGCCATCACCACTCCAGAAAAACGTGCCGCCATCGTCTTTGGCATCGTCGCCACCCTCTGGGTGCTACGAGTGCCAGTGCAGAAATCCCTAGCCGACATGGAGCTGCCCTGGCTGATGGCCGTGAGCGACATGGGCATCGCCATCGCCGGCGCCATCGCCATGTTCCTGGTGCCTTCAGGCACGGATGGGAGGGAGGGCCAAAAGGCTGAACGGCGCGCCCTACTGAGCTGGCAGGAAGCCGTGAAGTTACCTTGGGGCGTGCTCATCCTCTTCGGCGGAGGCATCAGTCTCGGCAAAGCCGTAACCCGAACCGGTCTTTCGGAATGGCTGGGCAACCTGCTACAGGTATTGGATGCCCTTCACCCCATCTTCTTTGTGGCAGTTGTGGTCGCCATGGTGGTTTTCCTCACCGAACTGACCAGCAACGTGGCAACCATGACCACACTCGCGCCCGTGCTTGGCGCACTTGCCACGGCTGTGGGAGCGGCCCCGCAAAGCCTGCTCGCTCCTGCCGCTGTCGCCGCCAGTTGCGCCTTCATGTTGCCGGTGGCCACGGCGCCCAACGCCATCATCTACGCCACTGATAAGGTACCCATCCAGCGGATGATCTCTCAAGGTCTGCGCATCAACCTACTAGCCATCGTGGTGATCACCGCCATCGGCTATTGGCTGGCCCCCCTCGTGCTGTAACTGCTCCAGCTATGGTGTCAGTAGCTTATCGATCTGCAGACCAAAGTGCAGAAGAATGCAAGATCAGGCACGTATCTCTGCTGCTAATCATGAAACCACTCATCCATTGCATCCTGTTGGCAGCCCTGCTCACAGGCAGCGCCATCAGCGCGGAGAAGCCCAACATCATCTTCGTCGTCGCCGACGACATGGGCCCGCAAGACACCAGCCACAGCGGCAACCCCATTGCCAAGACTCCCCACCTCGACAAGATGGCCGCCGAGGGCCTGCGTTTTGACAATTTCTACTCGGCTCATGCCACTTGCTCTCCGGGCCGCATGGCCATTCTCACCGGTCGCACCCCCTTGCGCGCCCGCATGGTGACCACGGTCGGTCCCATGCAGGAGGGCGAGATCACTGTGGCGATGGCGCTAAAAACCGTCGGCTATGAAACTGCCCATTTTGGCAAGTGGGGCCTAGGCCGCGAAGGCACCCACCCGACCAAGGCGGGCTTCGATACCTCCATCTGGAACAAGGGCTATTACGAGAACGACCCAAACTTCTACCTCAATGATAGCGACAAGAAGGGCGATGTGAAGCCCGTGGAATGTAAGGGCGAGTCCTCCATCGTTACCGTTGATAAGGCTCTCGAGTTCATCAAGCCACGTGTCGAGCGCGAGCAGCCCTTCTTCGTGCAGATCTGCTTCGGCTCACCCCACGCTCCGCACAAGGGACATCCGGATTTCCTCAAGCTCTATGAGGACGTTCCCGACATCAACAAGGACTTCTGGGCGGAGATATCCGGCCTGGACGCCGCTGTGGGCAAACTGAGAAAAGAGCTTCGCGACATGGGCATCGCCGAGAACACCCTGCTGTGGTTTGTCAGTGACAATGGCGGCATCTCCAAGACATCGGGCATCGACAAGAAAGGCAGTATCGGAGTGCGCACCATTGGCCTCTTGGATTGGCCAGGGCGAATGCCCAAGCCGATCCGCACCGAAGTGCCCGTCTCGCACATGGACATGTACCCTACCGTGATGGATGCCGTTGGAGTGAAGCTCGATCACCAGCCTCCAGTGGATGGGGCGAGCATCATTCCCTTGATCGAAGGCAAGGCCAACCAACGGCCAGGACCCATCGGCTTCACCCGCGGTGGTCACAACCGTAAGGGAGGCGGAGGCATGGAGACCTTCGAGTTTGGTGACGGCGTCTGGATCGACGGCAGCTTCAAGCTGCGCACCGAGCCGGCCCGCAAGAAGCGAGAAGCCGTGCTGACTCTCCACGACATCATCACCGACCCTAGAGAAGAGACCAACCTCGCCGATAAGCACCCGAAAAAGGTCGAAGCTATGTCGGCCGCACTGGCCAAGTGGCGCGAGAGTGTAAAAGACAGCTATGCGGGCAAGGACTACGTGAAGTAGGCTTGGCTCGTGAGACTAGATCGCCTCATCACCCATCATACGGGCCGCCCGCACAAAGAAGTGCTGCGCCTGCTAGCGGAAGGCGTGGTGGCGGTCGATGGTGAGGAAGAACGCGACAACCGGCGCGAAGTCGACCGCTTCACACCAGTCTCGGTGAAGGGCGAGTTGTTACCGCATGAGGAAGCCATATATGTGATGCTTCACAAGCCCGCTGGCATCCTCAGCGCGACCAAAGATCCGGAACACACCACCGTCATCGAACTGATGCAGCACCCCAAAGGCGAAGAGCTGCACCTCGCGGGACGCCTGGACCGTGCCAGCACGGGGCTAGTGCTACTCACCAACAATGGCCACTGGTCCAAGCGCATCACCGCACCGCAGAACGAAATCCCCAAAACCTACCTCGTCGACACCGCCGAGGACATCACCGATGAAACCGCCACCAAGTTCGCCGAGGGCATCTACTTCGCCTTCGAAGATCTGACCACCAGACCCGCTCAACTTGAGATCCTCTCATCCCGGCAGGCACGACTGATCATTCACGAAGGACGCTACCATCAGATCAAGCGCATGTTCGGCGCCATGGGTAACCGCGTGACCGCTCTGCACCGCGAGGCCATCGGACCGCTGACGCTTGATCCGAAACTCGCCATGGGATCATGGCGGGCACTGACGGATGAGGAAGCCGCTCTTTTCGGCGCATAAAAAATCCCCGCAGCCTTAAGGCTGCAGGGATTAGAGAAAGTTCAGACCACTCGGATCAGAAGGAGTACTTCACACCCAACAGGATGGAGGTATTGATGATGTTGTCTTCGACCGATACGGTGGGTCCTGAGCCAACGAGGTTGCCAAGATCGAAATCCTGGTTATACATGCCAGTCACCCGGAACTCACCATAGGCACTCCAGTTATCGGTAATTTCGTATTCCAAGCCTGCCATAGCCTGGTAGGCAAGGCCCCAATTGACATGCGAAGCGTTGCTGATTGGGAAGAGGATGAATCCGGGAAGAGGTGAAGCTCCAAATCCCTGGGTCAGGTCGATCTTAGTCCGTTTGATGCCAAGACCAAAGCCCAGGTACGGTGTAAAACTTCCCCAGTCGGCAAAATCACGGTAACCGTTGATCATCAAACCTTGCTGGGTAATGTCACCATTCTGTATGAGGCCGATGGGGCCAGCAAAGGTGCTGAAATGGGTGATGTCACTTTTAGAATGAGCTAGTTCAATCTCAACTCTCCAGCGACTTCCATCGGCTTCAGTTGCATAAGCGTAGCCGAAGGTGAGGCCGGTGCTATAGCCCCTGTCGGGCTCAAGTTCGGTGCCGAACGGGCCACCACCGCCACCATCAAATTTGAGGCCAAGGGTCCGGATATAGCTGGGGCCGAGATAAGCACCCGTGTACCATGAGCCTGTAGACGGGGAGTCTTCGATAACAGAGCCTTCACTGGCGGACGCGGTAGTCATGATCATGGCTGAGGCAATGCCACCGGCCAGGAGTGATTTGATTTTCATAGCAGTATTGTGGACGCAGGAATGGCGTAGGTTAGAGGGAACACACTTCTCCCGGCACGAGACTAACAATCTGCGCAGCCACAGTCAATGCAGTCCATTCGCCGCATCGAAGTTACATTATGGAAAATCAGTCCAAATATATGCTGCGGTGATCAACCCATGAACTGCTTGATGGCGCCCTTCTGGTCCAGCTTCTTGCGGGCCATCTCCAAGTCGAGGTTGCCGTAGTGCTCGATGGGGTTGCCGTGGGCGTTGAGGAGTGTGGTGTACCAGTTGCCCAGGGTCTTGTGACCTTCCACGCCGAGATGCGGCAGGCGGATGTAGCGACCAGCCATATTGAGGTTGCAGTTGCGACCCGACATGACGTCGAAGGGCGACTCAATGCCGATGCCGTGGTGAGTCTCACCATTCTCGGGGAAGTACATGATCATGGTGTTGTCGAACATGGTGCCATTGCCTTCGGGCGTGGGCTTGAGCTCTTCCACCAAGGTCTTGATCTGTTTGACGTGAGCGATGCGGATCTGCTCGCGGGTCTTCCAGGCAGGAACGCCACCAAAGGCCTCGTCGTGGCCGAGCGGGTGAATGCCGACGCGATCGGTTTCGTTGCCGGGCAGGCCGGTGATGGGCGTGCCGAGGTCATCGATGGTGTAGGTGACCACATTGGTGAGGCCGGCGCGCAGAGCGGCAACCAGCACCTTGGTCATGGCTTCCTGCTTCTGGGGAGTGGTGGCGTTCTCACCACCATTGGCGTGAATCGGGTCGAGCTCGGGCAGATGCTTGG
>CAZIPY010000157.1:0-7684 GCA_964541125.1 uncultured Luteolibacter sp. | reverse complement strand
GCTGATCTTTCACGAGTTCGGTTACCCCACCATTTTGTGGTCGGTCGATCCCCTCGACTGGAAGAAACCCGGCCCCTCCGTGGTCGCCAACCGCATCATCCGCAACACCAATGCCGGATCCATCGTGCTGGCCCACGACCTTCACGCCTCGACGGTCTCGGCCATGCCGCAGGCCCTCGATGAACTCCTCTACCAAGGCTACAAGTTCGTCACCGTATCCCAACTGCTCTCGCTTCAGGCGGAACACGCCCGCAAGCCGGTCATCCCGGAGACACCCACCGTCCCGACCAACGACCCCTTCGCCGCCTCCTCCCCCAATACCTGATCTGCCATTTTGAGCGACTTCCCCTTCGGAGAACGGTACTTCACCACGCGTGAGCGACTCTCCCAACTCATGCGGGGGATCGAATCACTGGCGGATGACGCCGCCAGCCCGCTCTCCGGCAAACTCCCGCTGACAGGAGTCGCTTCGGACGATGACGAGGCCTTTCTCTTTGCTGCCTGTGGTGAGGTCAACTGCGGCAAGTCTTCCTTTCTCAATGGTCTGCTCGGCACGCGCGACTTGTGCGAAGTCAACGACCTCCCCCTCAGTCACCCTGTCCGCCACTACCGCTATGGCGGCCAAGTACAGGACGAAAGTCACAGCGAAGATCTGGAACGTTGTCATCGACCTGTAGAACGCCTGCGCGATTACGAAGTGGTCGATACCCCCGCCATCCAGAACAATACCGATCACTATCCACCCGAGCTCGTCACCCTGCTGACGAAGGCCGACCTGATCTTCTGCGTGCTACCGGTCAGCAACCCCTGGTCCCCTGCCACTTGGAACTTCCTGCTGCAGCTCGCGCCGGAATTTCACCCCAAGGTCGCACTGGTCATTCAACAAATCGACGAGCGTGAGCCCATCGACATCGAAGTGATGGAGGGCCACCTCAAGGATCTCGCGAGCAAGAAGCTGGATTTCACCCCGCCCATTTTTGCGGTGTCGGCCAAGGAAGCGCTGAGCGGCAACCGTGAGAGCTATCGCTTGCTGACTGCGCACATCAACCGCCACCTCGAAGGTCTCGACGCACGCCGCCAGCGCCTGCGCCGCTGGATCGACATCGCCAACGCCGCCCTCAATCAGATCGAAGACAAGGTGGAAGGTCATGCTGGCGAATTGCGCGACCAGGACCGCTTCATCCATGAGATCGAAACCGAGATTGAGGAGATGCGCGAAAGCTTCATCCACAAACTCCCCCATCACCTCATCGATGTCGGCGATGTCTTTGAGAAGGAAGGCCTCACCGTTAGCAAGTCGCTGCACCGCCGCTTAGGCGCGCTTCTTTCCATCATCCGCGTCTTCACCGGCAACCGCACGGCCGCCAACATCGAGAAGGCCTTCATCGAGCGCATTCAGGCCGCCGTGGAACAAGTGGCCGATCGCGACAGCAGCAAAGTAGTCGCTTCCTGCGAAGAACACTGGCATCAGCTTGAGGCACGCATTCAGGAGAGCATGGGCATCGAACTGACCAGTGATCGACCCATCGAGCAGAGTCTGCAGGCCTCCAAGGAGCAATTTATCTCTCGCCTGCGTCAGGCCGCCGAGCTGGGCATCAACAATCTCAAGGTCCGCCACCTCCTCGAGAAGGAAATCCGCCATCGCAACGTGGCTCTGAAATCCTTCACCGCGACTTGGCTCATCTTCACCATCCTCGCCTCCATCTGCGGCATCCTCAACCTACCGTGGGCGCCGTGGATCCTCCTCGGCCTGGGCGGCTTCTTCCTAGGAGTTGGCGTACTCTCCGCGTGGATCACCCGTAGCCACATCGTGCGCGATTTCAACGAGCACATCCTCACGACCTGCGGTGCCTTCGCCCGAACCATGGCCGGGGATTTTGAGAAGGCCCTGCAGGTAGTCTTCCGCGACTACACCGATTCACTGGCCCACGTTCGCAACCACTTCGCCCGCGAGAAGATGTCCATCGAGCCCCGCCAACGCAAATGGCAGAAGTGCTTCCTCACCCTTAAGGCCATCGAACAGGACGTATGAATCTCACCGAGATCGACCGCGACGACTTCCGCAATCTGCTCGAAGAAATCGCCGACACTCACATGCCCTTCGGCAAATATGGCATCGAGGCCTGCCCGCCTCGTGGAGCCCCCATCATGGACCTCCCGCTGGACTATTTGGCCTGGTTCGAGCAGCGCGGCTTCCCCAAGGGGCGGCTGGGCGAACTGCTGGCTCACGTCCACGAAATCAAGGCCGTGGGCATGGACTCCATCTTCGATCCTCTGCGGGCCACGCGAGGCGGCAGGTTCCGAAAGAAACCTGCACGAAAGAAGGACATCCGGTTCGAGTAATTAACTGACCGTTTCAGGCAGTTTCACTTGGCAGTGACGCTGTTGCGGGTAACCTGCCGACTTTGAAATTCTCCTGCTCCATTCTCATCGCGCTCACCGCCAGCCTCCTCGTGGGCTGCAAGAAGCAGTCGATGGTCGACCAAGCCACCGAGCAGGGCATTCTGCTCTACCCCAATGGCGCGGAACCCAAGGGTCTCGATGGCCAACTGACCTCTGGAGTTTCGGAAAGCAAGGTGCTGACCAGCATTTTCGAAGGCCTTTGCGGCGACCACCCCTCCGAAGACAACAGCATGGAGCCTGGCGCCGCCGCTGAGTGGGACGCCAACGACGACATGACGGTCTGGACCTTCAAACTCCAACCGGATGGCAAATGGTCGGATGGCGAACCCGTGACCTCCGAAGACTTTCGTTTTTCCTTCCACCGCATCCTAAATCCCAAACTGGCGGCCCAATACGCCGGCATGCTCCACATCATCGAGAACGCGGAAGCCTACAACAAGGATCAGCGCGGCTACATTCTGTGCGGACTTGATGAGAATTTCCCCACCGATTGGGAAACGCTCAGCAAAGCCAACTTCCGCGGCAACCCGGATCTCAACAGCGATGAAATCGACGAGCTCAGAGACCAGAACTTCGACGAACTCAGCACCGAAGATAAACGCAAGCTGATCGAAGGCCGTGGACTCGATCGCATCGACAAGCCAGTGCTCGAAGCCATCGCCAAAAACGGTTCACTCTTCGATTGGCCTGAAGAGGTTCCAGAAGAGTCACGTCAGGAAGTCCTCAAGCGTCTCATTGCTCACATCGACAACGGCAAACCCGACCTCTACGAGCAGGCGAAGATCGGCATTGAAACTCCGGACAAGCACACCCTCGTCGTTAAGCTGCGCGAATCGGTCCCTTATCTGCCAGCGATGACCCGTCACACCTCCTGGTTCCCCGTGCCCAAACACGTGGTGCTCGAACATGGTGTGATCCACAAACGCTACAGCGGGTGGTCTGATCTCGAACACATCGTGGGCAACGGCCCCTTCAAGCTCAAGGAATGGCGCTTCAACCACTACATCGAAGTCGAGCGTAACCCGCACTACTGGGATTCCGACAATGTCGGACTCAACGGCATCCGCTTCTTCCCCATCACCAATTTCTACACGGAGACACGCGCCTTTCTCGCCGGTCAACTGCACACGACCTACAGCCTGCCATCCGAACTCCTCCAATGGGCGCGCGAAAACCACTCGGAATATCTCCGCGAAGAACCCTACGTCGGCACCCGCTATCTGCGCTTCAACACTCGCAAGCCTGGCCTGGACAAACTCAAGGTCCGCCAAGCCCTGAGCCTCGCCTTGGATCGGGAAGAACTCTGCAAGTATGTCTTCGAAGGCTTTCAGCCGGCCATTTCGCTCACCCCCGCGATGGGCAACTACACTCCTCCCAACGCCCTTAGCTACGATTTGGAAAAGGCAAAGGCGCTCCTGGAAGAAGCAGGTCATCCCGGCGGCAAGGGCCTACCGCGTTACAAGATCCTGACCACCAGCATCAACCCCTCAGTCGAAGCCGTACAACAGGCCTTCAAAAAACTAGGCATTGGCATCGACGTCGAACAAAAGGCTTTCGGCCCTTACGTCACCGCACAATACGCGGGCAAATACGACATCGCCATGGCTGGCTGGATTGGCGACTACCCCGACCCGACCACATTCCTCGACATGTGGACCCGCGGCAACGGCCACAACAACACCGGCTGGGCGAGCGAGGAATACGAAGCTCTCCTACGTAAGGCCACGACTCAATCCGATGCCGATGAACGGGCAGCCACCTTGGCCCAGGCCGAGAAGATCCTCCTCGAGGAAGCACCCATCGCACCCATCGCCTATTACGCACGCCTCTATCTGCACCGCCCCGAAATCAAGGGATGGCATCCACTGCTACTGGATAACCATCCTTGGAAACACATTACCCTGGAGGCGAAGAAATGAAGGACGTCCTGCGAGAAATCGGCAATCGCTTGCTGCAGGGCCTGATCGTGCTCTTCGTGCTCGTCACCATCACCTTCTTCCTGACACGCGCTCTTCCCTTCAGCGCCTTCCAGAACGAGAAAGGTGTTCCCGAAGACGCCATTGAAATGCTGGAGGAGATTCACGGCCTGAATAAGCCGCTCTACCAACAGTACTTTATCTGCATCGAGAACCTGGCCACTGGCAACCTCGGCACGAGCATTACTCTGATGGAGGGTCGGCCAGTCAGTGAAATCCTCAAACAAGCCTTCCCGGTCTCACTCACCTTGGGACTCGTAGCCATGGTCATCGCCGTTCTCATCGGCATCCCTGCCGGCGTGCTGGCAGCCATGAAAAAGAACACACGGGTGGACTACATCCTGATGGCCGCCGCCCTGTTGGGCATCTGTCTTCCCAACTTCGTGATCGGCCCGGTCTTAGCAGAGATCTTCGGCGTCCAACTCGGTTGGCTGCCTGCAGCGGGTTGGGGTTACAACCATCCAAGCACTTGGATCCTTCCTGCCGTCACACTCGGCTTGGTCAGCGCCGCCTACCTCTCGCGCCTGACCCGCGCCGGCATGCTTGAGACCCTCAACCAAGACTTCATTCGTACGGCACGTGCCAAAGGCCAAAAGGAATCGACCATCGTTATTCGTCACGCCCTGCGCGGCGGCCTCATCCCATCGGTGGCCTACCTTGGGCCCGCATTCGCTGCCACCATCTCCGGCTCGGTGGTCGTTGAGTCCATCTTCCAAATTCCCGGCATCGGCGGAATCTTCATCAATGCGATCAACACCAAGGATGAAACCCTGATCATGGGCCCAGTCGTCCTCTACGGCTCACTCATCATCCTCGCAAACTTCCTCGTCGACCTCCTGCAGCTCTGGCTCAACCCAAGGCTGCGCACTCACAAGAAAGCATAATGTCAGAAACCACGGACATTCAAAACAGCGACACTGCTACCGCACCAGAGGCGGTCGAAGCAGGCAATTCGCTGTGGAAAGACGCGTGGTGGCGCCTCCGACGCAATCGCGCGGCCATGGCGAGCTGTGGCATTCTCGCTATCATCTTCCTGGCCTGCTTCGTCTTGCCTCTTTTCGAGGGGCAGTTTGGGTTCATCAACGACCCCAACGAGCAGCATCTACCATCCAAAAATGGTCCGGCAACTGCCAAGAATCTGATGGGCCACGATCAGCTTGGGCGCGATCTCTTTTCCCGCGTCCTTCACGGTGGCCGCATCTCCATTCTGGTCGGTCTGATTACCACCGCCGTATCCCTCACCATCGGCGTGGCTGTAGGCGCCATTGCCGGATACTCCGGTGGTCGCACCGACGCCTTCCTGATGCGAAGTGTCGATGTCCTCTACTCCCTTCCCTTCCTCATCATCGTCATGCTGTTCTCGGCTGTGGCTCAGGGCCAGACTGAAGCATTGACCCAATGGCTGGCCGGAGACGACCAGGAGAAACATGAGGCCTATGCTCCCTTCGTCGGACTCCTCCCACTCTTCGTCGCCATTGGCGCCCTCTCCTGGCTCAACATCTCGCGCATTGTACGTGCCTCCGTGCAGAATATCGCCAGCCAGGAATACGTGGAAGCCGCTCGATCACTAGGCCTATCTCACGCTCGCATCCTCATTCGCCATATCATTCCCAACGCCATTGGGCCGATTGTGGTCTATGCGACCCTGACCATTCCCGCGGTGATGCTGTTTGAGGCCACACTCTCTTTCCTGGGCATCGGCGTGAAGCCTCCTCACTCCAGCTGGGGTGTGTTGATCAAAGACGGCGCTGAGCGACTCCTCGCCAATCCCGCCCTGCTCATCTTCCCCTCCATCCCCTTCATCCTCACCCTACTCTCGCTGAACTTCCTCGGTGACGGTCTGCGTGACGCCCTCGATCCGAAATCCTCCAAGGATTAGTCCCAAGCCATGCCCCTCCTCGACGTCCAAGACCTGAAAGTCTCCTTCCACACCCGCAATGGCGAGGTGCGGGCGGTTGACGGAGTGTCTCTGCAAGTTGAGGAAGGCGAAGTGGTCGGCATCGTTGGCGAGTCTGGTTCGGGCAAATCGGTGACCGCGTATTCGCTACTCGGTCTCATCCCCATGCCTCCCGGTAAGATCGAGGGCGGCAAGGCGCTCTTCAAAGGAACCGACCTTCTCCAACTGAGCCAAAAGGAGCTCAACACCTATCGTGGCCGCAAGATCTCGATGATCTTCCAGGACCCGATGACCTCACTGAACCCCTACCTCAAGGTCAGCACCCAACTCGTCGAGCCGCTGGAACTCCACGAAAACCTGACTGGCAAGCCCGCCTTACATCGAGCCATCGAAGCGCTCGAACAAGTCGGCATTAAAGACGCCGAGAAACGCATCCACAGCTACCCCCATGAGTTCTCTGGCGGCATGCGCCAGCGCGTGATGATTGCCATGGCGTTGATCACCAAACCGGACCTGCTGATCGCCGACGAGCCAACCACTGCCCTCGACGTCACTATTCAGAAGCAGGTCCTCGACACCATTCGCGACCTGCAGAAGGAAACCGGTACCGCTGTCATCTTCATCACTCACGATTTGGCCGTAGTTCATGAAATGTGCGACCACGTGAATGTCATGTATGCCGGACGCGTCATCGAAAGCGCCCCCGCTTCCGAGCTGATCAAGAATCCGCTGCACAGCTACACCAAGGGCCTCTATCGCTCCAATCCGAGCAACCACCCCAAGGGCGAGGACCTGCACACCATTCCTGGCCTTCCACCCGATCTCATCAAACTTCCTCCCGGCTGCACCTTCGCCCCGCGCAACACTCTGGGTGACCGCAGCCTCTGTGTTACCGACCGCAAGCCCGAGCTAATTGAACACAGCGAGGGCCACTTCGTTCAGAACTGCCCCGGCTGCGTCACCTCCAAGAGCGATGCTTAAACTCAAGAACATCAAGAAGACCTTCCATAAAGGCCGCGAATCCGTGGTCGCGGTGAATGACGTCTCCTTTGAAATCGAGAGCGGAGAAATCCTCGGGCTCGTCGGCGAATCCGGCTGTGGTAAGTCGACCATCTCGCGGATTATCATGCAGCTGCTCATGCCAGATTCCGGCAGTGTGGAACTGGGCGACACCAACCTCAGCGCCCTACCTCGCAAGCAGATCCGCCGTCATCGTCTGGACTTCCAGATGGTCTTCCAGGATCCCTACGCCTCGCTCAACCCGCGCCTGACCATCTTCTCGACCATCGGTGAGGCCCTCCAACAACGTAATCCGAACCTCAGAGGTGCAGCCCTGCGCAAGCGTGTTGGCGAACTGCTCGAGACCGTCGGCCTCCCCGCCAACCAGATGCAGCGTTATCCGCACGAG
>CAZIPY010000156.1:0-1735 GCA_964541125.1 uncultured Luteolibacter sp. | reverse complement strand
ACGGGTCTTGCTGTTGGCAGAACCCTGACGGCGATTGGCGCGATAGGCAGTCAGCAGGTCGTGAACGGCCTGGTTGCCCTTTTCGGGACCGACCAGGACGAGGTTCGCGGCCTCGGCATCTTTGACGGTGAGTGCTTTTGCGGACATGTGCTTGAATGGTGAGAGTTATCGGGTGGTCCGGGGCTTACTTAGCGGCTGCTGCCTTCTTGAGGGCCGGGCGGATGGTGACGTAGCTGCCCTTGCGTCCAGGGACTGCGCCGGAAATGAGAATCACGCCGTCTTCGGCGCGGACGGAAACCACCTTGAGGTTCTGGGTGGTGATGCTGTTGGTGCCCATGTGACCGGGCATCTTCTGGCCCTTCCACACGCGACCGGGAGTCGAGCCGGCACCAATGGCGCCAGTGCGGCGGTGCATCATGGAACCGTGGGTCTGCTTGAGACCACCAAAGCCGTAGCGACGCATGGCACCTTGGAAGCCTTTGCCTTTCGTTTTGCCGATGACATCAACCCACTGACCTTCGCTGAAGGTTTCGAGGCCGGTGTGTTCGGTGGGCAGTTCAGCGCCTTCCTCGAAGCGGAACTCCTGAACGAAGCGCTTGGGGGTGGAGCCGGCTTTCTTGAAGCGAGCGAGATCGGGTTGGTTGACGCGATGCTCCTTCTGGTCGTCGTAACCGACCTGCACGGCGCTGTAGCCGTCGGTTTCAGCGGTTTTGGTCTGAAGGATGGTGTTGCCGGAAACCTCGATGACGGTCACGGGAATCATGGCGCGAGCTTCTTCGTCGAAGACGCGGGTCATGCCGATTTTTTTGCCGAGTAGTCCAAGTGACATGGGAAAAATAATGTTGGGGGTTGGAAAGTGGAAGTTGGTGTATGGACCGTCAGATACGGATGGTGATGTCCACGCCGGCGGGGAGGTTGAGCTTCTTGAGCTCATCCACGGTGCGAGCGGTGGGGTCGACGATGTCGAGAAGGCGCTTGTGAGTGCGGACTTCGAACTGCTCAGCAGACTTCTTGTTCACGTGAACCGAACGGTTGATGCTGATCTTTTCGATGCGAGTCGGAAGCGGGATGGGGCCTGCGACGCGGGCACCGGTGCGCTTGGCGGTCTCGACGATCTCCTGAGCGGAGCGGTCGATGGCGCGATGATCAAAGGCACGGAGGCGGATGCGGATCTTTTGCTTTTCCATGATGGGTGACGGTTGACGTGTATTCTTGATGAAGAGATTTAGACGAAGGAATCGGAGACGATTTCTTCAACGATGTTGGAGGGGACTTGTTCGAAGTGGGAAGGGGTCATCGAGTAGGACGCGCGACCGGAAGAGAGAGTGCGAACGGCAGTGGAGTAGCCGAACATCTCCTTAAGCGGGACGTTGGCGTGAATGATGGAGACAGCACCTTTGACCTCGGTGTTCTGGATCTGGCCACGGCGGCGACTGAGATCGCCCATCACGTCGCCCTGATACTCGTCGGGGGTGGTGACTTCCACGTCCATGAGGGGCTCGAGGAGAATGGAGTTGGCCTTCTTGAAGCCGTCCTTCATCGCGAAGATGGCGGCCATGGTGAAGGCGTTCTCGTTGGAGTCCACTTCGTGGGCGGAGCCGTCGAGGATGTCGACGTGGACGTCGATCACAGGGTAGCCACCGATGATGCCGTTGCCCATGGCTTCGTTCACACCCTTGTAGACGGCGTTCATGAACTCCTTGGGGATGGCGCCACCAACGACTTTGTTTTCGAT
>CAZIPY010000155.1:0-10287 GCA_964541125.1 uncultured Luteolibacter sp. | reverse complement strand
AGGCTTCGATGAGTTCCTTGATGGCGGTGGCCCAGGGGGGAGTGCCATCGGTGACTCCGGTATCGCCGGTGGGTTGGATCTTGCGATCGATCACCTCATCGGTCGCTGCATTGTGCAACACCGCCTTGATGCGGGTGCCGCCCATGTCGATGCCGACGATGCAACGCGAACTGCTCATGCTTTCGGACCTCCTTCGGAGTGGGTCCAACCGCCGTCCACCGCCAACACCTGACCGGTGATGAAGTTCGAGCCGGGGCTGAGGAAGAGGATGGCCGCTTCATCGAGGTCCGAGCTCTTGCCGATGCGGCCGCCGTCGAGAGGCTGTTTATGTTTGATGAAGCCGAGGATCTCGTCGTCCTGAGCGGCGCGCTGAGCCATGGGGGTTTCAACGAGCGCGGGAGCGATCAGGTTGAAGCGGATGTTGTCCTTGGCGTAGTAGGCGGCGCAGGACTTGGTGAAGCCGATGGCGGCGGCCTTGGTTGCTGCGTAGGCATGCGTGGAGAAGAAGTCCGGGGAAGGGGAGAAGCCGAGCACTGAACCCATGTTGAGAATGCTGCCGCCCTTGCCTTGCTTGCGCAGCTGCTGCACCGCGGCGCGGTTGGAGTTCATCAGGGTGGTCAGGTTGAGATCGATGGTCTTTTGCCAACCTTCGTCGGTGAGTTCATGCAAGGGGCCGTCGCCCCACTTGCGACCGCTGCCGCCAGCGACGTGGTAGAGGCCGTCGAGTTGGCCGAATTCCGAAACCGCCAATGCCACGGCTTGTTCAGCGGTGGCGGGATCGGTGGCGTCTCCGGTGACGAGTCGGGCGTTCTCGCCCAGCTCTTCGAGCGCCTTGGCGCCGCTTTCGGGATTGCGGCCGACAACGACCAGCTTGGCGCCTTCGGCAACCAGGGCCTTGGCGGCCGCGAGGCCCATGCCGGTGGTGCCGCCGACCACGACGATGGAAAGGTCCTTCAAACGTGAATTCACGCGGGAAGCATTCGATTTTGGAGGGGTGGGTTCAAGGCCTGAGTCAGAGATAGGGCCATCTATCTCCTATTCTCACCTGACCTATAAAAGGTGTCAGTGACTATTGGTGAACGGTGCCGAAAATTCCTAAGGCTTTGATGGATTGAGTGTCTTCCAGATAACAACAACGCCCTACGCCATGAATAAGATCCTCCTCTCCGCCCTTAGCGCAATCTGCATCACCCAGCCCCTACTGGCCAATTTGGCTCTTCATCCTGAAGAGGTGGATTACCATCTGGAGAAGGAGAAGGTCGAAGTTGTCATCAAGAAAGACCTCGCGGAGGTTACCGGCACCTTCACCTTCCACGCTGAAAAGGCCGATCAGCATACTTATGCCAGCCACAACTTCGATTTGTATCTGCCGGTTTATGCGGCCGAGGGAACTCCCAGCGATGAAATCATGCCGAGCATGACCATGGCTGGCAAAGAGCTCAAGGTCACCGCGCTCAGGTCTGACATCAACCCAAGCAAGATATCGATCAAACAAGGCTTTGGGCTCATGCCCAAGCTTGAGGGCCAACGGGTGTACTGGTTCTGGACCCATGTCCGTGAACGAAATTTCTACAAGGACGGCGAAACGATTCCGGATCGCTACACCATCAAGATCCACTACAAACAGAAGCTCGCAGGAGGGAAGTTCATCTACACGCCCCTCATCTCGAAGCAGAAGGAGGGCAAGAATTACGGCAGCATCACCCTTACTGCTGATCGGCCCATGACCTTGATCGACTCCAAGGAGCACGAGTTCAAGAAGCAGGGCGAGACCTTCGTGGTCGAACCGTCACACAAACGTGAGATCGTGGTGGAGCTTGGGGAAAAGACCCAGATTCCTTGAGGGGTCTGATCGATTGAGAGCGCTAGAGATGAGTTGAATCCTCTGGCGGATTGACGCGTCATCATTCCTTGGTCATTCCGCCAGACATCATTTGGGGGCGGGGCCAATGGTGCCGCCTTCGTGCCTGTGAGCTTTGATGAAGGTGCGTTTGGTGTCCTCTTTGTTCTGAACGATGCTGTCGGCCCATTTGACGACTCTCCGAACAGCGGGGCGATGATCCCAGCGAATGTGTGAGATCTCAGGATCGGTCCACTGAAAGCTATCCTCAAAGTCATTGCAGAACAGAGAGATGTCTTTGGGAGCAAACATGCCATTCGAGGCAAGATAGAGCTGAACCGAATGCATCATGGTGGCATCCGATACAATCAGTGCGGTGGGTGGAGTGACTTGAAAGAGAGAATTGAGAACCTGTTTGAGCCCTTGAGGTGTGTTTTCCCACTCCGGTAGGTTGTAGGGGCCAGTGGGGATGCCGTTGGCCTCGAGGTAGTTGAGAAAGGATTGTTCGAACAAGCCTAGGTGAGAGCCGCGTCGGTAGCCGGGGGTCAGTAGCGTGATCCGTCGATGACCCTCGGCCGCCAGCCTCTCAATGAGTTGCTCAATGATGGGAAGCTTGCGGATGGCAATGCCAGGCATGTCGATGGTCATCTGTCTACCGTGGAGGGCCAGAGCCGGAGTGTCACGGTCGGCAAACCACTGGAGGATTTCCGTGGACCCCGAGCCGACAATCCAGGCATCGGTCTCTATGGGGCTCACGGCTTTGCTGATCCGGCTGATGCGCATATTGAGCTCCTGCATGGTCTTGGGGCATTCAACGACATCATGGCCCGCATTCATCAGCTCTTGACGGATGGAAAGCATGTCATGCCGGGTGCGGCTGCTGGCATTGTAATGGAGGATGCCGACTTTGAGGCGGGTTGGGGTAGGTCGGGGCACATCCGCGATTAGGCGCTTCCTGCGGTCGCCCTGGTAAATGACCAAGCCTTCCTTCTCGAGTTGCTCTACGGCATGGCCGACGGCCATGGAGTTCACGCCGAGTGTTTTCACCAGGCTCTGAACGCCCGGCAAGGAGCCCTTGAGGTTGCCATTTTGGATTTGCCGGCGCAGGTGATCGGCTAGCTGTTGGCTGGTGGGTCGGAGGCGGAACGGTTCCATGAATTTCGCTCAACTGTCCTAATGGAGGAAACAGAGGTCAATCACCATTCTGAGGGATCCCCGTTGTGCCCAAGGTTTGGATGTGAAATAGAGTGCACGTTACGCTGATCTCAGCATCATTTTCAAAAACCCAACTGAAATGAGTTCTCGAAATGTGAAGTCCAAGGCTGCGCTTGCTGTCTGCAGCCTCTCACTGTTGTGGCTCGTGCTTGTGGAGCGAGTGGATGCCGCTGATGTCGACATCTACATGTTGGGTAACAGTTACACCGATGACAGTGGTTCGTTAGGAACGGTGGATGAAATGATTCTCTTTGCGGAGTCCGCGACACGTCTGTTTGGAGATCGCTTTGATGTGAATTTCAATGTGACTTCCACGACCTTTGGAGGACGCAAGCTCTACGAACACTGGCAGCAAGTGCCCGGATCCAGCTTTGTCGGCAAGGAACACATCGTTCTTCAGGAACAAAGCCAGTTTCTTGCGGCAGCCTTCGACTCGTTTCCGACTCAGCTGAACGCAGGTCAGAACTTCTTCGATCTGCATCGCTCTTTGCGGGGTTACCCGGGTTCGGAAGCCGCCATCACCAATACCGTGGTCGACATGGTCTATTACGGGTGGTTCCGAATGTTTAATAAGATCAAAAACAATTCCCCGACTGGCACGGTGCACATCTTCCAAACCTGGGGTAGGACTTCGGGTTTCATTGGAGGAAGTTACGATGAGCATATCCGTCGCAATGTCATCATGACAGAGGATGCGTTGGAGGAAGCGATCTCCAAAGGCTTGGTGAACCCAAAGATTGGGCGGGCCGGTGAAGCCTGGGATCACATTTTTGATACCACCTCGCTGACGCTTCACCGCGATGGATCCCACGGCAATGCTCGTGGCTACTACCTGGCAGCAGCCACGATATTTCAGAATATTCTCAACGAAGAAATGCCCGGTATCAGCGTGGCGGACCTCGATTACAATCCGCATGGAGCAGATGGAATCACTCTGTTGAATGCCGCCATGCTGAAGAGTGGAGTGGCTGACGGGCCCGGAACCCCGCCGTTCGCGAATTGGATCTCGGGTTATCCAGTGGGGGAGCTCTCCGGAATTGATGACGATGCTGACGGAGATGGAACACCGAACGGGGTCGAGGGATATTTTGGAACCGATCCGACAAGTCCATCTACGGGTGTTCAAGCGCTTGATGTGATTGCTGGTGCGGAAACCACCTTCACCTTCACTCACCCGATCAGTGACAACCCGGTTTCCGACATCACAGCGAGTTACCTCTGGAGCAAGGATCTCTCCACATATCATGCGGATGGGGGTTCAGATGGATCCACTACCGTGACCTTTAGTCAGGCGGCTCCGGTCAATGGCCTAGTCTCGGTCACTGCCACGGTCAACGGGCCCTCGGGCAGGATCTTTGTTGCCGTGCAGGTCACTCAGGATTGAGTCCGGAAATCTGTCATGGTTGCTGTCCCATTTCTGGGCATCTTTTGGTGTCAGTCGCCTTCTTTGCCATTTGAAATCTCGGCCCGATTCCCGCGTAATCATTCGTTGGCAATCCTGCCCGAACTCATTAGGACCTTCCCATGACCATCAGACTGCACCTGATTCGTAGCCTCAGCGCCCTCTCCATTGTCATTCTCGCCGCCAGCCCATTGGCGCTGGCCGCGCCCAGCAAAGAAGAAGCCAAGCCCAAGCCGCTGGATATTCCTCTTGGCGCTCCCTTCAACGACAACGCCATCCTTCAGCGCGACATGGAGGTTCCCGTCTGGGGTTGGAGTAAGCCCGGCACCGAGGTGGCGGTCTCCTTTAAGGGTCAGAAGGTCAGTGCCACCGCCGGTAAAGACGGCAAGTGGATGGCCAAGCTTGCGAAGTTAGAAGCTAGCTTTGAGCCCGCCGAGATGACCATCGCCGAGAAGGGTGGCAAGTCCGTCACTCTCAAGAACATCCTCGTTGGTGAAGTGTGGATGGCTTCGGGTCAGTCCAACATGCAGTGGACCTGTACCAAGAGCTCCGCCAACCGGCTGACCAAGGAATTTGCCGAGCGTTGCGCCAAAGAAGGACTCAAGGTGAACCCCATCCGCGAGTTCCGCATCAACTCGGTGACTTCGCAGTTGCACCCCATCGAGCGGGCCACCGGAGCCTGGCAGGACGGCAGCTACCTCAACTACAGCGCCATCGCCTTCGCGTTCTCGGTGAAACTTTATGACGAGATCAAGGTGCCCATCGCCATCCTCAACTGCTCCTTCAGCCAGACTCCGATTGAAGCTTGGGTGCCCCGTCCCGGTTGGGCGTCAGCCAAGGACGAGCACAGCAAGGCCATCCATGCTCGTTGTCTGGAGACCGATCCCACCACGCCTGAGCACAAGAAGGCATGGGATGCCTTTTACAAGAACCTCGAAGACCAGATCGCCGCTTCCGAAAAAGCGATCAAGGCCGGTGAGAAGCCCGGCGCCATCAGCGCCAAGCTGCCCGGCAATCTGCAGGGCAACCGCGATGCCAACTGGCTCTTCAACGGCATGCTCAATCCGGTGGTTCCCTACGCCATCCGCGGATGCATCTGGAATCAGGGCTACGCCAACATGGGCAAGGGCATCTCCTACTACGAGAACCTCCACAGTCTGGTGCGCGGCTGGCGCTTGGTCTGGGATCGTCCCGACCTGCCAGTCTATTTCCACCAGTTCTATTCCCCCGGTGCTTCCACCACCAAGCCAGGCATCGGCTCCACCGCTGAGATGCGCATCGGCACCGCGATGGCTCGCGACATTCCCAACACCGGCATGGCTAGCCAGATCGATATCGCTGGAAGTATTCACTACAGCAGCAAGACGGTGCCCGGTCGTCGTTTGGCACTCCACGCTCTAAAGAACCAATACGGTAAGGACGTGGTGGCCGACGGTCCCTTCTTCAAGTCCTACAGCGTGAAGGGTGATACTATCACCGTGAACTTTGACGGTGCCAAAGGTGGTCTGGTAGTCGCCGATACCACCTTCAACCGCTCCAAGGAAGAGGGCGCCACCGGTTACGCCGATCCCAAGGTGATTCCCAACGGCGACGATCAAGTGAAGCTCTTCTGGGTCTGTGGCGAAGACCGCGTGTGGCATCCCGCCACCTGCAAGATTCAGGGTGAGACCGTGGTGGTCCGCTCCGATGCGGTGAAGAAGCCCGTGGGTATCTCCTACGGCTCCGATGGTATCGGCTTCAACGCTTGTATCTACAATAAGGCCCTGCTGCCGCTGACTCCCTTCATTCAATACGACCAGAAGCCAGTGCGCAGTGCCACTTGGCCCGATGAAAAACTCAAAATCGTGGGCGAGACCATCGATCCCTCGACCGTGGGTCTGATCTACGAGTATCGTAAGATGCCCATCCTCGCCACCCAGTTCCGCGACGATGCCGTGCTCCAAGCCGATAAGCCGGTGACCATCTGGGGCTCCACCCGCCAATACGGTGAGTGGCAGAACAGCGATGAAGAAGGCGACTGCAAAGTCCACTTCGAGTTCGGCGACATCAAGAAGGTCATTTCCGTGACGCCTGGTATGGCCGAGTGGTCAGTCACGCTGCCGCCGATGAAGGCCGATGGCAAAACGCACACCCTCAAGGTGCAGTTCACTAAGGATGGTGAACTCGCCCACGAGCGCATCGCCAAGGGTATTGTCTTTGGTGACGTCTATTACGTGGCAGCACCCCAAGGCATGGGTGGCGGTGGCAAAGCTAAGGAAGGTGGTCCCATCGTTCGCATGATCGCCAACCAGTCCAAGCGTTCCGGTAACTCCACACCGAGCCGCTTCAGTGTTTGTGTTTCGCGCACCCCGCGCGTGATCGGACCCAATGGTAAGGCCAGCAACCGCTTCGCCTCCTACTGGAAACCCGCCGAGGGTATGGCCGCCCAGATCGGTCAGGCCATCGCCGCCAAAAGTGGTCGTCCGGTTGGCATCATCTGGATGCAGGAGAAGGCCTCCAAATTCGGCCCGGCCCAACTCTCTCACTGGATGAGCCCGAGTGCACTCAAGGACTCTCCGACCACTATGGAAGACTACAAGACGGTCGGCAGTCAGTATCCCGACAATCCCTACTACCTTGAGAACGTCCGCCGCTACATCAAGGACTGGAAGGGCTACTGGGGAAGCTATGTTCCCGAGATGATGGAGAGTAAGGCGGTGCCCGAAGGTGCGCAGTGGGGAGAGTCCTGGGGTCACTATCCCTCACCCAAGCCGGTGATCGGAGATTCCAAAGCCACCACTGTCTACAACATCTACGTCGCGCCCTTCGCTCCCACCGCGATCAAGGGAGCCATTTTCCTGACCAGTGAGGCCATGATGGGGGATTCCAATGGTGCCAACTTCGGCGCTGAGATGACCGCGCTCGCCAACTGCTTCCATAAGGAGCTCGGCGACGCCGATGCGCCTTTCATCTTCACCGTGCCGTCTAAGGCGCTGGCCGGTTCCATCACGGAACCCAAAGGCATCAAGGGCAAGCATCAGGCCATCGCCATTGAAGACTGGAAGGATGTCTCCAAGGTGATCTCCGCCGTGGCGAAGTGAGGAAGCTCACTTCGCGCTTTTATCTACGATCCAGATGTTGCGGTAGCGCACATCCTGACCGTGTTCCTGCAGCTTGAGCCCTTCGGGGCTTGAACCGTTCACCTTGGTTTGGGTGCGGGGCCAATGCTTCCGCCTTCCACAAATTCTGTTTGGGTTAGGCTCTTCCGGTGGTTGTCTTTGCCGATCGCCACAAGATTGGCCCAACGCAACAGGCGGCGTATCACTAAATTTGTGTCCCATTTGATATGGGCCACCGACGGGATGCACCATTCCAAGTCCGGATGGCCGTCTGAGCAAACTAGAGAAACGTGGTCTGGAACCCGCAGGCCCTGCCTTGTCAGATAGTGATGGGTGGCGTGGTAAAGAATTGGCCGGTCGACAATGAGTGCTGTTGGCGGAGTGGGGCCTTTGAAGAGGCTGTCTAGAACACGTTCGAATCCCTCAGCGCTTTCTTCCCAATCCGGTATATTAAAAGCTCCCGTAGTGATTTCCGCAGCCTCAAGAGTTTCAAGGAATGTGCGCACGACTTTACCCGGTTGCGGAAGACGAAGTGGACGGCCCGCCATAAAGGATATCCGCCGATGCCCATGGTCAATCAAGCATCGCGTGGCAGCGGCTACCGAGGGTGCCTTATCAGGGCCTGTTCCCGTCAATGAGAGGCCTTTGATGGCGCCAAAAAGGGCGAAGACGGGCGTCTCCAGTTCGGAGAACCATTTGAGCACCTCATGAGAGGCTGCGCATACGACCCATGCATCCGTATCAATCTTTTTTGCAAAGCGGGCCACTCGCTTCGCATCCATGTGCATTTGACGGAGTGACTTTGAGGCAAACACAGCATGATGCCCCGCTTCGCGTAGTTCATGGATGGCCTCGACCATGTAGTGGTCTTTTGTGGCGTTGTGATGGTATAGCAGGAACTGAATTCGGAGTGCGGATGGTGTGTGGTTTTCCGGAATGATGACTTTGCAGCTGCGGCCGCGGCCCTGTGGAATCAGCAGTCCGTCCTGCTCCAGAATTTTTAGCGCTCGCTGAACACTCTTCGGACTGACCCCCAATTCAGCGGCGAGCCGGTCACGCCCCGGCATTGCATCAGTCCAAGCGCCCTTGAGTATTTCACACCGCAGGTGATCCGCTACCTGACAAGTAATCGTGGAAGTTTTGATGGGAGGCACACGCTTAACATGAGCCTAAGGATACTAGTTGTCGATGATAATCACTTTGACCATAGTGAGGACTAAAGGTCATAAAGGTGGGTGAAAATTAGAATGTTAGTCCGTTTTAGTATGATGTGATTGGCGGCGACCATTCTTTCCAAATCCCGGTTTATGAAGCTGCAAAACGATAACATGTCGTCCATTTTCTACACAGCTGCCATTGCTGCCTGGCTATCCATATGTGGCGCTATTGAGGCTGCGACGATCTTCTCGGATACCTTCCCAGATTCTGGCTCTCTTTCAAACTACACTAGCGATCAAACCCTGAGTTTCTCAAGTGGCGCTATGAACGTCTTACAGACCACAAACGGCACAGCAACACGCGCATCATTTGCTTCAACCACGCTTGCTAATACCGGGGACTATCTTGAGCTGACCATTGATCTCGATATATCGGATAATGACGCCGGTGGTTTCCGTTATGGGTTCTTTACGAGTGGTGATGGTGTCGGTTACGCCGGTAACATCGGAACTCCTGGTGGAAGCTCTTCCACGGGTTCAAGCGGATTCGTCCAGAATGGTTTTGGCGTCAACGCTTCACCGACCGCTGTTGCGGATGGTTGGACCAATGTATCAACAGGTTTGGACGGTGACGTGGCTCAGACCATGCTTTTTAGAGTCACGCGCAATGCGAGTGACGGATTGGACCTCCTAGCCACGTGGTCGACATCCAACAATGGCGCAAGTGTTACTAGTCTGAGCCACACAATCACTGCGGGTGATGTCTCTCAATACACCTTTGATGCATTTGCATTTAGTATCGATAACGGCGGAGCGGGTTCCGAATACACCGTAGACAACGTTATCGTCACCACCAATATCCCGGAACCTAGCTCACTGGCTCTGATGGCGATGAGCTGTATCTGCGTTTTGCGCCGTCGCCGGCACTAGGCTGTTCAATGGTCTACACCATCACTTTTTCATGAGTAAGAAAGCGCAGGCATAGAGGTGACTATCGTGTATTTAATACAAGAACCAATGCCCAACGTGAAGCGCCATGCCAGCGTCTTGCTTGCGTCTATCATGGCGTTTGGAGCTTTGCCATGCGGTGCAGCTGTCATCTTCACCGACCACCCGCAGGGTGCGACGGCCGGCACTTTCTATGACAGTCTGACGAATGTCATTGCCGGGAATTCTCCGCCGAGTGACAACCGGTTCAGTCTCGATGCTGGGGATAACGATGGACAATCGTTTACGGTCGCTTCTGCAACGACATTGGACTCCATTTACCTAGGCTATAACGATCAGCAAGGTACAGGTACATTCAACTTCCACATTGACCTTGGTAATGACGGGTCAAACGACCACACATACCTGATCACCCTAAATACAATCGGTGACCTGCAGACAGGAGGTGGCAACGGTGGCCCGTTCCACTTCATGCAGTTTGATGTCTCGTCTGAGAACATCGCGCTGTCTGCTGGTTTGCACAGCTTTAGAATTGAAGGGGTTACTGACAATGGTGAGGGCGCATACTTGTTTGCTCCAAACTTTTCGAACACTGGCGCCTATGTTGGTGGGCAAATGCTATCAAAT
>CAZIPY010000154.1:0-5938 GCA_964541125.1 uncultured Luteolibacter sp. | reverse complement strand
CGAGACCTTCTTCAGCTTGCCGCCCATGCGCAGCTCCCCACTGAGAATCCCGTTTTCGTAGCGGGCAGATTGCACGTTCCCGCCCTTATGGATGCCACGGGCCATCTTGAACTCCACGTGGCCACCCGCTGCCAATAGCAGATCTCGGCTCAATTCCGGGTGGCTCATGGGCAAGGTCGTGATCCCGAATTTCTGACGCGGCGATGGGAGATGGTGGAGGAGGAACGCAAGGCGTTGCGAGAGAGTGGATGAACATCCACGACTGAGCAAGAACGCAGCGATCTCATTCACCAGCCCCACATTTGCTGACTCGTTCGCCATCGATGGGGCGCAAAATTGTGGAAGCCCAACTCGAAAAATTAAGAAATTCAGTGGCTGGCGCCATTAGCTTTCCAAGCCACCCTTCGGGCTTGTCCTGAACTTCCTTGAGCTGCGTTGTCACGCCAAAGCAGTGTTCCAACACAGCTTTGGCGCTCCGCCTTGCACAATGAAATCCAGAACGGCGTCGCCATCGCCAGAAATTCGGGATCACGACCTAGGCCTATTTCTTTCCTCAGAGGCTGCACGGCAAATCTTTGATCATTGAGTGCTCGCATTGCCGCCTTGTATTGCCCCGGTGGATGGACGATAGCAGGTCGCCCGATGTCCACCTTCCTCTCCGCCACTGAATTGCGCCTCAGCTATGGCTACCAGACCTTGCTCGATGGCGTGACCTTTGCCGTGGAGGCCGGCGAAAAGGTGGGGATGGTTGGCCGCAACGGCTGCGGCAAAACTTCGCTGCTCAAAATTCTCAGTGGCGTCAACGCGGCGGACTCCGGCGACATCGCCAAACGCAAGGCCTTGCGGGTCGGCTACCTGCCTCAGGAGTTCGAGCTGAACACAGAGCTCAGCGTGGAAGAAAACATCGCAGCGGGTGCCGCCGACATGGTGGAAGCCATTCGCCGCTACGAGAACGGCGAGGGCAGCGAGGCCGAGTTGGCGGAGCTGCTCCACCTCATCGAACACGCCGACGGCTGGAATCTCGACGCCCGAATCAAGTCATTGGCCACCGCCTTGGGAGCCCCTCCGCTCGATGCACCCACGGCACCCCTGTCCGGTGGTGAAAAGCGCCGGGTAGCCCTGTGCGCAGCAGTGGCCTGCCAACCCGACCTGCTGTTGCTCGACGAGCCCACCAACCACCTCGATGCCGATTCCATCCGCTGGCTGGAGGACTACCTCAAGGGCTTTCCCGGAGCGGTGATCTTCGTCACCCACGACCGCTACTTCCTGGATGTGATTGCCACCCGCATTCTGGAAATCGATCACGGCAAGGCCTACTCCCATGCTGGCAACTACACTGCCTTCCTTGAGTCCAAGGCCATTCGCCAGCAGATTGCCGAGCAGACCGAGCGCCGCCGCCAACGCTTCCTGCGCGAGGAGCTGGAATGGGTGCGGGCCGGGGTCAAGGCGCGCACCACCAAGTCGCGCCATCGCCTGGAGAAGTTCTACGAAGTCGAGGGCATGCAGGCCCCGCCGGAAGAACGCGAGATGGACTTGCTCATCCCGCCGCCACCCCGACTGGGCGATAAGGTCATCGAGCTGGAAGACGCCGGTGTGAACGTGGGCACGGACGCGCATCCGCGTTGGTTGTTCCGCCACCTCACCACACTCATCCGTCCCGGTCAGTGCACCGGCATCGTCGGCCGCAACGGGGTGGGGAAGTCGACACTCATCAAACTCTGCCTGGGCCTGATGGAGGCCAGCGAAGGCAAGTCCACCCTCGGCAAGCGAGTGAAGGTGAACTACATCGACCAGACCCGCATGCAGTTGGAAGGAACCGGTTCCGTGTTCGAGGAAATCGCCGATGGCAACGAGAAGGTGATGTTTGGCGAACAGCGGCTGGGTGCTCGCGCCTACCTCAAGCGCTTCCTCTTCAGCGACGAACGCATCAATGAACGCGTGGACCTGCTCAGTGGTGGCGAGCGCGCCCGGCTCATGCTGGCCAAGGTGCTCAAGAATGGCGGCAACCTGATTGTCCTCGATGAGCCGACCAACGATCTCGACCTGCCCTCCCTGCGCATGCTCGAAGAAGCCCTAGCCGACTTCGATGGTTCCGTGCTCTGCGTGTCGCACGACCGCTACTTCTTGGATCGGATCTGTGATCAGATCATCGCCTTCGAAGACGATGGCGTGGTCGTCCAGCCCGGCAACTACTCCTACTACCTGGAGAAGCGCCAGCAACGCGAAGCTGCCCTGCGCATGCAGATGCAGTCGGCTAGCAAGGGGAGTGGAGCACGGCGCAAAAACGCCCAAGCTCGCAAGCCCGAGCGGCCACGCAAACTGAGCTTTAAAGAAAAGGCCGAGCTCGAGGGCATGGAAGATCTCATCCTCGAAACTGAAGGCGAGGCGGAGTCTCTATCGACCAAACTCAACGATCCCGAATTCCAAGCCCAGCACTACGAGGAGATCGAGGGCATGGCCGCTGAGTTACAAGAGCTTCAGGCACGCATTGCTCAGCTCTATGAACGCTGGGAAGAGCTGGAGGCGATTCGATTAGGTAGTGAGTCAGGGAGTGAGTAGCTTGGAACCCGCGTAAGGAGCGGGCTTCCTCGACCATCATCAGTGTTAGGAATGCATGGGTAAGTTGATTTGCTCCTTGCCGCTCATCTAACTGCCAGTAGCTTGGCAGCTATGACCCAACTCATGCGTTCGTTTACCGCCCTGATGATGGCCTTTGCTTTGTGCTCAACAGGCGTGAAAGCAGAATTGATTCCCGACGCCAAATCGGTCGCCACTCTCACCAAGTTGGTCGCCGAAAAGCGCCAGGCGATTGTGCTTTTGACGACCAAGAATACTCTGCCGGATGTGCCACGTGGCGCAATCCACCCATATTTTGGCGTATTCATTTCGGAGGATGGCCATGCCTTGGTGAGTTTGGCTGCGCTTACTGGGAAGAAGAAGCCAGAAGCTTTCGCTAGCAAAGGTGGAGAGCGCTTGCCGATTAAGCTCGATAAAATTCACAAGCTGTTGCCCGAGCAAAACATCGCGCTTGTGAAGTTTGATCACGAGCCAAAGGTGTGGCTTGAGGTGGCGAGTAAAGAGCCGCTTGTTGGGGAGGATGTGGCTTTGGTTCCAGTCAACAAGGACGACCTTTGGTCCGATGAATTGAATCCGATCATCGGGCCAATCATGGCCAGTCGAACTGAGCTAACTTCAAACATACGCAAGGTTGGCTTTATGAAAAATTTGAGCTTGGGCGCAGGACTTACCTTCAAGCAGCGCTCCTGCCTCAGTCCGGGCTGCATGACGATCAATGCCAAAGCGGAACTGATCGGTTTCATGGGAGGCGCTCAACAGGCTATGAGCCAGACGATACTCTGCATCAATCCTTTGAAAAAACCGATGCTACCCGATCTCGAAGCAGAAAATCTCAAAGCGATCCCATTCCCAATTCCTGCCGACCTCAACCCGATCGACATGTATTGTCTGGATGATGACTATCGGTTTTGCACACTCGCGATGGCCATGATGGATCGCAATCGGGCTACGCGCCATATGAAAATCCTCCTTGAGCGCTACCCCGATAGCATGGCCCTTAAACTGCAAGCTGCTACGGAACCCATCCTGTTCAATCCTGATGCTCCCCTAGTGGATCTCGAGATGCTTAAGGTGGATCCAAAAGCCAGCAAAGCCGAGCAGGTTATGGTGTTGAGGGCCCGAGCGGTTCTTCACATGTTTGCAAAAGACCTCAAGTCCATGGAGAAGGAGTTGAAAGCGGCAACCCATCCAGATTTGGCTCCTGCAGACTATGCGCGTGACCGACTCAGCTTGGCTAACATGTACGTGATGAACAATAAGTTGGAAGAGGCAGAGAAGCTGTATCAGCAAATATACCCGCTTTACCCCGATTCCATCGGCGTCATCATGCAATATCAGGGCGTGTTGGAGAGAATGGGAAAGGCCGACGAAGCGAAACGCCTGAGGCTTCAAGACAAAGCCATGGAGGTGGCTAAGCTCTACGGGCTTCGCTGAGTGCGGGGGTGGGAGCTTGCACCCGGGCCTAGGCGCTTGCACTCGCTGCGCTCGTCCGCGGATCGCTTGCCCCCCCGACTTGTCCACCGGCTTGTCCACCGAAGCTTTAGCGAAGGTGGAAGCTTTAGCATAGGTGGAAGCCTTGGCGAAGGGGGGCCGCCGACCCGCCTGCAGGTATTGCCCTACCCAATCAGCGATTTTATTTTCTCCACCAACTCCGCATTGACCGCGCGCGGGCCTTTTTGTTTCCGGTTCTCGTGACGCCGTTCTCCCGGAAGCCTCGCTCCCTCGATCGCACCGTACTGTTTGAGGAAGTCTTCGGTTTGAGTCTCCCAATCTTTGTCCGAGAGGACGTCGGGATCGATCGCCATCAGGAACTGCCCGCCTTGCGTCGCCCCATCTTGCTCCTGATCGCAGCGCTCCGTTTCGTAGGAAAACTTATCGCCCACCAGAGGGCCCGACAGCAGCTCCACCATCAGGGCCAGGGCCGAACCCTTATGACCGCCAAAGGGGAGTAGAACACCCTCAGCAATTTCAGCCGCGTTAGTCGTCAGTTCCCCGTCAGGAGACAGCCCCGTTCCCAGCGGCACCTCACGACCATCACGCGCGGCGATCTGCACCTCACCCATCGCCATCGAAGAAGTTGCCATGTCGATGACGATTGGATTGCGGCCTGGGCGTGGCCAAGCGAAGGCAAAGGGGTTGGTGCCAAAGATGGGCGTCTTGCCGCCGGCGGGTGCCACCCACGGTAGGTAGTTCACGCAAGTGAATCCTAACAGACCAGCCTCGCTCAACTTTTCCACCTCCGGCCACAACGCGCTATAATGATGCGAGTTCTTGATGGAGACTGCTGCCATGCCATAGGTCTGTGCGGCGTGGATGAGTTTGCCCATGCAATGCCCATGAGCCAATGGGGCGAGGGTGTTGTTGGCGTCGCAGCGAAACACCACCGGCGTCACTTCGGTCACCGTCGGCACGGCCTGTCCGTCTGCGTTTCCACTTTGCAGAGCATCCACATAACCGGGAACGCGGAACAAACCGTGCGACGCACAACCATCCCGCTCGGCGTTGGTCAGATTCTTGGCTACTGCTTCCGCCGTTTCCAGATTGGCGTCGTGTGCCATCAGGGCATCCCGGGCCAATTCGAAGATTTCTTGGAGGCTGAGTTCGATCAAGTGTGGTTGATGTTAGGGATATGCTCTTTCAGTTGTCGCTCACTGGCGAATCACCGGCTTGTCCTTAGCGCGGGGTTGGCGGCGCACGGTGAAGAGCTCTTGTTTGAGTTCGGGGCCTAGGCTGTCGTAGGCGATGGCCACCAGATCTTTGAGGCGCGATGCCATGCGTGACTTTGGGTTCCAAGAATAGACCAGGGTGCGTCCCTGCTGCTTGCAGACCAAAGCGCCGGCTCGCTCGAAGCGGTCGAGTTGGCGCTGCACCGTGAGCACCGGCAGATCAAAATCGCGGGCGATCGCACGGCCGTAGGCCTCGCCCTGATGAAAGAGGGCAAGCAGCACCGCTTCGGCCGCCTTGCTACCGAACAAGTCCTGAAGGTTGGTGGAAACCGTGGTTGACATGACTAAAATATGTAGTCATATGACTACTAATACAAGTCAAAAATGAAGGAGCCGAAATGGGATGAATGCAGTGCTGACGAGCTCTGGCGCTATGTAGCCTGGCATTTGGAAGATGCGGGGATCCATTCGGTGCTGGTGGGTGGAGCGGTGGTGTCCATTTACACCGAGGGACTCTACGTATCTGGCGACTTGGACATCGTCACCGACGGCACGGCCCGGCCAAAGCTGGAGGAAGTGCTCAAGGGCATCGGCTTCGAGCCATCCCGCTCGCGCTACTACAAGCATCCCCAATGCGATCACCTCTTTCTCGAGTTTCCGCCCGGCCCGGTGGAGATCGGCGAGGAGGCTCCGAT
>CAZIPY010000153.1:0-2972 GCA_964541125.1 uncultured Luteolibacter sp. | reverse complement strand
CCTCATAAAGAATGTATATCACTTGTATTTACTGTTGTCACGAGAATTACGGTGTTGGCTGAATGGTTCTGATAGATCCCTGCTTGATAAATAGCCCTGAGTCTAAGCGATCATCTTCAAAACTATCATCAGAGACACCATCCACATCAGCGATCACTATACGCACTCGATAAGGATCACCGGGTGTGACGAAGGCATGTATTCGTAACGGGTGTGTAAAGCCATCATACTGGGCCTTAGGACTACCAGCTGTTACCTCAAGCTCCGTTTCATCAATGTATAAATGCTCATTCAATGGTGGAGCATCCGCTCCACATTGTGAATCCTCAGGCGTCAACTCGGGGTGGATTACATTAGGAGCTACGAAATTCGCGCAGTCAGGCAGTAAAGATACTGGCACTCCGTCAATTGTTACGAGAAACAAATCGTTGTAACAATCTTCTGAGCCATCAGAAACAAATTCTGTGTATTCTTCTGAACCAAACTGGTATTCTAGCTCTAATTGCCCATTGGTACATATAACATCAAACTCTAAAATGGCTGCGTCGTTGGTATCAAAAGTAATGATACGACTTTCCAAATCCAAGTCACCTAAATGGCTATGAACTAAGGGAAAGCCGTTATCATCTCCTTCAAAAATCGATTCATTTACATTGCCATTATTCCACAAAGTGGCTGAACCGGAAGTCATAATAATTCCGCTGTCGATTCCTAATCCAGAGTTAGAACCACTACTAAATTCTTCACAGGATCTTTCTATACCTGTGAATAGCTGTACGCCCATAGGGTCAGGATTTGCGGTATTGTCATCGACGATGATATTATCGATAAGTTTTTCAGCATGGGTCTGGCCTGTTCCATCGCGCAGATAAACTGTTACGTATTTTGAATAGCTGGAACCGCTTAGGCCATCTCTGGCAACTACTTTTAGGACATGCGTTCCAGGATTCCACCCTGTAGTGCTCACTACCAAATCTTGCCCAAAAGATGGCATTCCACTGCCGTCGTCTGTTGCAACAATTTCTTCTCGAGAGAGATTTGTTGCCCTCACATCAATCATTGTCCCCAAACCGTCGGGCGCAGTTAAGGTGTAATCTATATTGATAGGGTCCCCGACTTGGAATTCATCTCGGTCTGCAGGTGAGTTAATATCAATGATTGGCCGTGCATTTATTGCCCCAATAGTCACCACATAAGGAGTAGAGGTTTCTCCGGTTCCTCCTCTTGAGTCGATCACTTTGACTGTCACGTCATGGGCTCCTTTTTGAAAGGATCCAACTCCAGCACCATCTAAATCCAGTATATTATCCCCAAACTCAAAAACTCCTGGGGTAGTAGTTTCTTCGGGAGTTTTATCGTAACCGATAAGCTCAGTGACGCCAGTATTGGGATTGGTATCATAAAATTCTGCGATCCCCATGTAATCCCCGTCAGGATCGCTTGCTGTTACAGTAAAGGTAATGCCTTGAGGAAAAGGGTTGCTTGATGGCCCTGAAATAACTGCCACCACTGGGTTAGCATTGTTCCCAACAATAACCACGCGCTCCACGGATTCCATAACTACTCCGAAAGCATCGAGTGCTTCTGCTTTCACGTCATAGGTGCCAGTATTTTCTGGCAGCCAAATCGCATTTCCGAGCAAAGTTTTCACCCCTTTGACAGTGCCAAAGCTAGTGTTGGTGAGCAGGCCTATCTGAGACCACGGCTGCCCGCTATTGTTCACTCGCTGATATATTCTGACCTTATCTGGCAGTTCCGGCAGGGCATCCAAGAAGAAAGAAAAGCAAACACCATCCTCCAAATCTGTAAGGGGCCCCGTCAATGGGCCATTTCAAAAGTAGAGGATTTGAGCTGATGGTTGGTTGTTGATGTATTGGTTTGTTGTTGTCGGAACACTGCCGGAGGCAGGTATCCAAGAGCTTGGTGTGGACGCTCTTCGTTGTAAGAGATCAGCCACTTGTGGGTGATCTCGCGCACTTCGGAGAGCGAGCTAAAGAGGTGCGCGTCGAGCACCTCCCTGCGGAAGGAGCGGTTGAAGCGCTCAATGTAGGCGTTTTGAGTGGGTTTGCCCGGCTGGATGTAATGAAGGCGCACTTCATGCTCTTCGCACCATGCTACGAGCTTGGATGAGATGAGTTCAGGACCATTGTCGACACGGATCTGTTCGGGCAATGGTCGACTGTCCTTGAGCTGCTCAAGGACGCGGATGACCCTCTCTGCGGGCAGAGAGGTATCCACCTCGATGGCAAGAGCCTCACGCACTCCTTCGTCCAGGACGTTGAGGGTTCGGAAGCGCTTTCCATGGTAAAGGGTGTCGTGCATGAAGTCCATCGACCACATGCGGTTGGGAAGAGGAGGCGCTTCGAGCGCTTGCTTGATTCGAGACGGCAGGCGTCGCTTTGCTCGCCTCGGCAAATTGAGGCCGATCTCACGGTAGACCCTTCGAACCCGCTTGTGGTTCCAAGGGGCTCCACGCTGACGCATCCAATGGTAGCATTTACGAAAGCCCCAGCGCCCATGCTTGCTCACCACCTCGTTGAGACGGTTCACGATGGGAGCATCTTTGGCTCTTCGGTCAGGAACAGGACGATACCAGCTCGAGCTGCTCAGGCCGACGGCTTTGCACGCACGACTCACTGGAAGGCCCAAGCTCTTGTTGAGCCAACCAACCGCCTCGCGCTTGTCCGACGGCCTTAGAGCTTTTTTTCGATCAGCTGTTTCAGGGCATCGTTCTCCATCGCGAGATCCGCATACATCCGCTTGAGCTTGCTGTGTTCGGCTTCCAACTCCTTGATCCGCTTGAGCTCCGAGGCACTCAGCCCGCCATATTTGCTCTTCCAGTTGTAGTAGGTGGGCTGACTGATCCCATGTTTGCGACAGATCTCTGCCACCTTCAGGCCGGCATCGGCTTCCTTCAGGATCGCCACAATCTGGCTCTCCGTAAATCGACTCTTTTTCATTGGTTCGGTTGG
>CAZIPY010000152.1:0-5318 GCA_964541125.1 uncultured Luteolibacter sp. | reverse complement strand
TTCACCGTGTTCTGGGCCTACATCTCCTTCTCGCAATACTTCCTGATCTGGTATGCCGGCATCGCCGAGGAAAGCTCGTACTTCCTGATCCGCAACACCGGTCACTGGAACACCGCGATGATCGTGCTGGTCTTCGGTCACTTCGTGATTCCCTTCGTGGTGCTCTTGCAGGCCTGGCTGAAGCGCAATCCCAAGACGCTCTCGATCCTGGCCGTCTACACCCTCTGCATGCACGTGCTCGATCACTACCTGATCGCCATTCCCGAGCGTGGTGTTTCTCTCGGCAACATCGATCCTAATTACGGTGAGATCGACGTTTCGATTCCGGGCGCATTCTGGGGTGACATCCTTGCCTTTGTCACCATCGGTGCCGCCTTCGTTTTCTTCCTTCTGCGCTCGCTGGGTCAGCATTCGCTCTACCCGAACCGCGACCCGCGCATCCTCGAGTCCGCCAACCTTTCCAACTGATCGATCAAGATGGATCCCAACCACGACAACCCTTTCATCCGCTTCTCTGCCTTCTGGCTGGGGCTCGGCATCGTGCTGATCTTCGCCCTGCTGTTGGCCGTGATCACCCTCTTCAATCGCGAGAAGGCTGATGATCTCGAGGAGCTCGCTGCTGCAAAACGCTATGAGACTCGCGCCAGCGTGGAAGCTGCCCAAGCCGAGGAACTTTCCCAAGAAGCCATCGAGGCTGCTGTGGCCAAGGTAGCCAAGGATCTCGTCGGCTCCAAGGAAGTGGCTGTAGAGAAGCCTGAATGGGTGGTGCCTGGTTCTGCGACCGCTCAGAAGCTTGCCGATGCTCCTCCGGTGGACACCACTGCGGTTGATCAGCAACCCACCGATGCAGGTCCGGTCGATCCCGCCGTCATGGAAATGGGCAAGGCCCAATACATGGTTTGTGCGGCCTGTCATGGTGACAATGGCGAAGGCAAGCTGATGGCTGGCCCGCCGCTTGCCAAATCCGAATGGGTGACTGGCCCTGTGTCCAACCTCATCCGGATTCAACTCCGCGGCCTCAAAGGAGAGATCACGGTTGCTGGCAAAACCTACACCGAAAAAGACTTCCCGGTCGGCATGCTCCACATGAGCTACCAGACCGATGAACAAATCGCCGCAGTGCTTACATACGTTCGCAACAGCTTCGGCAACAAAGCGTCGGCTGTGAAGCCTGAGCAGGTCGAAGCCCTGCGCAGCGAGGTCGGCAAGCCCCAGCTCACCGTCAAGGACCTGATCCAACCCTGATTTCCCACGATGTCATCCCCAGCTAATCCAACCACGACAGAAGACGCGCAATTGCGTTCGGGTATCGACCGTTCGCTGCGTCATCCCGTGATGTTCTTCCTTTGCAGTGGTGCCGCCTGGCTTGCGGTCTCCATCCTGCTCGGTGTGATTGCCTCGGCCAAGATGCACCATCCTGAGTTTCTCAGCTGTTGGTCGTTCACCAGCTACGGCCGCGTCTTTCCGGCACACATGAATGTCCTGGTCTACGGTTGGGGCATGCAAGCCGCCTTCGCCATCATCATTTGGCTGATGGCCCGCCTCTCTCGTAAGGAGTGCACCGCTGCCGGCACCATTCTCACCGCTGGTCATATCTGGAACTTTGGTGTTGCCCTCGGCACGCTGGGCATTCTCGGTGGCTACGGTACCGGCATCCAGTGGATGGAGTTCCCGACCTTCGCATGGCCGGTGCTTCTGATCAGCTACTTCATCATCACCATCTGGTCCTTCATGCAGTTCCGAGTCCGCAAGGTGGGTCAGGTGTACGTCACCCAGTGGTATCTGCTGGCGGCCATGGTCTGGTTCCCCTGGATCTACATCACGGCCAACACCCTCATCCACTGCTTGGATGGACACCCGGTGATGGCCAACGGCATCAATGCCTGGTTCCGCTCCGGCATGCTTTTCCTCTTCTTCACTCCGGTTGCTCTCGGCACCGCCTACTACCTAGCGCCCAAGGTTACCGGCCGTCCGGTCTTCAGTTACGCATTGGCGAAAATGGGATTCTGGTCGCTGGCCATCATTGCTCCCTGGGCCGGCATGCAGAAGCTCGCAGGTGCTCCGATTCCGGTCTTCCTGCCATATCTAGGTGCTGCCGCCACAGCCCTGATCTTCGTTCCCGCCTGCTGTGCCGCTGTCAACACGCTGAGCACCATGCTTGCCGAGAAGGAGACCCTCACTCAAAGTCCTTCGCTTCGCTTCACCACCGCCGGCATGGTCGGCCTCATCGTTCTGGTGATCTCGGGTATCGTTCTCAACCTGCCCTTCAAGGGGCTCAATACCCTCGGGCTTTCCCAGTTCTCCATCTCTGGCTACGGCTTTGATATTCTCGCTATCTACGGCTTCTTCAGCCTGGTGATGTTCGGTGCCACCTACTTCATCGTGCCCCGTGTTACCCGTCGCGAGTGGATCTCCCGCCGCCTGATTTCCATGCACTTCCTGCTCTCCTGCTACGGTGTGGTCTTCGTGGCTCTCGTCGCCATCTTTGGTGGTCTGATGCAGGGCATCGGCATCGAGGACTGGAAGACCAATGACCTCGCTCGCGCCAAGCCCTACGCCTGGGCGGTGACCATTTCCTGGAGTCTCATTCTCTTCTCCAATGTCTTTTTCCTCCTTCACCTCGCCCTGATGTGGATGCGTCTCGGACGTCGCAGCACTCACCCGACTCTGCTGGTGACCTCGCATGACCATGCGAGCCCTCACGGCGAAGAAGGCGATATCGACAACGCCAGTGAGATTGAGCCCGCCCACTAAACCCTTCACTGATCAACCACCGTTCCAATTTTAACTCCATGAGTCTGCGCACATTCATCATCGGTCTGGTCACCAGCTTCGGCATCGCCTGGTTGGCTGTGGTCATCATTCCCTTCTTCAAGATGCGCAATCTTGAGGCGCTTGTTCACGCCGAAGGCACCGAACAGGCTGGCGAGGCATTCTTCCCCAAGCGTACCGGTCGCATCGGCACCGGTGCTGAAATCTACGCCGCCAACGGCTGCTACCTCTGCCATACTCAGGTGGTGCGCCCCACCACCGCTGGCAACGACATGTTCCGTGCCGACTGGGGTGGCCTGAAAGACGACGCCGATCGTGGCGACACTCGCCGTGAGTCCAATGCCTGGGACTATCTCGGCGAATCCTACGCTCACATCGGTGTCACTCGCATGGGGCCCGACCTCTCCAACTTCGGTCGTCGACTCGATGCCAAGTATCTCGAAGAGGGACAGAGTGCTGAAGCTTGGATTTACGCCCATCTCTATCGTCCTTACAACCGCCCCGAATTGAGGGTCGGTCGTGCCACCTGTCCGCCGCAGCCCTTCCTCTTTGATAAGCAGAAGGTGAGTGGCCAGGGATCCGAAGAGGCCCTCGATGTCGATACCTGTGAAGGTTACGAGATCGTTCCCGGTCCCGAGGTCAAGGCTCTCGCCTCCTATCTGATGTCGCTCAAGAAGGACCAGCCGGTCCCCGCTCAACTCGATTTCTCCAAAGACCAGTAATCCGGTCCATCCCTTTCCCAATCAATCATCATGTCTTCCAGCCAGAAACCTGATCTCGAGGAAACCATTAACGTGGCCGAGGCCCACGAACGCGTGGATCGTGAAGTGGCCGCCGCCGCGCGCGAAAAGCGTGTGGATGACCAAGGCAGCGAGCCCATCACTCTTTGGGTCCTCGCCGTGTGCGGCATCGTTGCCGTGATTGCCGGTGGCATTCTCGGCGCCGGAGGCCAACTCTTCGCCTACGATGCCACCTTCCCTGAGAACTACGTGCGCCTCGATGCTCCCGGCGAGGACAATGATGGTCCGAAACCCAAGGATGCGCTCGCCGCATATATTTCCAAGGGTTCCAAGGTCTACGGCGCACAGTGTTCAACCTGCCACCAGACGGATGCGAAGGGGAACAACAACTTCCCCTCACTGATCGGTTCCGAATGGGTGGTTGGTGATACTGAACGTTTCGCCATGATCATTCTCAACGGCCTCAAGGGCCCCACCAGCACTGGCAAGACTTACCCCGGTGGTATGGCGGCCAGGCTCGTCTCTGCCGAGGATCTCGCTGCCGTCATGACCTTCATGCGCAACGGCCTTGGCAATAACACTGGTGACATCGTCAGTGTGGAAATGGCTAAGGCGGCCATCGAAATTTCGGCCAAACGCGGCAAACCCGGTGTTCAAGTCACCGGTGAAGAACTGAGTGCCAACCACGCCAAGAATCTGCCCGGTGATCCCTTGGATCCCGCAACGATGGTCAATCCGGTCACTCTTGAGCCGGTGGAAGCTGCCGCTCCCTGAATCCGACCGATTTCCCCCTGAACTAACCTTTCTCACCCTTTCATCGCGAACCAACGCCTCCCGCATCCATCATGAGCGCTGACGATCATCATCACGATCCACCATTCTGGAAAAAGTACATCTTCTCGACCGATCACAAGACGATCGGCATCCAGTATGGCCTGACTGCCATGCTTTTCCTGGCTTTCGGCTTTTACCTGATGATGGTGATGCGCTGGAGCATTGCCTACCCGCATCAACCGCTGCCCGAGTGGATGGCCTGGTGTTTCACCGAAGATTGGAAGGCGCGCTGGCTGGTGGATGGCAAACTCACTGGTGAGACCTACAACATGTTCGGTGCCATGCACGGCACCATCATGGTCTTCCTTGGAATCGTGCCGCTCGGTTTCGGTGCCTTCGGCAACTACGTGACTCCACTGCAGATCGGTGCTCCCGACATGGCCTTCCCGCGACTCAATATGATGAGTTACTGGATCTACCTCGTCGGTGGCCTGCTGATGTGTGCCTCCTTCTTCATGGAGTCCGGTGCCGCCAAGTCCGGTTGGACGAACTACTCACCCTTGGCGGGCTTTGCGGATGGTCAGATCGTCAACCAATGGTTGGCGGGGCAGACGCAGTGGCTGATTGGACTGGTCTGTCTGATCACCTCGTCACTACTCGGCTCGGTCATCTTCGTCACCACCATCATCAACCTGCGTGCCCGCGGCATGACTTGGATGCGCATGCCCTTCTTCGTGTGGTCCATGTTGGTCACTGGCTTCCTGCTTCTGCTCGCCTTCCCGCCGCTGGAAGCCGCCGGCATCATGCAGTTGATGGACCGCGTCGCTCATTCCTCCTTCTTCATGCCCACCGGCCTCTTCACCGCCCAGACCGGCCTCGCTGAGCTCTCAGGTGGTGGTTCGCCGCTCCTGTTCCAGCACTTGTTCTGGTTCCTGGGTCACCCTGAGGTGTATGTGCTTTTGCTTCCTGCCTTCGCCTGTGTGTCCGACGTGATTCCCGTCAACACCCGCAAGCCGCTCTGGGGCTACAAGA
>CAZIPY010000151.1:0-6678 GCA_964541125.1 uncultured Luteolibacter sp. | reverse complement strand
ATCGACACCCAGGGAAACTGGGGCAACACCCTGACCGGCGACGGCGCGGCTGCCGCACGTTACATCGAGGCCCGCCTGACACCCCTGGCCAAGGACATCCTTTTCAACCCCAAGACCACCAACTGGCTGCCTAGCTACGATGGTCGTCGCAAGGAGCCCGAGACTCTCCCTGTCAAATTCCCGCTACTTCTCGCGCAGGGCGTAGAAGGCATTGCCGTGGGTCTGGCCTGCAAAATTCTCCCACACAACTTCCTCGAACTCATCGATGCCTCCATCGCTGCTTTGCGTAAGGAGAAGTTCGAACTCGTCCCCGACTTCCCAACTGGTGGTCTGATGGACGCCAGCGACTACAAGGATGGTCTGCGTGGCGGCAAGATTCGAGTTCGTGCCCAGGTCAAGGTCGAGAAGAAGAATCTGCTGCGCATTACCGAGATTCCATTTGGAACCACCACCAGCGGTCTGATGGATTCCATCGTCGCCGCTCAGGACAAGGGTAAGATCAAGATTGCACGCATCGAGGACAACACCGCCGCCGAGGCCGACATCCTCGTTCATTTGCCCACCGGTGTGGCTGCCGAGTCCGCCCGTGATGCTCTTTACGCATTCACCGATTGCGAACTGAGCATCTCACCCAATGCCTGCGTCATTCACAACGGCAAGCCACAGTTCATGGGGGTGACCGACATCCTCAAGGCCAACGCCGAACAGACCCGCGAACTGCTCAAGCGTGAGCTCGAAATCCTCCTCAGCGAGCTCGCTGAGAAGTGGCACTTCAGTTCTCTGGAGAAGATCTTCATCGAAAAGCGCATCTACCGCGACATCGAGGAATGCGAAACTTGGGAGGCTGTCATCGCGGCCATCGACAAGGGCCTCAAACCTTACAAGAAAAAGTTCAAGCGCGAGATCACTGAGGACGACATCGTTCGCCTCACCGAAATCAAGATCAAGCGCATCTCCAAATACGACTCATTCAAAGCCGACGAGCAGATCAAAGCGCTGGAGGGCAAGATCGCCGAAGCCGAGAAAAACCTCAAGAACCTGACCCGCTTCACGGTCAAATGGTTCAAGGATCTCGCCAAGAAATACGGCAAGGGCCGGGAGCGCAAAACCAGCCTAGAATCCTTCGGTAAGGTCGACCGCACCAAGGTCGTCGCCGCCACCGAAACCCTCTACGTCGATATCAAGAACGGCTTCGCGGGTTACGGCCTCAAGAAAGATGGAGAAGCGGTGGAGAAATGCTCCACGATTGATGACATCATCGCCTTCACTCAAGACGGCAAGATGCGCGTGACGAAAGTCGCCGACAAAGTCTTCGTCGGTCAGAAGCCCATGCGCGTGGCGGTCTTCCGCAAGGAGGAGGATCTGATCTACTCGATGATCTTCCGCGACGGACGTCAGGGCACCGTCTATGCCAAGCGCTTCCGCGTGGGTGGCGTCACTCGTGACAAGGAATACGAACTCGCTCGAGGCACGGCAGGCTCACGCGTGCTCTACTTTGCCGTTCACAAGACTGAAGCAGAGAGCGACGCCCAAATGCTCCTGGTTCATCTCAAGTCAGGCCTGCGCATCCGCAACCTGGTGCGCCCCGTGCACTTTGCGGAGTTCGGCATCAAGACCCGCTCAAGTAAGGGCAACATCGTGACCAAACACGGCGTGGAGAAGATCATCCGCGCACCTAAGGATTACGACGCTGAGGCAGGCGCTTGATAAGCCGTTAGCATCTGAGTGGTATAGGTGACATGAGATGCCTGTTTCTCCTGCTGCCATTAATCCTGCTCACCAACTCACTCGCGGAGCGCGAACATGGCTGGGTGGGGCTAAGACCGCTTCCCCGTGACGAACGCGATCATAAAGCCAATCACGGCGGCTCTTGGGCAGGCATGCCAACCTACGCCGAACAGAAGGGGAAGTATCCCTTTGTGGCAGAGCACACGGATCTGGTAAAGGGCTGGCTCGACGGGGACTTCAAAACCAAACGCCTATTCATGGAGCATTACTGGGGCTTGGGCGGAGACCGCGACAATCCTGACCCCGAGAAGAACCTCCTCATTAAGATTATCCGCAAGTGGGAGGCTCAAGGCGGTACCGTCGAACACATCCTCCTCGCCCGTGAATATCGTCTGGCCATCAACCGCGGTCACAAGAATGCAAAGCCGGGACCCTTCAAGGAAGACACCCGGATCCTCTTTGCTGAGGACATCACCACCATCCGCAAGATCTTCAAGGACGCCCACGCCAAAGGTCTGACCAAGCACGACAACTACAAGATCATGATGATGGTCGAGCATCCGTCTTTCTTCGCCACTGACAAGCGCGTGAAGCCCATTGTCGACCTGGTGGAGGGTATTGCCTACGAGGCCCATCAGTTTAACCGCCACTGGCCGCTCGAAACGGGTTGGTCCAAACCCGAGGAAGTCATCAAGGGTGCTAAGTGGACACTCGCTCAGGACAAAGACTATGTCTTCTACTACGGTCCCATCATCTGGAAGAACCCTCAGATCGAGCGACCCAAGAACAAGCAGTATGAGCCCTTCGTCGAACGCAAGTGGCTGCAGACTTACTGGGAGAAGGGCCTGCCCAAGCATCACCCCAAAATGCACTACTACCTCAACACCTTCCCACACGGCTGCGGGCGGGGGAGACCGGTGGGCCCGGAGACCGATCCACACTCCATCACCGGCTTTGCCCAGTGGCTGATCGGAGAGATCAAGGGCGTGAAGCCTGAAAAGCCCTGACATTGTGGCTTTTCAAAGCCCGGTAGACCGGAGCATATTCTTGGCATGGAAAGCCACGAAGTGCTCAAGGAGGCCCTCAAAAAGACTTCACCCAAGGCAGTTGCCGCGGATCTGGGTGTTTCACTGTCCCTCGTCTATAAGTGGGCAGAGAAGCCGACTGAGAACGGTTCGGGTAGCCGCAACCCCTTGGATCGTCTGTTGCAGATCATCGAGCTGAGCGAGGACACCGGCATCATCGAATGGCTTTGCCGCCAGCAGGGTGGCAGTTTCGTCCGCGACCCTGATACCAATCCTCGAGAGGAAGCTCACGTCTTCCAGCGCACCCAGCAGATCATCGGTCAATTCTCGACTCTGCTGCAGGGCATTTCAGCAGCCGTTGAAGATCACAGTGTCTGCAAGAAGGAGGCTGATGAGATCCGCCTTTGCTGGGACAAGCTCAAGAGCGAGGCCGAGACCTTTGTCCGTGCCTGCGAAGCGGGTCATTTTGAGGAGATCAGCAAGCCTGGTGACTGCTGAGGCCGGGAAGCGTATTTTCAACCTTTTGAGGATTGATCGGAACCCGGCAGGGTTCATGCTCAGTTCACGCGCATGAGTTCGCCGTCAGCCAGCCCTATCCCGCCATCACCCAATTCCGCTCCTTCTGAAGAGCTGGAAGTTAAAGACGCCCAGCTGATTTTCAATCGAGTCTGGAAGGCTCTTGAGGAGGAGCTCGGTCACGAGGAGCTGCACTTTCCCAAGGAATGGATTCTGCTCGGTGGTGCGCCCGGTGCGGGTAAAGGCACCAATACCGACTTCATTCGGAAAGTCCGCGGCATCAGTGCCGAGCCCGTCGTTATCAGCGCGCTCCTCGACTCGCCTGAGGCTGAACAAATCAAGGCCGCAGGTGGCATGGTGGGGGACGAGGAAGTCCTCAAGCTCCTGCTCATCGAACTTCTCAAGGAAGAGTATCGCGACAGCGTCGTCCTCGACGGCTTCCCCCGCACGCAAGTGCAGGTGGAGTGTTTGAAGATGCTCTACGACAAGATGATGCAATTGCGCACGGAGTTCTCCAATACCGACCAAGCGCATCATTTCCGCCAGCCGACTTTCCACATCATGGTGCTCTTCATTGACGAGGCCGAGAGCATCGCCCGCCAGCTTAAGCGTGGTGAGCAAACACTCGCTCACAATGCCGAGGTTCGTGAATCCGGAGTGGGTGAGCTGTGGGAAGAGCGCAAGACCGACTTCGATGAGGAGTTGGCCCGTGGTCGCTATCGCACCTTCAAGGAGAAGACCTACCACGCCTTGGTCTCCCTGCGTCAGATCTTCCACTACCACTTCATCAACGCCCAGGCAGCAGTGGATGTGGTGCAGCAGAACATCATCCGCGAGCTCGATTACCAGAGCTCGCTCGAGCTCGACCCTCGCACCTACGACACCCTTCGCCATCTTCCACTGGCCGATGAAATCGTGCAGGGTGGACGCCAAAAGCTCATCAACCGACTCGACAGCTATCAGGTCGAGCATCCCGATCTCCTCATCTGGGTGGTGAACTTCATTCAGAACAAGGTCATGCCTGTGGTGGAACGTTATGCGGTCACTGGCCGGGCCATGTTCAACACCGAGGACAAGCTCTTCGACGATCCCATCGCCATCACCATGCTCATCGACATCTTCTCCGAAAGGGGATTTCGGGCTGTGGTGGACATTAACCAGCAGGAGCTTCCCGAGCGCGTGGATCTGCAAACCGGCGTGATCATCAATCGCAAGAAGAAGGTCTATCGGATATGGATCTTCTTCAATGGATGCGAAATTCGACGCGGTTGAGGGGCTGGAGCACCTTTCTGTTGCAATTCACTTGCGTTAGGCGACATTTGGAGGCAATTACGCCTCGCCGATGAGCTTCGAAATCGCCCCAAATCCCTCACCAATCCTTAGTCTTCCGGAGAGTTCTGCCGAGAAGAAGGTGGACCGTTTGGGGGTAGTTCTCTCGGCATTCTGCGCCATCCACTGCATGGCGACTCCATTTGTGTTCCTGCTCCTGCCTGCCTTTGGCAGCACTTGGGCTCATCCCGCAACCCACTGGATTGCAGCGGCTTTGGTTATTCCCATCGCCATTGCGATGGTAGTCCGTGGATTCAAGCGCCACGGCCGTAAGTGGGTGATTGCCACGGCCGCAGCCGGAATTCTCCTGATTTTGGCCGGAGCTGCCGCGCCGCATATCCAAAAGGCGATAGAAACCAATTCAGGCCAAATCACCACCGCATCGAATGATGGCGCTTGTGCCAATGAGGCTTGCTGCCCTTCGGTGACGATTGGTGAAGACGGCAAAGCATCCTTCAATGTGACGGCCGCTAGCGTCCTCACTTCCTTGGGAGGACTTTTCCTGATCGCCACCCACATCGGCAATCTTTGTCCCTGTCCCTGCTGCGGCACTAAGCGTAAGGATCGCCGTAAAGCCCAAGTCTGAGGCAGTTCTCGCCATATTACCGCCTATTTTCCCTTGGATGGGGGCGGGGGATGCGCTGAGATTCCGCCGCCATGGCCTACCCAGATACGGATTTCCTGCTGCATTCGCCAACCGCTCAACGTCTTTTTCAGGACGTCGCCGCGAATCAGCCCATCATCGACTACCACTGCCACCTCAGCCCTGAGGAAGTGGCGACCAATAAGCGTTGGGACGATCTGAGTGAGATCTGGTTGGGTGGGGATCACTACAAATGGCGTCTGATGCGTGCCAATGGCATTGCGGAGGAACGCATCACCGGAGACGCCGATCCACGCGACAAGTTTGAGGCCTGGGCTGAAACCGTGCCTTACACGCTGCGCAACCCCATCCATCACTGGACCCACCTCGAGCTTCAGCGTTACTTCGACATTGATCTATTGCTGAGCCCCAAGACCTCAGATGAGATTTGGGAGAAGGCTAATGCCAAGCTTCAAGAGGACGACTTCTGTGCGCACGGCATTCTCGATAAGTTCGATGTGCGCATGGTTGGCACCACCGACGACCCGGCCGACTCGCTCGATCATCACCACGCCTGCAAAGAGCTCGATATCAACACCCTCGTTGCCCCGACCTTCCGTCCGGACAAGGCCTTCTTTGTCGACCAGCCCGACATCTGGCATCCATGGATCAAGAAGCTCTCAGAGACCAGTGGAATGGCGATCACTAACTTGGACGATCTCATGATGGCTCTCAAGAAGCGTCACGACGACTTCCACGAAGCAGGAGCACGTCTCTCCGACCACGGCTTCGATCGACTGCCCATGATCGAATGTTCTGAAGCGCAAGCAATCGCGATCTTTGACAAGGCCATCAATGGCGACACCGTCACCGCCGACGAACAGGAACAGTTCGCGTTTTATCTGATGGTCTACTTCGGCCTGCTTGATGCGGAGAAGGGCTGGACCAAGCAACTCCACCTCGGCGTGGTGCGCAACGTGAACCCCAAGATGTTCCCCAAGGTCGGCCCGGATGCCGGCTTCGATACTATCAACGACACCCAGCAAGGGCCCGCCGTTCTCAAATACCTCGGCACGCTCGTTGCCGCCGACGCACTGCCCAACATCATCCTCTACAACCTCAACCCTCGCGACAATTACCTCTTCGCTGCCATGACCGGCGCCTTCCAAGATGGCAGTGTGGCTGGCAAGATTCAGTTCGGTTCCGGCTGGTGGTTCCTCGATCAGAAGGACGGCATGGAGCTGCAGATGGACGCACTCTCTTCCACCGGACTGATTTCGCGCTTCGTGGGCATGCTGACCGATTCGCGTTCCTTCCTGTCCTACCCGCGCCACGAATACTTCCGCCGCATCCTCTGCAACCTCATCGGCACTGAAGCCGATAGGGGCGAACTGCCTGATGACTTTGAAGCGCTGTCTCAACTGATTGAAGACATCTGCTTCGGTAACGCAAAACGCCTCTTCGGCTTAAATCTCGAAACAAAAGCCCACGCTCCAC
>CAZIPY010000150.1:0-5877 GCA_964541125.1 uncultured Luteolibacter sp. | reverse complement strand
CCATGGGATCGAAGTTCTCGATGGAACAGATGACCACACAGTTGTCGGCGCAGTCGCGCATCACCTCCATTTCGAATTCCTTCCAGCCGAGCAGCGACTCATCGATGAGGATCTCGCTGACCGGAGAGAGATCGAGGCCACGGGTGACGATCTCTTCGAACTCCTGACGGTTGTAGGCGATGCCGCCGCCGGAACCACCGAGGGTGAAGGCGGGGCGGACGATGAGCGGGAAGCGACCGATCTCGTCGGCCACACTCCAGGCTTCCTCCATGGTGTGGGCGATGCCCGATTGGGGCATATCCAAGCCGATCTTTTCCATCGCCTGCTTGAAGAGATCGCGGTCCTCGCCCTTGTCGATGGCCTCGGCGTTGGCGCCGATCATCTTCACGTTGTGCTTTTCCGGCGTGCCGCTCTTGCAGAGCGACATGGAGGTGTTGAGCGCGGTCTGGCCCCCGAGGGTGGGAAGCAATGCATCGGGCTGCTCGCGGATGATGATCTTCTCGACCACTTCCGGAGTGATGGGTTCGACGTAGGTGCGGTGCGCGAACTCCGGGTCGGTCATGATGGTGGCCGGGTTGGAGTTCACCAGAATGACTTCGTAGCCCTCTTCCTTCAGCGCCTTGCAGGCCTGCACCCCCGAGTAGTCGAATTCGCAACCTTGGCCGATGACGATGGGTCCGGAACCGATGACGAGAATTTTGCGAATCGAGGTGTCTTTGGGCATGGCTGGGGGACGTTTTCAGCCGCATTGAAAAAAGCAGAGCGGCTAAATTTGAAGGGGTTTGTCAGGCTTTGGCCCTCTTGTAAAGAGTGGGATGAGCCGGAGGCGAAATCTCTTATTCACAATCGCGGGCGCGGACTCTCAGCGACCCGTCTGGGGCAGCCAGCCCTGAGCTAAATCAGGATCAAATTTGACTCATTCCACCTAATTTGACGCCTGTTCTTCGCTGAGCTTGAACGCTGCATGAAGCAGCAGTAATTCAACGCGGGCCGCGTCCGTCAGGTGATGCACGGAGGTCAGGATTTCCGATTCTGGATGATACGCAATCGATGCGCCCTCAGGGAATGCAATGCCCCAACGCATGAACTCCTGCCGCAGGGTCAGCTTTGGCGGCGGTGGTGGCGGATCCGATGGGTCGACGAAAGGATTCGATTGGGACGAGAGTTCCTGGCGGAGCGCAATCAAGGCCTCGATGACCTCCTTGGCACAATGCCACTTCCGAGTGGCCAAGCCCTCGGAATCGTCGCCTCCGTTGATCACCATGGCTCCCTTGGGATGGAACATCTTTCTATCGATCATGATCCTGTCCATGGACCCAAGGGAGCGGATAAACTCATCGAGCTGATCCAGCTGCTCCGGGTAATGGCTGACGACCAACTCTCCATCGTTGGGTGAGAAGCGAAGGGAGGCCTCCTTGGGAAAGGGAATATTAAAACAGACATCAAAGATGCCAGGCAATGTATCGGGTGGGAACACATCCACGGCTCCGCCTCCCTCAAAAAGGTCGACCATCTGACCGCTCTCCCGAAGCCGGCGCTTCTCCTCATTCATCAAAAGTTCATACAGGTTGGCGGACACCTGCCAGCTTCGCTCTTCCAATCCGCCCAACTGAACATCCTTGGGGGCACAGCTAAGCAAAATGGATGCGAGCATCGCAAAAATCACAGGCGTGGTCACTCTATCCATGGGAGCAGCTTGCCGGTCACCCGCTGCCCGGTCGAGCCCCCACCATTGTTTTTCTTGCATGATGCTGTCTGAAACTCACCCTCCGAGAATGCAATCGATGACCGGATTTGGCCGTGGTACGGGCCATCACGAAGGAGTGCTCGCCACCGTCGAGGTCTCCACCGTCAACCGCAAGCAGGCGGAAGTGGTCATCCAGCTGCCCCGCGAGCTCGCCGAGATGGAAAGCGGCATCCGCAAGACCGTGCTGGGCGCCATTTCCCGCGGCCGTGCCCAAGTGTCGATCAAGCTCGAGCGCGAGAACGCCGAGGCCAGCGAGCTGCAGGTTAATCAGGACCTGGCCGTGGCCCTGCACCAAGCCCTGCGCCAACTGGGCGAGGAAATTGGAGAAGATCTTAGCCTCAGCGCCAGTGACCTCCTGCGCCAACCCGGTCTAATCACCACCGGCGACGCCGAGATGGATGCGGAAACCGCCATGGGCGCCATCACCCCTGCCCTCTCTGAAGCATTGGTCGCCCTGCAAGCCATGCGCAGCGACGAGGGTGCCCACCTCAAAGATGATTTCCTTGCCCGCATCGAAACCCTCAAGGGCTTCGCTGCCACTCTGGCGGAGGCAGCACCCGGCCGCTGCGAGCGTCAGCGCGAGATGCTGATGAAGCGCCTTTCCGACGCTGGCCTCGAGCTGGACCTCGAGGACGAGCGCGTGGTCCGCGAATTGGCCCTCTTTGCCGACCGCTGCGACATCAGTGAGGAACTCACTCGCCTCGACTCCCACTTCGCCAAGTTCGGCGACTACCTCGACTGCGGTGAGCCCTGCGGCCGCCCCCTCGACTTCCTGTGCCAGGAACTGTTCCGCGAGTTCAACACCATCGGCTCCAAGGCCAACGATGCCGGCATCGCCCAGACCATCGTCGAGGCCAAGACCGAGCTCGAGAAGATCCGCGAGCAGGCGCAGAATGTGGAGTAGTCTAGCGAAGCTACTTCAATAGTTGGGCAAGCACACTGATCACCGGCAGTCCATTGACCAGTAGCGCGGCAGTGACCCATGCTTTGAGCCTCTCCTTACGTACGAGGCTGATGATCGCAGCAATGACACCGATCAGCGGGGCGCTGAAAAGCAGCAGCAAGCCAGGAAAGAGGGCTCCAAACCCGGCCGGATCCGAGGGCCAAAAATGAATGAGAGCAAAAAAGCCCAACACGCCGATGAAAGGAGCCGCTAGAGCGACTACACCAAAGATCGGGCGTTTGTTTGGTTCCTGAATATCCATCACCTGAATTCATCTACTCCACCTGCGTTAAGACCTCCTTCCGCATCTTTTCGATACTGGCGGCCCGCTTCTGGAAGGTGGAGATGCCGTATTGCTTGAAGTGCTCGACGATGGCCTCGCTGTCTTTACCAAGACCCTTGTCCTGACTGGTTTTGAGCCAGGCTTCCAACTCGGCTTTGAGCTTCTGGTGAGTATCCTTGTGCTCGGGCTTGCCGATGAGATTGATGGTCTCGTAGGGGTCCTTCTCCAGGTCGTAGAGCTCTTCCTCGACCATGGGTTTAAGCAACTGGGCTTGGATAGGAGTGAGTTGGCCCTTCTCGCCGAGGATCTTGAGGAGGTGGTAGACGGGATGTGCGGCGCGGCGGTAGGCGGTGGTGCTTTCGTTGATGGATCCCGGCAGCTTGAAGTTGCGGATGTACTTGTAGCGCTCGGTGCGGATCGCGCGACTGCGGGCATCGACATCACCGAAGCGATCCATGGCAGTGGGGATGAAGGAACGTGGCTTACGGTCCTTACGCAGGAAGCTGCGGCCCTGCATCCAACTCGGCACCTCCCCTCCCCCAAAGAGCACGGTCTCTGCGACCAGATCGATGGCGCTGATGAGTTGCTTGGAGTCCGCGCCAGCTTTGTAGGCGTCCGGCTTCTTCAACCCTTCGGGGATGTGGACGATGAGCGGGATGTGGGTGCCGCTGTCGTAGAGCCAGTTCTTGCCCCGAATCATGGGGCGACCGTGATCCGAGAGCACACAGACGATGGTGTTGTCCGCGAGGCCGTCTTCTTCGAGCTGTTTGAGGATGGCGCCCACCTGAGCATCGAAGCGTTGAATACTGGCGAGGTAGCCTGCCCAGTCGTTTCGCGAGACGGGGTGGTCGGGGTAGTATGGCGGCAGTTTGATTTTCGCCTGATCGATGCCCTCGGTGGAGGGAAAGCCACGATGGGAGTCCTTGGAGTTGATCTGGGCGAAGAAGGGCTGCTTGGCCTTCAGTTCCTTCCAGGAGTCTGTGTTCCACTTACTCCCCTCGATCTTGAACTGCCAGTCGTCCTTGCCCGAGCCGGTGCCGCCGATGGCCTTGATGTTGCCAGTGACATATCCCCTCTCCTGCATCAGTTGCGGTAGGGTCTTGTAGGGCTTGGGCAACTCTGGCATCAGCTCCTGGCTGTAGCGCATGTGGTGAGCGCCCAAGGTGGTCTGGAACACACCAACAGCCAGAGCGGTCCTGCTGGGCGAGCAGGCGGGCGCCGTGGTGAAGACCTTGTGGAAGAGCATGCCCTTGCTCGCCAGGCCATCGATGTTCGGCGTGCTCACCACCTCATTGCCGTAACAGCCCAGATCCGGCGACATATCCTCCGCCATGATCCAGAGGATGTTCGGGCGCACTTCCTCAGCCTGCAGCGGCAGCAGCAGACAGGTGACGAGAGTGAGGAGACGAATGGGCTTCATGAAGTCGCTGAATGTTTACCGTCGGTGCAGACCAAAACAATCGGTCCAACAATCACAAAGGCATAGAGCGCGATCGCTAACAGCAAATCCTCCATAGCCGGCTTGAATATGGATGCGAGTAGAAATGCGGGCACCAATCCCGGAAGTATGAGCAAGATATCCAAGGCGGCCCACTTGCGGTCAGTCGATTTCCGCATGAGCACCATGGCCGGAAAGAGGATGGTGACGAGCGCAGCCAGGATCCAAAGGTTCCGACTGACAAAAAAGAAGACGACAAAACCACTGGCCAGATGCCAGAAGGTCATGAGCGTGAGCAGGAGCATGCTTAACCAGTGGAGGAAAGTTCTCATTCGATCTAATTCTGCCGCTCAATTCTGATAGCCAGCGAACAACCATGCACGCTTGGTCTTATCCGAATAGACCAAAACCATCCAACTACTTGCCTGATCAGAGAGGAGCATTTTTGAATAGGTCTGCGTAGAATGCCCATTCGGCACATTCTCCATCAGAGCCGGATCGCCTTCCAATAAAAGGGTGTCACGCTCCAAAGACGATCTCAGATCATATCCTTCATGATGACCCAGCCCTAGCTCGGATACCATGGTGGCGATACCCGCTTCCGTGGCATCGAATGCATATAGCCAGCGGTGAGCGAGGAATGCATTGAACCCCGCCACTTGCACGTTCCCTGCATCTGCAGCAGCCCCTGAAGTCAGCCTCATCAGCCGGTCCTTTGGCCTGGAATGGAGCAGTCCCAACAACAAGGCGACAACGACAGCACAGGCGCCCAAGCCCATGAACAATCGGCCACATACCCATTGTGGGAGCCGCAACTTTTTGCGAAGCAGCGAAAGAAGGACGGCCAAGATGATGGTCGGCAGAGCCAGAAAAAACGACAAGCCCATGGCTATGAACAAGGCCTGATAAATACCGAGATGGTAAAACTCAGGAGTTGCCTGTGTTAGAAAGAAATACGTGAAACCGGCCAGCACGAAGAACACTCCCATGACCAAGACGGACGGCCATAGAGGATTTGGTTTTTGCTCAGCCTTCATGATGACATTCGTAACAGATCGACTTACTCATTGAAGTCGAAATAACGACCGAAGGGCCGACGAGCATAGCGAGTTGGCAAAACATTAACCACATGGCCGGCGGGCCATGCACTCCTCGTGGATCGAGCGGAGCGAGATCAAAAAAGCCGCTCAGGTTTCCCTGAGCGGCTTCATGATTGCTTAGCGAAGAAGCTTACTTCTTCTTGCGAGCGACCTTCTTCTTGGCAGCCTTTTTCTTGGTAGCCTTCTTGGCAGCTTTCTTAGGAGCGGCCTTTTTCACTGCCTTTTTGGCGGCGGGCTTGCGCTTCTTAGCGGCCTTCTTGGCGGGACGCGGCTTGTGGCCGGACTCGATGGCAGCCTGAGCAGCAGCGAGGCGGGCGACCGGCACGCGGTAAGGCGAGCAGGAGACGTAGGCCAGGCCGAGCTTGT